>JABHWT010000010.1 GCA_018657645.1 Halieaceae bacterium | reverse complement strand
GGGCAGCTTCATAGTAGCCTCTTCCTCTCAAGGGCGTGCGGTTCCGAGCAGTTGAGGGTGTACTTGCAGGGCGGTACTAATCCAGTCGCACACCCTGTTTCTTCAAAACCGCTTGCACCCGACTCACGTCCACTGCGCTGGTATCCACATTATCCTCAAGCGATACCGCCGCAGCCACACCCGCTGCCTGGCCGGTGAGTGCACAGCACATCATACTGCGGGTCGCGGCGTGGGCAATTTTATCGCCAGCAATTATGCGCCCGGCAGCCAGCAGGTTCTCAACTTTCTGGGGAACGATTACGCCGAAAGGGACCTGGAAATAGCGCCCGGTGGTGGGCAAAATCAGGACTCCATGGCCGTCTATAAACTCCGGAAAAATACCAATCGAGTCCTCGCAACGTCCCTCTTCGCGTACATCGCTGGCCGTCAGGTGTCCGCGCCCGATAATCTTTCTGGAGTCGCGGGTTCCGAGAGTCATACCGAAGTTTTTCAAGGCAGCGTTTTCAAACCCGGGTACGAACGCTTTCAATGCCTTGATGGCATACATTGACTGCTCTCTCCCTTCGATCTCGGCCCGGGTGAGATCGAAGGTATCGGTGGAGTCAAAACCGTACATGTAGTTCATGTTCAGTGTAATGCTTCCGCCAGTATCAGAGACGGGTCCAAAGGAGCCAACGATAGGCATATCGGCGGGAATAATCCCCTCCTTGCGTGCTCGCGCGAACGGTTCAGCAATAAAATGGGTCGGTAGATGGTCCTCCTTGCCGCTTGTTTCTACCTCCCAGGTTTCCCCCCAGTCCTTGTAGGTGGAGGGATTGGCCTTGAGGTAGGCATAGAAAGCCTCTCTGTCAACGCCGATACAACTGAACAGCACGGTGACACCCATCAGTTCATTTTTTGGCAGTTTTTCAAAGGGGGCCCCGGCATAGGCTGCAATGTCTGCATCCCCGGTGGCATCGATCACCCGTTTGGCTAAAACGGCCTGGCGCCCCGATTTGCTTTCCAGGATAACGCCTTTAATGGTATCGCCCTCCATGACAGTGTCGACAACCTTGGCGTGCAACAAGGGCCGGATACCCGCTTCCTTAACCAGGGTATCGGCAACCACTTTAAACATTTCGGTGTCCAGCAATACGCTACCTGCCCTGGCTCTTCCGGGCAGGGCGTAGGTGGCACCCATCTCCTTGGCCCGTGTTTCGAACTCGATACCAATACCCTCCACATCTACAGTACCCGCCGAGCGGTACCAGGACATACTGCCCACGCCCACCTGGGTAATGGTGCCACCAAAGCAGCCGTAGCGCTCGATGAGCATCGTGTCCGCACCCTCTCGCGCAGCGGCCAGAGCGGCGGCCAGCCCCCCCGGCCCTCCGCCCACAACCAGAACGTCGGTTTCGGCAACCACGGGAATCTCTCTGGGTGTCTCGGTAATGGTTTTCATGTTTTCATTCCTGTTACTGTCTCTGGGAGGTGAGCAGGGCGGTGACGTGGATCACTGATATTACACCGGTTTTATAAAAAGGCGCTCCGATGCCAATTTAATGCCGCGGAGGGTAGGCCTCAGGTTAGCTTATTCAATACGGACACCCTGCGCACGCAGTTCGTCCTGCACTTTCTTCATATCAACATCGCGACTGGTACTATCGTCTTTAATCGAAATTGCGACCGCAATCCCTGTCCCCTGTCCCCTGTCCCCTGTCCGGTGGCAGTGCAGCACAGCATTTTACCCGTTTTCTCTCAAATTGCGATCATGTGAAAAGATTGACTTGAATATCATTCAAAAACAGTTATCGTTGTCGGAACAATTCGTTTAGAGGATGTATTTTGGACCTGGCAATTACAGTAATGGGACTGATTGGGTGGCTGATTATCGGGTGTTTTGTTGTCGCTCGTCTTGTTTCCTTCGTGGCCCGACAAAAGAAGCTGAGCATGGAAGACCGCTGGGTCGTGGTTACCGGTTGTGACTCCGGTATCGGCCAGGGTGTGATGGGCCAACTCATCGAGGATCAGGCATCGGTGATAGCCTTCTGCCTTACCGAGGAGGGCGCCAAAGCAGCATTGGAGGCCGGTGCAAAACTGGCACCGCAATTGGATATTACCGATAGTGCTGCCGTCAGGGAGGCGTGCGATCAGGTGATACAGGCCTGTGGTGGGCAGTTATGGGGGGTGGCCCATATCGCCGGGTATGCCCAACCCGGATTTATTGAATTTCAGCACCTGGATAACTATCACCGCACAATGGATGTAAATTTTTTCGCCATAACTGAGATAACCCAGCGTTTAATTCCCTGCTTAAAGCCCACCCGGGGCCGGGTTGCGATTGTTAGTAGCGTCGACGGCATCGTCAGCTTACCGGGTAACGCACCCTACGATGCCGCTAAATTTGCGGTGGACGCCTATGCCGATGCGCTGCGAATAGAATTGTCATTCTGGGAGGTGAGCGTGTCGGTGATTAACCCCTCAACCCTGAGAACGCCGATGATGATGAAATTTTTCGAGTCGGAGACTATCACCTGGGAAAAAATGGAGCAGCTGAATCCCGATGGCATCTGGAAACAGGGCTGGACACGCGAGTGGTTGGACGAGTATATCGAGCAGAATGTTAAGGGCCTGGATATTATTGCCCAGGACCCAAAGCATGCGGTTAACGACATATGCCACGCGCTGGCGGGGGCGCGTCCAAAGCATCGCTATCTGAGTGGTACACTGGCCAAAACCCTGTTTTATGCTCTGTGGATAATGCCGGAGGGGTGGTCGTACCGGATAAAAAAGGCAATGATTTCACCGACCCCGAATACCGAACTGCCAGGGCAGGACTAACCCGTGTGGAGTAACCCGAGGACTATGCCGATACTTTTACCCAAGCTGCTTTTTCTACCCTGGGTGGTAGCCATTTTTTGTGCCGCACAATGGTTGCATGCCTCCCCCAATCCGCCTGCCAGAAACCCCTATATAGCCGACTCTCCGTGGCCCATGGCGCATGGCGACCCAGGGCAGTCCGACTACAGTGGCCAGGCGGGTCTCACCGGTCCCAGTCGGGCGCTGACTGAACAGGAGATCAAATGGGTCCCCCTGGGGCCCGCCAACGCCTGGGAGGTTCAATACAGCCCTAAGTATCCGGATGGGCGCCGGGTTATCTGGTCCGGCGGTAGTGACAGGGTCGTCAAGTTGGATGCCGAAACGCTGGAAGTACTGGCAACCTTCACAACAGGGCAGGAGAAGTTCTACACCGAGCGAGAGATAGAGCGGTATCTCGCAAAGGCCGACAAATTGGCCGGCACCGGTCAACCTTTTTACGATCATGTGATGAAAACCTGGATTCCACTGGTGTATCGGGTCCCCAGTTTTTATCGCCTGATAGATAACAACAATGAAGTCTACGTGCTCTACTCGCCGATCGGGACTACGGAGCGCAGGCAGTTTTTGCGCGTATACGGTGATGCTGTGGCTACGGATCCGGAGTCCGATATTGTGCTGAAGCGGCAGTGGGAAATACCCCAGTCACTGGTGGGCGAAGGTTTTGTGAATGCGATTAATATGACCCAGGATGGCAATATCTCTATCGTGACCACCAATGGCATCGTCATGGTCGTGGATCGACAGTTCACTGAATTTCATCAGTTGGTACTACCCGCAATAGAGGTATTGCCGGAGCATCGGAGACCCGGCCTGCTGTCGGTGCGCAACGGCATTGCCAATGATGACAAAGGCGGCATCTATGTGGTCACCAGTAGCCATATGTATCGAGTGCAGTGGACAGGAGAAAAACTCTCGTTGGACTCAAAGGACGGTGGTTGGTCATCGGCTTACCCCAATGAGGTGGGTAACGGCAGTGGCACCACCCCTACGCTGATGGGCTGGGGAGCGGAGGAGGATAGACTGGTACTGATCGGCGATGGCGCCCGTCAGGTAAACCTGATCGCGTTCTGGCGCGATGAGATACCCGCCGACTGGGAAGCAATTCCCGGCTATTCGCGGCGTGTGGCGGGGACCATGCCGATAAAATTCACCGATGATATGGATAAACTGGTTCAGGCAGAGGCCTCGCCCATCGTCAATGGCTACGGTGCTTTTTTCGGCAACATGGAACCCAGTAAGAAGGTCCCCAACCAGAACAATTACAATCGGCAATTGGTTGCACAAATGGCATCCTACAGTCAACCGGGCTATGCACCCCGTGGCGGGGTCAAGGCGCAATGGAACCCCGAGAAAAGAACGTTTGAACAGTCCTGGGCAACCAATATGAGCTTCCCGGGGGTTTGCACGGTGAGTGGGGCGAGCAATTTGATTTACTGCATTGGGCGGCGAGATGGGGCCTCGACTCTGGAGGGGATAGATTGGGATAGTGGGGAGTCGGTATTCCACTACGTGCTCGGCAAGGGTATGCGCTACAACCTGTTTGGTGGCGCAGTACATGTCGCGCCAAACGGAGCCATCGACTGCGGCTGCGGCGGTGGATTGGGCATGGTTAGAATTCAGCCCAGAGAAACAAAGAAGCGATAATTAAATTCCAGGAGCCGCTCGGCAGTACGACGAGTTCGAACAGACGACGAATAATTGATTAGGACAATGTGCAATATGAACGAAATTCTTAACGATAAAACGACGGAAGCAACTCCGGAAGTGGAGATGGAGCTCAACACCGATCTGGCGCTAGAGTCCATTATCGCCGAAGCCATGGCAGAGACCGGATTGGATGACTTCGGCGATGAGTCATTTATGGAGGGCTTGATTATCTATCTGCGCGCGCTGGAGGAGGAAGCACAGTTAAGCCCCCTGGGGTTGGCGGTTAAGCGTATTCGTACGGTGGAGATTCTCAGTAACCGGCTGCGCGCCCACAAAATATTTCAGGAACACCCACAGATTCTGGAGCAGGAGATAAGAGACCCGGTTTTTATCATCGGTCTGCCGCGAACGGGCACCACCAAATTGCAACGTATGATAGCCGCCGACCCCAACGTGGCTTTCTTGAGGTATTACCAGAGTCATTATCCCGTGCCCTGGGAGGGTGTCCGGGTGCAGGATCCGGACCCGCGGAAAGTCAAGGCGGATGAGGATAATGCAGTGCTCAAAGTGGAGAATCCCGAGATGTTTGCCGGCCACCCTTTTATCTCCCACGAGGCAGAAGAGGAAACCTGGATCCTGGAGCATTCCTATCAAAGTATCATGCAACACCAACACACCTACGTGCCGTCTTACATGAAGTGGTTATCCCGCCAGGATCCCACCCGCTGTTTCGAAGAGACCCGCGACCTGCTCAAGCTGGTGCAGTGGCAAAACGATGAAGTGGGTAAGCAATGGATTTTAAAGTGTGTTTTGTATAACGGTGATATCGACACGGTATTAAAGGTATTCCCCAATGCCCGCTTTGTCTGTGCCCACCGGCCGGTTGAGCAGCAAATGGTGTCCTGGGCCAGCATGATGATTCTGGTTCGGACGATGTTGGCGCCGGATATGGATCCATCGCTGATCTCGCACGACATTCTGGAAACCTATGCAGAAGCCATGGATAGGCACCTGATACTGCGCAAGACCCTGCCCAGCGATAGAATTATAGACATCTGCTATCGCGATATCTGTGACCGACCCTTTGAGGTTATCAGGCGCATCTACGATTTTGCCGGTTGGCAATGGACTCAAAGTGGTGAGCAGGCCATGGCTGCCTGGGAGGCGGAGAATCGGCAGCATAAACACGGTAAGCGGGGTTACACATTGGAGGAGACTGGCCTGACAGAACAGGAGATCCGCGACCGGTTTACGAATTACAGGCGGTGCTTTTCCCGCTATCTTAACTGATAATAGTAAAAGTATCGCATGACGGCTCTACAAACGACCTGATGCAACGGGAAAGCGCTTAAGATCGCCTGGCAAAGGCGGTGCGGTGGCATTGTGGACGCTTGATCGAGGATGTGACCCTGCTGTGGGTAACAGAAATTGGCGCCTGTTAAGCCCTGTTTTTCGAGTCGTGAAATACAGGCTTGCCTGTATGTTATTGCTGGGATATACTCCTTGTCAGTGTAAATCAGGTTGGTCCAGGAGCACTCTGGAGCGGCCGCAACTGCGATATAATCGATAAATCCATTACTGGTTTACTCGACAACTCACAGGGTTCTAATGGATCAGGCGAATCTGGTCGGTACAAGCATTCGTTCAAGCATTGGATATCAATTGACTCTTACTGGAACCGCTGCGCATGACTAGCAATCAGCCCCCCAGCACCCGGTTTGAAACACTTTTCTCGCCCCTTCAAGTGGGCTCAATGACGGTCCCCAACCGTATATGTGAAACGACGAACGGCATTGGCGCCTCTGCCTCGGGCGGTTTTCTCGATGAGCGCTTTATCGAGCACCATGTGGCCAAGGCCAGGGGAGGGGCCGGCTGGATTGGTAGCGAGACCTGGATCCTCAACTCGCCTCTTCCACCTCAGGCGCCGGACGAGTTCAATACCGGCGTTGCCGCATTGCGCTATGGGCTTTATCAGATGCCCGAGTTCATCGAAACCGTTGGCCGTTTTTGTGACGAGGTACACAAGGCGAACTCGGTCGCGGTGTTTCAGCTCACGCATTTGAATTTTGCCATGGCGGCGTCGCCTGTGCCGGTGGCCGACCCCTACGATTGGATACCCCATGAACTCGATGATCAGATGATCGAGTTTATTATCAACACCTACGCCGATGCGGCCCAGCAGGCGAAGTCTGCCGGAGCTGACGGTGTGGAGATTCACTGCGCCCACGAGACCTTGCCCCACTCATTTCTGTCTCCTGCAATGAATAAACGCAGTGACCGCTGGGGTGGTGATGCAAGGGCGCGTATAGCCTTTGTGGCCGAAGTGCTGGAGCGCGTTCGAAATCGAGTGGGGGATAGCCTTGCAGTCGGCATTCGTGTCAATGGCGAGGAAAGTCGTCAGGGTGGCTACGACAACATGGAAATGCGGGAAATGACCTACCATCTGGGTGAGACCGGCTTGCTGGATTTTCTCAATGTCGATGTGGGGCACTGCTGGGGGGATCACTCCTATGTGCCGCCGTCCTACCACGGTCACGCACAGTACCGGGACGTGGGCAAGGCCGCGCGAACAGACCTCGACAAGAGTATTGCCGTGCTATTTACCGGTCGTATTAATGACCCTGTGTTGGCTGAAGAACTGTTGCAGGATGGTTACTGTGACCTGGTGGGTATGACGCGCGCGGGCATTGCAGATCCAGACTTTCCCAACAAGGCCAAGCAGGGGCGGATGATTGAGATCAGGCGCTGCATTGGCTGTAACCGCTGTATTGGCGATGCGGTACACAGTAAAACACCGGATATGGTGCGCCGGCCCATGTGCTCGGTTAATCCCGTGGTCGGCAACGAATTGAAGTGGAAGGCAGAATATACTCCGGCTGAAAATCCGCAACATGTGGTTGTGGTTGGGGGTGGGGCCGCGGGGCTGGAGGCAGCACGCATTGCCTCGCTACGCGGACACCGGGTGACACTGCTGGAACAGAACAAGCAACTGGGGGGGCAACTTTACATCGCCTCCAGGGCACCGGGGCGGGATGCCTTTGAAGATCAGATTTATTACCAGGAAAATCAATTACAGCGTCAGGGGGTTGATGTACAGCTGGGTGCCAGAGCTGATTTCGAGGCGGTCAAAGCCCTGCGCCCCGACGCATTGATCGTCGCCAGTGGTTCTATCCCGCGGGTTCCGGCGGAGGTGGAGGGCATCGACTTGCCACACGTGGTTCAGGGTTGGGATGTTTTGCAGAGCGCGGTTACAACCGGTGAGCGAGTCGCCGTGATCTCCCAGGAAGATTACTTTGAAACGCCAAATGTGGCGGAGTTTCTGGCGCAGCAGGGGAAGCAGGTAGAAGTATTTCACAAGTGGACACAGGTCGGCGCGGATATAGATCGCTACTCCATCAGTACTGTGCTGGGTCGCCTCGAACAGTATGCTGTCAAAATGCATCCAAACCTGCGCCTGCGGGCAATAAAGCCCGAGCGGCTCGAGTTTGTATCGGCCCACACAGGCAGGCACTACAGCTTCGACGGCTTCGATTCTGTGGTGTTGGTTTATGGTTCGACGCCCGATTCCTCGTTATACGACGAATTTAAAAAGGACGGTTCAATTGAAAAGCTGTACCTGGTGGGCTCGGCCTGGGTTCCCCGGCGCATTGCCGAGGCAACCCAGCACGGCGCCCACGTGGCCATGGAGATATAACAATGTCAGACCTAAAAGACTATCCCACAATTGACATGATGAACCACCACAACGAGGTGCGCAGCGACCTCAGCGGCGATGCGTTTGAGTTCAAAGAGTTCCAGATCATGTTGCAAACAACATTCAGGAAGCTCGACAAAAAGCCCCCCGCAGGCGATGCGCCGAAAAAGGAAAGCGCGCCTGATGGAGCGTCCTCCGCGTCAAAGAAAGCCATGAGCAAGATGCTGGTGGGCCATGACTCGGTGGCAAGTTGTATCGCGGATATGGATGAACTGGGCTACACGCACCTGTCGGTGTGTGCCACCAAGATGTGGTCTTATTATTACCACCGCGACTTTATTATGGATTATAAAGTAGACGATGTCGGCGCCTCGGTAGTGGAGTCAAAGGGGCGCTTGCTCGGTGCCGCCAGCTATGACCCGTTCCGGATTACCGACAGCCTAAGGGAAATTGAATACGCGGTTGAAAAATACGGTTTCAACTATGTCTGGTTTCACCCCTTATCCTTCGGCCTGCCACCCGATGATCGTCGTTTTTATCCGCTGTATGCCAAATGTGTAGAGCTGGACATTGCCGTGGGTTTTCAGGTTGGGCACTCGGCAGAAGTATTGCCCTCGGACTGCGGTCGCCCCATGCTGGCCGATAATGTGGCTATCGAGTTTCCCGATCTGCGAATTAATCTGTCGCACACGGGCTGGCCCTGGGTGGATGAGTGGTGCTCCATGCTGTGGCGACACCCCAATGTCTATGGTGATATTTCCGCCTATTACGCCAAGAGCCTCGATGACCGGCTGGTAAAATTTATGGACTCTTCCCGCGGTAGAGACAAGGTTCTGTTTGGAACCAATGGTCTTGGTTTGCGCCGCTGCAAGGAGGAGTTTCTATCGCTGGATATCGGAGAAGATACCAAGCGCAAGGTGTTATTTGACAATGCCGAGCGTTTTCTCAAGTTATAAACAGACTTCCCGGTAACCGGGGAAGGTATTTGCATAGGAAAATATATGAGCAAGGAAAAAAGTGGAAGTTGGGGCCAGGTAACTGAACAGGCGCTGGAAAAACTGCTGGAGAGAAAAGGCGTTGAGCGCAGCAAGAAAGGCACACTGCAGCGTGGTTATCTGGAGCCGAATCCATGGGATGACTCCTACGGCAAGGCAAATTTCCTGGTCAGCCGCGAAAACGTAATGCGCCTCGCCAGAGGCATATCAGACATGAATCCATTGTATGTGGATTACGAGTACGCGAAAAAATCTCAGTGGGGGGAAATGGTTATACCGCCCGGCCTACTGGCCTATGGCGAGACCGTCAACGGGGCAACCGATGGATTTCCGGGCTGTCACACTATCTGGCGTGGTGTCGAGTTCGAATGGAGCCAGCAAATGCTGGCCGACCAGCCCTACAATATCAGCACGCATCTCAACGATGCCAAATTGGTCGACAGCAAGTTTGCCGGCGGCAAAGCTGCGATACAGGAATACGAGACTGTAGCCAGAACGCTTGGAGGAGATCAGGTCGGTGCCTACCGTACTTCCTGGCATCGATTTTCCCGCAAAAAGGCCACCGGTGCTTCAAAATACGACAAGATGTCGCGCCATGTCTGGACCGAGGATGAGCTGGAATCGGTGTGGGAGGAGTATCGTACCCACAATCTCAAGAACCGAAGGGGCAATGAGCCGCTCTATTTTGAAGATGTCGAGATCGGCACCAAGGTACCGCACCTGATCAAGGGGCCGGTCACCATGACCAGTAAACTGGCCTTCGAGTTTTTACGAGGGGCCGGTGGTTGGTTAGTGGGCCATGAGCTGGCGATGCAGTTGTGGGACGAATCCCCCAATCTGGCCATTCGCAACGAGGAGAATGTGCCCGAACCGCCGCTGGCTATCCACTGGACCAATGAGCGCTGCGAAAAATACCTGGGTATGCCCGGCGCCTACGAGGCGGGTTACGAGCGGCTGCACTGGTACACCCAGTTACTGATGTCCTGGATGGGTGATCACGGTTTAATGCGCAACTTGAAAGTTGATTTTCTGGCCTTCCATTGGCAGGGGGACGCCATACGGCTGCACGCAGAAGTCACCGATAAACGGGTGGAGAATGGTGAACACCTGATT
>JABHWT010000020.1 GCA_018657645.1 Halieaceae bacterium | reverse complement strand
GTGTGCTGTATCCCATTGTCGACGCGTTGGCCACCGACAGCGGGTCGGCAGTGGAGGAGGGAAGTCGCAGGAAATTAGGGGCCTACTTGATGATGTGCTCGATGTCGGGCCTCACTATTTCCTCTGCGATGTGGTTAACTGCCATGGCAGCCAACCCCGTCGGTGTAGCCATGGCCGCAGAATATGGCGTGGAACTCAGTTATGCCTCCTGGGTATTGGCAGCCTCCTTGCCCTGTTTGATGGCCTTCATCGCATTGCCCAGAGTGCTGTACACAGTATTCCCCCCGGAGCAAACCGACACCCCCGATGCACCCCGTTGGGCCAGGGATGAATTAAACCACATGGGGCCGTTATTAGTCCGGGAAAAAATCATGGCGGGTACGTTTATCGGTATGGTGGGACTGTGGATAGCATCTGCACCACTGGGCCTGGATAAGGCGGCCATAGCCTTTCTCGGCATAGCAGTGTTGATGTTGAGCGGGATTTTCACGCCCAAAGACATCTACCGTGAAGGGCGGGCTTTGGAGACGCTTATCTGGTTTGCGATCTTGTTTGCAATGAGTTCCAACCTGAATAACCTTGGTTTCATGAGCTGGGTGGGTGGCTTTATTTCTGTGTGGGTGGAGGACCTGAGTTGGCCCTGGGTATACACTCTTCTTATAGTGGCTTATGTGGGCATTCACTATTTTTTTGTCAGTCAAACTGCGCAGATGTTGGCGCTGTTTTCGGTGTTTCTAAGTGTGGCTATGAACGCCGGAGTGCCCGGAGAATTAATGGCTCTGATGCTGCTCTTTGCAACAAATTTCAATGCCGTGATCGCGCCCCAGGGCTCGAGCTGCAATGTAATCTATGTCGGCAGTGGTTACATTGAGAGTGGTGAGGTCTACCGCTATGGGGGAATTGTCACTCTGGTGAATTTGCTGATCTTCCTGATCCCCGGGACACTGTGGATACTGCTTGTTATATAGGTGAGAGTAACCACGTTGTGGCAAAAACTCCGCGGAGGCATTAGCGCATTATTTAGCGCCTACCCGGCTGGTCGGCCCCCGATGGCCGGCCATCCGGGGGGGTACTGATAGAGATGCCCTAATTATTTATTCATCCGATGACTTGAACTAAACCGCCTATACAGTGCACGATGAGCGAATCGATGCAGGTACAGGTAAACAGAATGCTCAAGCAGTTCATACTCCCACTGAGTATAGTGATTGGCGGTGTTGGTCTTGCCGCGGTCATTATCGCCACTGGTCCCAAACTGGACCAGATACCGCCTCCGTCCAATGCGCCCCTGGTTCGGGCCTGGGAGGCTGCTTCGCAAACTGTTCGCCTGTCCTCGATCACCCATGGTGCGGTGTTACCCCGCACTGAAAGTGAATTGATTCCCGAGGTGTCCGGCCGAGTCGTTAGCATGAATCCGTCCCTGGTCTCGGGAGGGTTTTTCACGCGCGGCGATATACTGCTGGAAATTGATTCGCTGGACTATGAGCTGGCTCTGGAGCAGGCGAGAGCCTCTCTGGCGGCCGCCAACAGCGAACTGGCCAATGCCCGTAAAGCTCACGAACGTCAACTGGACCTGGCCAACAAGCAATCTGCCAGTGAATCACAACGCGACGATGCGCTTAACCGATTGCAGTTGGCGCGAGCTTCTCTGCGAGAAGCGCGCGCGAAGATTTCAAGAGCGGAGCGAGACCTTGCCAGAACGAAGATTACAGCCCCTTTTGAGGGCCGGGTCAGGACCGAGCATGTTGACATCGGTCAGTTCGTAAACCGAGGCGTCTCCATAGCAAGTCTATATGCCACCGACTTTGCCGAAGTACGGCTGCCCCTTCACGACGAAGAGTTGGCTTTCCTGCAATTGCCCCTAACTGGCCTCCTTGGTGAAAGTGCGCCGCTACCAAAGGTTATCCTGCGGGCGAGATTTGCGGGCAAACAACACCAATGGGAGGGCGTGATTGTTCGCACAGAGGGCGAGTTGGACCCGCAAACCCGAATGATCAATGTTGTGGCCCAGGTTGAAGCCCCCTACAAAACAAGAGAGGGGCGGCCACCGCTTGCGGTGGGACTGTTTGTTGAGGCTGAAATTCTCGGCCGACTGGAGAATAACGTGTATGTTGTGCCCCGCTCCGCCATTCAGGCTAACCGGCAGGTTTATATCATTAACGGCGACAACAGGTTGGAATTTCGAGATATCGATATACTGAGAATCCTCGATGAGGATGTTTATGTCCGGGCTGGTATTGAGGCGGGCGAGATTATCTGTCTGTCCACATTGAACAATGCCATAGAGGGAATGTTGGTCCGCCCCATCGCCGAAGAGTCCCCGGGGTCATCATGAAATCGATCATTGCCTGGTTCGCCAATAACCACGTTGCGGCCAATCTGCTGATGGGGCTGATTATTCTGGGAGGGCTGGTCAGCTTACCCCAGATGCCAATGAAGTCCTTCCCCGACCTTGAGATACCCATTATCAGCATTAGCGTGCCCTATCTCGGTGCCGCCCCCGAGGAAGTTGAGGAAGGTGTATGTATCAGGATAGAAGAGCAGCTGGAGGGTATCGAG
>JABHWT010000108.1 GCA_018657645.1 Halieaceae bacterium | reverse complement strand
TTGCCGCCATTGGCACCGACGGCAAGGGCACCCCATCCACCGAAGAGACGCCCTTCGCCAGCTGGCATTTCGCCAGCGAGTACATTATGTCCAAATACATCAGTCACCTGGAAGTCAAAGGTATGGTCAAAGGTGGACTGCCCGTTACCATGGTCATGCCCGGCTTGCCCTTCGGCCCAGGTGATCGCATGCCAACGCCTACCGGAACCATGATAATCGGTGCCCTCAAAGGCCAGATGAAGAACTACTGGGATGGAGGTGTATGCCCTGTCGATGTGCGCGATGTGGCCGCGGGCCATATCCTGGCCATGGCCAAAGGACGAATCGGTGAGTCTTATATACTCGGCAACGCCCAGAACAATATGAGCAACCGCGAGTTCCTGCAACGAGTGGGCAAAATTGCAGGTGTGGACAACGTAGCAGCCAAAGAGATTTCCCGCAAAACCATGCTGCGCGTCGCTCGCCTGGCCGAATTGTTCAGCAAAATCACAGGCAAGGCGCCCATCACCACGGTGAAGAACAGCGCCTTCACCATGGAACACTTTTACATCGACGCAAGCAAGGCGGTGAAGGAACTGGGCCTACCACAGACTCCCATAGATATTGCAATACAGGATGCCGTGGAGTGGTTCCGCAGCAACGGATACGCCTGACGCACCTGGACAATTCTGGCCTATAAACTTCTCGTAGCCGAACGAATCCAGCGTATTCCAGGCGAATTCGCAATTGCCTTGCCTGAAAGCTCAGTATTGCCGCCTATTTGGCGGCTAAGAATATTCACTTCGTTAGCAGCTGATCGTATTATCGCGGTGGACTTACGGGATCATCGCGCCTATTCTTCCCTGAACTGATTATTATGCTACTGGGCGCGGTATTAGCTTTCGCATTCAAGGCCTTGGGGTTTCAACACCATGTTACAAATTGGGCTGCTGGCCGACTACGGACTGGTTATTGTTTGCAACTTGGTCGATTCGCAGGAGTTGCTGACAACCCGGGAAATAGCCCAACGTACGGCTATACCGCTGGCCACAGTACGCAAAATTCTCAAACTACTGGTCGACGCAACAGTCATTTCATCCTACCGAGGCAGCAGGGGCGGTTACAAACTCACACAGTCTGCAGATAGCACCAGTATCGCCGATGTCATCCAGGCCATAGATGGCCCTATTGAACTCACCAAATGCCTACAGAGTCAGAATAAAGGCGTTTGCCTTTTGCGGGAGAGTTGCACATTGAAGCAAAAGTGGTGCGAGTTAAACCAGCGAATTACCGCTATGTTGCAGTCTGTTTCTGTCAGGGACATCGCTACCGGTGAGAAGCATCTGCTCTAACACTGCCCTACCTATCTCCGGCCCCGAATAGGCCACCCGCATTACATACTTCTTACTCGCTCCTTGATTCTTCCTGGCCAATATCCAGTGGAGAATTGATGGCAATTCATAGCATACTATATTAGTATGCAATAGTATCTGAAGGCAGATTATACCGACCTGAATCCAACTTATTGATGAAACAGATATTGCTGCTCTTACCATAGGGCCAGTCCATTCTCTACACATCGAATGAGTTACTGCCCTCCGGGTGGGCGCTTCGAAATAGATAGTGAGACAATATAATGAGTAATGAGAGTTTTGATGACGCCCCTAGCGACGGGCGTAGATCCTTTCTGACAGGAACCACCTGCGCGCTGTTCACTGCAGGCGGCGCAGGATTAATGACCCCCTACGTTAAATCCTGGAGCCCCAGTGCCCGTGCCATGGCAGCTGGCGCGCCTATCAGCATCGACTTGACCAAAATCTCGGAGGGAGAAATGGTTGTCGAGGAGTGGCGTGGTCGTCCTATCTATGTCCTCAAAAGATCTCGAGAAATGCTCGAATCCTTCGAGAGTCTCGACGAGCAACTGCGTAATCCTTCCTCGGAAGATGATCAGCAGCCGGTCTACGCAAAAAATGACAATCGCTCTATAAAACCTGAATTTCTGGTGGTCGAAGGTCTTTGCACGCATCTGGGCTGTACACCAAAATTTAGACCCAATAAGAACGAGGAAGGCTTCACCGGCTTTTTCTGTCCCTGCCACGGCTCCAAATTCGATTTTGCCGGCCGTGTTTATAAGGGGGTGCCTGCCCCCACAAACCTCAAAGTTCCGCCGCATCACTACGTTGACGACAACACGCTCATCGTCGGCGCTGAAAAAGAGGAGACAGCCTGATGAACATCAGGAAAAAAGCCAGTGACTTGATGGCTTGGATTGATTATCGGCTGCCGGTGACCAAGGCCTATAAGACACACATGAGTGAATACTACGCGCCGAAGAATCTCAACGCCTGGTACTTCTTTGGTGTGCTAGCCATGCTTGTCTTTGCCAATCAACTGCTCAGTGGTATCTGGCTCACCATGTTCTACACCCCCACTGTCGAGGAGGCCTTCGACTCCATCGAGTACATTATGCGCGATGTCGAATCGGGCTGGATTATCCGCTACATGCACGAAGTGGGCGCTTCGTTCTTCTTTATTGTCGTGTACCTACATATCTATCGTGGATTCTTGTATGGGTCGTATAAAAAGCCTCGCGAGCTAGTCTGGGTTATAGGAATGTTCATCTACTTTTTGATGATGGCAGAGGGTTTTTTCGGCTACGTATTGCCCTTCGGCAATATGTCCTACTGGGGCGCCAAGGTGATCCTGAGTTTGATCGGCGCCATTCCCGTTTTCGGCCCGGATTTACAAATATGGGTACAGGGCGACTTCATGATCAGTGGCGTCACCCTGAGCCGGTTCTTTGCTTTTCACGTAGCACTGGTGCCCCTGATTATCATCCTCGGTGTTTATCTGCACCTTATTGCGCTGCATCAGGTCGGTTCAAACAATCCTGATGGCATTGATATAAAAGCCGTTAAGGATGAACAGGGTATACCCAAAGACGGCATTCCCTTTCACCCCTACTACACCGTGCACGATCTGATACCGGTTGTAATTTTTCTGATGCTTTTTTTTGCGGCCGTCTTCTTTTTCCCGGGTGGCGGCGGCTTCTTTATCGAGGCCCCTAATTACGTACCTGCCAACAATCTGAGTACACCAGATCACATCGCTCCTGTCTGGTACTACACCCCGTTCTACGCAATGCTCAGGGCTGTCACCGTTGACTTTCTCTACCTGGATGCAAAATTCTGGGGGTTAATTGTAATGGGCGGTGCCATTCTCATCGTCTTCTTCCTCCCGTGGCTGGACCGTAGCCCGGTGAACTCCATGCGTTATAAAGGCAGAATAAGCAAAGCCTTCCTGATGATATGGACCATCAGTTTCTTGTGTCTGGGCGTGCTCGGGGTGAAACCAGCCGACTGGGCCCCCTCCTGGGTATCTCCGGTCCTGACGATCATCTATTTCTCATACTTTTTTCTGATGCCCTTTTATACGCGGTGGGAAAGCTGCAAAACTGTACCAGAACGCATAGGGGCAGATCGATGAAGCGCTGGACAAGCTGGCTTAGAATATCAGCGGCGGTCATCGCCCTGGTATCGGTGTCTGTCCCGACACAGGCCGCGGAAAACTCTATAAATTTACAAGACCCAGGTAATGACATTCACGACAAGGCATCACTGCGCAATGGGGCAAAACTCTACATGAATCATTGCGCTTCCTGCCATGCCGGTAAGTATATGCGCTTTGAAAGGGTTGCCAGGGACCTCGAGTTCTCCGAACAGGAGATCAACTCGCTAATGCGTTATGGCGTTACCAAGGTAACGGAGTCGATTAAATCTGCTATGACACAAGAGGCGGGAGAGATGGCATTTGGGGTTGCTCCACCCGATTTAAGCCTCGAGGCCAATTATCGCGGAAAGAAGTGGCTATATACGTATTTAATGACCTTCACCAGAGACAAATCGAGCACCACTGGCTACAACAACGGGGTCATGCCTAACGTCGCCATGCCCTGGGTTCTGGCTGGTTATCAAGCATCTCTGGAAGGTCAAACAAATAGTTGGAATCAAAAAAAGATGCTGGCAACTAAGGCTGGCACTCTAGACTCGCTTGAACCTGAACCGCAGTCTTTTGCCATGGAAATGCGAGACCTGACTAATTTCATGGTCTACATGGCCGAACCCATCAGACCCTTCCGGGAGAGGTTTGGCAAGTACGTTTTGTTCTTCCTACTGGTACTGCTGCTCCCCGTTTGGATGCTGAAGAAAGAGTACTGGAAGGACATTCACTAGCGAGAGTGCCATTCAAGGCAAACCCTCAGACCTATCCACGAGGCCTCTCTTTAATGGGCGAAAGTTTTGATTTTGTCCGGAGTTTAAAAGAAAATGCCTGCCCTAACCTAAATATCACAGATACGAGCCACTGGAACCCAGAATGGACAACGCTATAACTGAGTTTGAAGAAAAATGTTCCGAGCTGTCAAAGAAGTTTTTTTCCGGGCTAGCCATTACCCAAAAAGAGCACGACGCACACACTATCTATTGGCAATATGTGCAGGTCACTAATCGAGGTTTCAGACCCTGGCTCCTGGACTGCGAAAAGGATGAGGCTAAGAATACGTTACACTCACTGCATCGGGTGGGGCTGGCTGAGGTCGCCCAATTAACCGAGGAAGCCATTGAGTTGCTCAGCGCCCCGCACTCGACTGAAACGGCAGATAGTGAGCAAATACCGTCCAATACACAGGCCCCGGGATTTGCCGCAATGGAGCAGCATTACAGCGAATGGAAACCAGACATTGTAGCGGCGGTGCAACGCTATCTGGAAGAGTAAGTCGGCCTTTCAAGTTCAGGTGGCTGCTTTGCCGTGAAATTCACTGCAGAAAATATCACAGCAGTACTAGCTCGCCCAGCCGCATGGACCTCAGCGTACATATACCGGTGGTACTCTCCTCAATAAATACCGTCACCTGGCTGCCCGAGGTCTGGCCAACCATCAACATTGCCATATGAAGTTTCTCAAATTCTGGTGTACTGCTCACCATAATAAAGCTGGCATTGATATCACAAACCAGGTTGGCAGCCTGATTGTCCAGCACGCCAATAGGCGCTTTCAACTCTATGAAACGCCCATTGTCGATTTGCCGCGCAAACAGCGAGTACTCACTGCCGGACATCGTAATTTCAGCCAGGGATGGTGTGGCATAAGCCACAACCAGGGCCGCAAAAAATAGTCGTATTGATTTCATTGTGTTACTCCACTAACCCTTCGGTTATTGCGATTAATACTGGATTGCCCATAAGTGTCTCAATACCTAGTCAAGTAAGAAGTCGATAATAGGGGCAAGACTCGATGAGTTGGCACCGGGTGAGGCCAGCACCGTGATTTCAACCGTGTCCGATGTCTCTACCCCCTGGTCATCGATTACAGTCAGCTTCACGACAATGACTGATCCAGCCGGCGCCGACGGTACTGTGAATGAGGCCGCAAACAGGCTGCCAGGGGAGTTAATGGTGATAGCGGGACCCGATACCTGACTCCAGAGCGTGCTCACTATATTGCCGGAGCTGGCATAGCTGCCGTCCAGCGTCACCTGGTCTCCTGGTTTCGCTTCCTGGCCTTCCCCCGCGATCACCTGGGTGACGGACCCTATTACTGTGATCTCAATCGTGTCTGATGTCTCCACCCCCTGGTCATCGGTTACGGTCAGCCTCACTACAATGACTGACCCTACCGGCGCCGACGGCACGTTGAATGAGGCCGCGAACAGACTGCTCGGAGAGCTAATCGTGATAGCGGGGCCCGATACCTGACTCCAGAGCGTACTCACTATATTGCCGGAGCTGGCATAGGTGCCATCCAGCATCACCAGGCCTCCCACTTCCACCTCTATGTCATCCCCTGCAAGCACCTGGGTTACCGCCCCTACCACTGCTATTGCTACGGTATCTGATGCCGTACCCTGGCTATCGGTTACCGTTAATCTGAACGATAGCGTGCGTCCCGCTGCATTAGGGGGCACCGTGAATGAGGGCGAAAGGCTCGATGTGGAGCTCAGGGATACCGTGGGACCCCCCAATTGGGTCCATTGGATTCCAGTGACTCCCCCGCCGCTACCGCCCCAGAACCCATGCAAAAAGACGGTGTCCGCTACCGACGCAACCTGGTCAGTTCCCGCGTCTACCAGCAAGCCCCCGCCTGCGCCGTCCGAAAACAGCGTGATGACAACCGTGTCACTGTCCGAATTACCCGATGCCGGGTCGATCACATCCAGCCGAAAAACAATATCGGCAACGCTGGCACCCGAGGGTGCAACAAAGGTAATTTGATGATTAGCCGGCAGGGAAGCTGTCGCGGAAACACTGACCGGCGCGCCAGATATCTGTGTCCAGCTAAAGCTTGCGGTAGACAGTGGGTCTGCGGCATTGGGGCCCCGTGCAGTTAAAACAACCACGTTGTTTTCCCCTACCGTAATATCTGGCCCGGCATCGGCAACCACGGAGATCTGCGACGAGTCATCTTCTATAACCACTTCGACAAGGTCACTGCCCTGTGCGCCGTGCTCATCGGTCACGGTCAATCTGAATGTGGAAGAACTGCCTGGCGTACCGACGGAAGTAAAAGACGTTTCAATGCCATTGGTCGATGTCAGGTTGACCGGCAAGCCCGAAATCTGGACCCAGGTATAACTAAGGTTGGTGTTATCATCGTTGACATTACCGGTGAGCGTTACGATATTGCCTGTAGGTACCTCTACATCTGCCCCTGCATTCACCACGGGTATCTGATTAAATACCGGCACCAGAAAGAAAACCCGATTGTCATTGGCCAGTACGGCCTGCAGCGCGTTAAAGAAGTTCACTTCTTTGGGATTGGTGGAGCTACCCCAGTTCGACCACTTGTTGGGAAAATCGAGCAGGCAGGGCGTAGTGACACCACCGCAAAAGAATCCCCCTCTCCCTCTTTTCCAGGAGACAAAAGTAAACCCCTGGTTTGGGTGCGCAGTAAATTCTACATTGAGCGAAAGATCACGCACATCGATGGTGCATGTCTTATTGGGTCCACAATTTGGAATCGCTGCAGTGGGCTGGGAATTCGGTCCCACCCATCCATTGGCAGGAACCTGTATTTCCAATTTGCAGGCCTGCACAGACAGCACCAACAGACACACTGCCACAGCGCGAACGGAAAATGACGCTATTTCACCTTAAATTTTGTTTTTTTATCCTGATACTCGCCGTGATAGTAAAGACGTCTTCTAAATAGTGCAAGTTCCGATCCAGAGCTGCCTCAGCTTTATGGTTGATTTTACGCGGTGCTATAACCTCTTAAGTACACCAGATCAAGCCCGCCACTTCTTCCACAGTAAACCTGCGACCTTGCCAGTATGCCTGAATTCCTGGCTTTGGCTCCTCTGCATGAGCGGCGTAAACAGTTACCCTGTTCTTGTGTTTCATTCAGGATTGTTTATTCTTGGGCCTCCTCCAACTCTAGGAGTTCATGTCAATCTTTCGCTCTCTGATCACACTGTCGCTGTTGATGACCCTGTTAACCATTGTTCTGAGCGCCTATATTCGCCTGGCAGAAGTGGGAGTCGGGTGCCACGACTGGCCCGCTTGCTATGCGCAATTGAATCCAGACCTCCAAAAAGGTATTACGGTTCTCACCGAGCAGGGCCGCGAGATGGCGCATTACGGCGCGAGAATAGCGCACCGCTATATCGCCAGCACTCTGGGTTTGTTTATCGTCGCTATTTTTGTTATTTCCCTGCGCCAGGGCAGCGCGAGAGCCACCGGCGTGGCGGTGCCGATTGCTGTTTTCTCGATTACCGTATTCCTTTCTTTGCTGGGCTACTACACGCCCACGCGTAGCAATCCGATGATCACCATGGGCAACCTGCTCGGCGGTATGGCGCTGTTGGGCTTGTTATGGTGGCAGCTGCTGCGACACACGGTCGATGTCGGCAATCTCACCCTACCGGCGCGCTTGAGACCACTGGCATTACTCGCCCTGACTCTGGTGTCGCTGCAAATAGTGCTGGGAGGCTGGGCCAGTGCCAATTATGCCTCGGCCAGTTGCCCTGGCCTGGTGCAATGCGAGCAGGGTATGCTGGCAGCAGATCAGGCAGCGGATGTTTTTAATCCTCTTCGTGAAATCGAGCTTGATAGCACAGGCCAGGTGGTGCGCACTGAATCCTTGGGTTTACTCAGTATGGGGCATCGCCTGTTTGCGTTATTAACGGCCGGGTATCTGGCCTGGATGGTGCGTAAAATGAAATCGGCACCCCCACTGAGAACCAGTATCGTGGCCCTGTCGGCATTCTCGATCAGTCAGCTTATCCTTGGCGTGAGTACGGTCTGGTTGGAACTACCATTGTTGATGCTCACTCTCCACAATGGCCTGGCTGCGGGCCTGTTACTGACCACTATTAATCTGCTCCATCGACTGACTCCTGCAGCAGGGTCTCCACTTCCTGGCCCACCGCAGTGATATCACTGTCATCGAAACCAAGGCCCGAAAAACGGATTCTGCCGCGCCTGTCCACCAGGTAATGAGTCGGATATCCTGGCACCCGATACAAGCTGCTGATGGAGCGATCCGCATCTCGAGCCAGGGGATAGGGTAGGTCGTATTCTTCGGCAAACTGCCTGGCAGCAGCTACATCTTCATCTACACTGATACCAATCACCCGAAAACCCTGCGCTCGATGACGCTGCCAGAGCTGTGTCAGGTAGGGCATCTCCTTACGGCAGGGGATGCACCAGGAGGCCCAGAAAGTCAGGTAGACCACATCGCCCCGATAATTTTGCAGCGATATCTGTTGGTCTGAGGTCAGCGATAGCAGGTTGAAATCTGGGGCTTCCCTGGCCTCGGGCCGTTGCTCACTGCAACCGGCCAATACCAGAACCAAAAAAAGCAGAACGCCGCTCTGCCAGTACTGGCATTGTATTTTCTTGCCGCTAATCATTGTCTTGTCGCTCCGCTTAATGCACTATTTCCCCGCTTAATAACGAGGAGATCTATTGTGGAAATTGTTCTGTTTACCGGGGTCGGTATTTTACTCTACCTGGTCACTGGCCAGATACTCACCAGACTGGAAAGAATGCACGGCGACGTTCTACCACAACGCAATATAGTGTTCTTTGTGATCATTCTGTCACTATCGGTACCGACCTTCAGCCTGGTCCGCACTCTGATTGAAAGAAGTGAGAGCCCGCAAGACAACAATCAGGAACAGCAGACCACCGATGGAGGATACCAACCCCCCGAAACCCATTAGACCCATACCCAATACGCGCTCGATGGAATCTAGTCCCTGCTCGGCCCCAGCCACCTTGCGCTGCACGCCGTAGCCACCGGACCAGACCAGCCCCGCCACATGCATTAATTGACCACCGCTATAAATAACCGGCTGCCAAATCGCCGTTTTCATATCGCGCAGTGGATACCCCAGCTTCGGCAGCAGCAGGTAGCACACACCCATTAGTGCCAGGGTTACTCCAACAATGGAGCCGTGATAGTGGGCCGGAATAGTGACATTACTACCGGAGATCATGAAGCCAATCAAGCCGCCTATACCAAACAGAAACAGCGAACACTGCAGCGCCGAGCGCGCCAACCGCTCCTCCTGACTCGTCCCGCGATAGGCCAACAACGCAATGATGATGGCCACGGCCAGGGGCAGTGTGGCCAGACTCCCTCCCCAGCGCATTAACCAGGTGAACAGTTTCACATGCTCCGGAGCCGTAATGGGGAACGCCAGGTATATCAGCGGCGAAATAAACACACAGGCCAGGCCCACAAACAGGATAACAAGAACCACTCTGGGTGTGATAGGCAGTTGCAGGCCCGCTGCATCTGACAACCACAGCCAGCACAACAGCATCAACAAAGCATAGGTGAACTGCAATACGTGACCGCCACCCCAGAACAGTAATTCAAAAAAGGGCCGTCCCTCCACGTGATCAGGCAGCTGAATATAGGACCAGGCAAAGCAGATCAAGGCCACAGCCGCAGTGACAGCAGCCGCGTTGAGCCCAAAACGCAGTGCTCCCTGGGCGCTTATCCACGATCCCACGGGGGTCATGAAGATCATGCTATTGCACACCAACAGGGTAAATCCCAGGGCAAACAACAGCAGTCCAGAAAAGAACAGCGGGTGCTGCAACACCGGGACATAGTTACTCATCAGCGGTTGTGCATCGCGCACGAAGGGCGAAATGATAATGATAATCGAACCGAGGCTAGCCAGCAGCAGGGCAATCCAGGCCAAATAAGACCTTCCCTCGCGCTGGTTCAGACTCCACAGAATGCCACCAAATGACAGGCTCCACACCAACACCGACAGGTCGACGTGGACGACTAAAGCAGAGTGAAAAAAATCAATCCACGGAATAATATCCGACACATAAGGGGTACGCGATACCACCAACAACAGGGAAAAGACGCCTGCACCCAGCAGGGCCATCACACAAAGCCAGAGCCAACCCAGAGCCAGCAGGCGACGTGAGCCCGATGGAACCTCGAGACGGTAATCCTGCCCCGGTTTCACTGTAGCCTGAATCCTTCTTTGAAACTGGCCACTATTACTTGAGTTGGGCGTAATTGTATGTTCTGGTCAAGCTGCCATGTCGCTCCCTCGATGGCCACATTATCGTTCATCAATAATTGCACGTGATGCGCCCCGGCCGGCACGACAACCCGCCGATACATGCTGGAAATCCCATCTTTATGCAGGCCAGAGGGGGGAACTGTTTCCCGGTACAGTAACTTCCCGTCAATAATCAATTCCAGTTGCAACGGCGAGCGCTCTCGGGGGCAGACCTCTGGACGCCGCATATTGGCCGGAAGATTGGCGAAATCAG
Organism: Halieaceae bacterium; assembly: GCA_018657645.1. Classification (GTDB taxonomy): domain Bacteria; phylum Pseudomonadota; class Gammaproteobacteria; order Pseudomonadales; family Halieaceae; genus JBALVT01. The sequence continues at coordinate 7,489 of JABHWT010000108.1, read as the reverse complement.
CCTCGCTCAATGCCGTACATTCGCCAATGATCGCCCCCGCGTGGCGTACGGCAAGTTTAAGTACGGCCATATGCTCGTCCATGTGACGGTAATCCGGCTGCTGGGACAAGTAGACCAGGGGCAGAAAAAACAGGGCATACAGCAGGGCCTGGGCCAGGTAGCGACGCGCATTAATCATTGCTCAGCTCCTCTTCAGCCGCGGGCTCTTTTTTCCGCAACGCCATTTGGAACTGAGCCACCTCCCTGGCTAATTGGGCCGTACCCTGGGCACCCAGCCAGCGGAGGCGTATCTGCTCGCGGGGCACTCGGGCACGCAATACTGGCACCCGCTCCTGGCTAAACCGTTTGTCGAACCAGGTATTGCCCAGCCGATAGTGGCAATCCACCTCGCAGCAACCACTGATCATCACTCCATCGGCCAAGTCCTTGCGCAGCACATAGTCGATAAATGCGGGAGGTAGCTGTGCGGTGCAGGCCAGGCTAACAGAGGCCACGCTGGGAGACGCCAGCTCGTCTACAGCACTACCATGATCGCAGCCATAGACCATGATACGAGGACCAGCGGAAGACAGCGTGCGCAACCTGTTTTCGGTAACGGATAACAGCTCCTTGATGTGAAAGTCCGGTAGACTGATACCGGTTACCAATTCATCCACGTGCCTGAAGGGCGACGAGGTAGGACAGGCGCCGGCACAAATACCGCAACTTATGCATAAATCGGGGTCTACCACCGACTGCTTGTGGCCTTTTTTGAAATCGTGCACCTTTAGACTCACCGCCTCGTAGGGACAGTCCGCCAGGCACCAGCCGCAACCATTGCAGTTCTCGGGGTCAACAACAGCGATCGGCGCCTGTTGCGCCCGCCTCGAGGGCAACCATGGAAGAATCGTGAGGAAGCTGGAAAAGCCGACCAGTAAAGCCCAGGTTCGCCCCGGTCCCCAGCTCTCAATCAGCGGATAGGGGTTGAGGTAGATCCAGTCCAGGCCCAAGGTTGTTATCGCCACATCCAGGTTGGCCGGTGCCTGGCTTAGCGCGGGCTGCCACAGGGAAACCAACAGCATGGCCAACAAAGTGCCCACGGCCAGACCACGGGGCGGGTCGGTGCGAGCGCCTGTAACGCGCTTGATATGAATGAACATACCCAGTAATAAGGCGAGTGGAATACCTATATGCAGGAATACCAGCAGTGAGAAAAAGCGATCGCTAAGGGCCGATTCGTTGAGAAAATTGCCGGCCATGGGATCGACCATAAAGGGCAGCCAATCAAACAAGTCCGCGGTCATAACCGCAATGTACTGGGCCTGTATATCCCACACCAGCCAATAGCCCCCAATAGCAGAGCCAAACAGCAACCACAGCAAAGGAATACCGGTTACCCAGCTGTACCAGCGCACACCGCTGTAGCGGTCCATGGCAAACTCCCGCAGCAGGTGCAAGGTAACGCAGACGCCCATAGCGGCAGAGGCATAGCGATGGAAGCTGCGCATAATACCCCCCAGATACCACTGCTCAACCGATATCCGCTCCATCGAGTCATAGGCGCCTGTAATACTGGTCTCAAAAAATATGAACAGGTAGATACCGGTAAGAGTCACTATCCAAAAATAGAAAAATGACAGGGCGCCCAACTGGTACAGGGGATTCCAGGCTGGCGTAAATGCCTTTGAAAACAGGCTATCCAGCCAGTTAAACCCTTTCTTCATTAACGCTTTCATTTGCCAGCCGCCAAACTACGTCGCCACTCCTTGACCAGGGTTATGCCAAATAAGACAGATACGACCAGGCCTACGAAAGTCCCGATAAATACCGATATATCGATGTAATACCTGTCCGTTGCGGGGTCGTACACGGTGCAGAATAACCTCACTTTATTGGATAAATAATCTAGCGCCGACTGGCTTTCGGGGGTGCCAAACACCAGTTCCTTCAGGGGCTCTATTAGAATCGGTGTAGGATACTCTATTCCGTACACCTGGCGGTATATAGCGCCCTTCGCATCAATGACCGTGGTCTGAATTAAATGATCAAAACCCCGGGGGGAAGGAGTATATATAAAGCCCAGCTGACGCACCAGCTTGCCGATGCTGGCCTCATTACCCGCCAGGAAATCCCATCCCCGCTCCTGCACACCGTTACTGTTGCGAAATTGCATCATCCGCTCCGGCGTATCATTGACGATATCAAAGCCTATGGTGAGCACGTGAAAACTACTGTCTCCCAGTGCAGCCTTCGCTTTTTGCACGACCTGTTGAAGATAGCGAGTGGTATTGGGGCATATATGGTGGCAACTGGTGAAAATCATGCTGATCACCAGTGGTTTGCCTCGGTAGTCCGCCAGGGATACCGACTCACCATCGGCTCGGGTCAGCTCAATGCCTTCCACCACATTACCAATGGCCGCCTGGCTGTAGGCCAGCGCATCATCGTGGCTGAAGCTGGCGAAATCCGGATCGGGAACCGCCGCTATTGCCTGGATAGAAAGAAAAAGGCCAGCTAAAGCTGGCCAGAGATACATTTGCATGAAAACCTACCGAGAGTATGGCCCTAGCCGATACCCCAGGTTTCGGCCAGATATTTCCAATTGATAAAGTAGTACAGGGCAAAGCTGGCAAAGAAAATCATCGCCAACACAATTGTACCCGGTATTGCGTAAGCACTACCGCCGTTGGCATTGTACTCTTCATCGGTGACCGGTGCCACAATACAGGGCTCGGCCATCGGTTGATCGCCCAACTTCTTACCAAACAGCAGGCTGCCGACAATGATCACACAGAAGGCCGCACCACCGGCAACCGCCAGTATCACCGACAGACCATTGAGAGCAAGCATGGTATAGGCCGCCGCCGGAAATTCATGGGTCATGCCCCCGGTACCGGCAAAGCCAATATCCCAGTGCCGGCGCGGAACGCCCAGAGTGCCCGCGCCCATCAGGAACAGCGCTACACCGCTCATACCCAGACCAAAAATGTAGGGTTGCCACTTGGCCAGTCCCTTCATTACGATCTCCCGACGGAACAGTATCGGCACCAGCCAATAGGTCAGCGCCATAAATGCCATGGTACTGCCCAGCACTACCGTGGCATGGAAATGGCCGGGTACGTACAGGGTATTGTGTACCAGAATATTAATTTGCTCAGCGCCCATCACCACGCCGGTAATGCCACCGAGGAAACCGAATCCGACCAGCGAAATAAACATGCCCGAGAAGGTAGGATTACCCCACGGGGCCTTGCGCAGCCAGGTAAACAGGCCCGCCGTATGGCCTCTGGCACGCTGGGCTGCCTCCATTGAACCCGGCACTGTCAAGCCGTGTACCATACTGGCCATCACCGCCAGATACATGGCGTAGCTGGTATTGAACATCTTGAAGTTGGAGCTCACACCCGGGTCTACCAACAGGTGGTGAACACTGGCAAGCTGTAGGAATAAGATGTACATCAGAAATGCGGTACGGCTTACTTTTTCCGACAGGGGCTTGGCGCCAAACAAGATGGCAACGATGGCGTACCAGACAGACACGTGGGCTGCCACGTTGATTTGCTGTGAAGAGTGTCCGAAAGCCCACCAGATTAATCTGTAGGCCAGAACGTCAATTTCACCCACCAGACCGACACTCCACAGGAAGGTCGGCAACAGGACGATAGCCCCGCTAACGATAGTAAACACCGCGATAACCGCCGCTGTTATAGCACCGAAGGTGACCAGAGGAACCGAGCCCTCGTAGGTTTTCTCAGCCTTGGCGATCACCAGCGTGCCAAAGAACACGAAGCATCCTATTAAGGCCCCGACAGCAAATAAAATCAAACTTAGATAAAACAGTGGATGCGCTTCCATCGGCACATAGGACGTCATCATGACGCTGGAACTACCCTGCAACACGATTACATTGTTCATGACAGCGCCAATCACCATCAGCGCAAATCCAACCCACGCCCACTTCGGGGTCGCAAGGCGACAACCCAGCAGGACCGAGGAACAGAAATACAGAACAGCGATTTCAAAAAAGATCATCCAGAAAATCAGCACGTTGATACCGTGCAGGGTCAACACCATGTAAAAGTCTGAGGCTTCCAGCAGGTGGACCGCTTGCCAGCGAGTCAAACCCACTAGTAAGCCATAGAAACCGCCAACCAGCAGAAATACAACCGCTGCAACAGCGTTGACTTTCATCAGGGTTTCTGCGGGCCCGTGAAACTTCAGCCCGGTGTCGGGACACGTTCTAAAAATATTATTCGACATGATCTTTCCCCTAATCCACTACCAGTATTTTGCCAATCATCAAGTGATGACCGATGCCACAGTACTCATTACAGATAACGGAGAACTCGCCCGCCGCATTGGGGGTTAGCGAGAACACATGCTCGTAGTTGGGTACTACCTGTACATTAATATTGGCGGGCTGCAAAGAGAAGCCATGCTGCCAGTCTAGTGAAGACAGATGAAAACGGTAGGTCGCACCTTTCTTCAATTCGACAATTGGCCACCAATCCCACAAACGCGCCATAAGGTAGACATCGCCCCCTTCGGGCGGAGCAACCACTGGAAAGTTCTTGGGTCCCTCGGTGCGCCCGGTATCGTATTGGTCCACGAAAGCTTGGGTCGCAGCCTGAAAGGCCTTGGGCGTGGTGCCGTAGGTTTCGGTGCCGAGATTCTGTTTTCCCACCACATGCCAATAGGGCATCATGAATGTCATCACCATGCCCCATACAAAGACCAGTGATATCCACAGTAACTCGGATTTATGAATTGGCTCGTTCCACCAAAGTTTTTTGGCTGGAGGCGACAGACTGGACATGGATTTGCTCCCCTCTATATTCTTGGTTTAATTCTTCGTATTAACGTGCAGGTATGGTGACAATTTCCATAATGCCCCAGGCCAGGTATAGCACGGCCGGGGAGGCAACTCCCAAAAAAAGCAAAAGGAAGGGATTGTCCAGCAATTTTTGCATCATTGGCACATCGCCGGAATTTGTCTCGTCTTGATCTGACATGGTTTTTCTCTCCTAAAATCTACGAACTGACCCAGGCTCAGTTTCGCCGGGCATAATAACCTCTCTCATCGAGGAGTATCTTGACCTCAATCAATAAACCAATTTTCCGAGCTATTAGGTTGCAAGTCAAGCACCTGGGCCACAAGAAGTTTGTTGCTGCAGATACATAATCAGAGCAGTGCACGCTTTGTCACCGGCATTGCTATCCAGAATTCCGGTGGCACCGCGATAATCGGGACACTTGTGTGCTGACTCCTCCCCAGGGGTTTGATAAATGAAGGAGCAAAGGCGAAGCTCTCGGTGCAAATGGGGTGAAATGGCGCAGGCCTCCACGGAAGTCTCACCAAGCAGCGCTACCAGACCTGCCCAACTGCCAGTACAATTGACCTTCCAATGAGCCTCCAACTCCGCCTTTGGCACAAAAATGCGTTCATTCACGGCGGAGGAGTCAGCATCGGCAAACAGAGCTGACGAAAAAAGCAAGGGTATAATTAGTCTGTGAAAAGCAATCATATCTTATCAAGCCTGAAAATAGACTCTCGAGGTTTGACTCAGATCAACAAAGCTTGCGGCGACTGGTAATAGCATGAACCGTCCCCAGAAAGGGCTCGTTAAATCATCCCACGCGGAAGCCACTATGCCTGCTCGTAGAACCGTTTTATTGCTCTGGACGCTGTGGCTTCTATCGAGCGCAACTGTGTCCGTAGCCAGCGAGGAACTGACGCTGGCACAGGTGCAACGAGTATTCCCCAACGCCCAGACAATTACAATGCTAAATGGCAAAGCCATAGCCTACCTGGTGCGCAGCGATCGCGCACAACTGGGTTATGCCTTCGTGACCGACGACCTGGCACGCATATCCGCCTATTCAGGTAAACCGATCAATACACTGATAGGGCTGGGCCTGGACGGACGAATATCGGCGGTGGAAATTCTACACCACGAGGAACCCATTCTGGTGGTCGGTATCTCCGATGCAGACCTCAAAGCCTTTGTCGACCAGTTTATCGGAAAAAAGACCACCGACCGGGTGCGAGTGGGCGCCAGGGGGCGAGAGGGCTATGTAGGGATTGACGGCATTAGCGGCGCCACCATTACCACCATGGTACTGGCCACCTCAGTCAACAAGTCGGTAAAACAGGTGGCAGATGCCTACGGTATTCCCCGTAGCAAAGCGCCCGCGATGTCGGGCATGGAGGTAGATTCAACCGGGGCCGTATTCGAGGACCTTCCCGCATGGCGACTTGTGTGGGAGGACAGGGCTTTTGAAATCGTCATCCTGTTGCTGGCTCTGATACTCTTGATGGCCATCCTGTTTTTTCAGGATTGGCTGGTCGAGCGCGCGGATTTGTTTCGTCGGGTAAGGGTGACCTACCTGCTATTTACCGTCTTCTTCATTGGCTTCTACTGCTCGGCCCAGCTATCAGTGGTTAATCTGCTGGCATTTTTCCAAAGCCTATCCGGTGGGTTCTCCTGGGACACGCTGTTGATCGAGCCCGCTGTATTCCTGCTGTGGGCGTTTGTCGCCATTAGTATCCTGTTATGGGGCAGGGGCGTGTACTGCGGGTGGTTGTGCCCTTTCGGCGCGGCCCAGGACTTGATCAGCAAACTCGCCACCCGGCTGGGTTTCGAGAATTATCACCTACCACAGATGGTGCATGAACGCCTTTGGGCGATTAAGTACTTCATCCTCATGGCACTGGTGGGCCTGTCCCTGGACTCCATGGTACACGTCGCTCGACTGGTGGAAGTGGAGCCATTCAAAACTGTTTTCATTCTGCGTTTTATGCGCGACCCGATGTTCGTGGTGTATGCGGTCGCCCTGCTCGCCGTCTCTGCGTTTAACAGCAAGTTTTACTGCAAATACCTGTGCCCCATGGGGGCGGCCTTGAGCTTTGCCACTCGATTTCGAATTTTCGACTGGCTCCGTCGTCGTCGCGAGTGCGGCAAGCCCTGCCAGTCCTGCGCACACCAGTGTCAGATTTCGGCGTTCAAACCTACTGGCGAGATTATCGACAACGAATGCCATTATTGTCTGGAGTGTCAGGTGTCCTATTGGGATGAAAATCGCTGCCCACCGCTAGTGGAAAAGCGCAAGAAGCGGGAAGCACGGAAAAAGAAGGCCGTGGATCTCATCGCCTCATCCCCAGAATGAGCCGGCTAATAATGTAGTGGGAGACAGCCCCTATGGTACACACACTCAGCCGGCGAAAATTCCTCAAGACCACTGCAGGATCGGCCATGTTGGGCATGGTCAATTTCCAGTTTACCAGCCACATAGAGGCCAACGAGCCCGAATCAATGGATGGTATCTTGCAAGCGGCCATGGATACCAACTACCAGAGCTTTGCCGATGTCTACCGCAAGCAGTGGCGTTGGGACAGGGTGGCCAAGGGAACCCACTACGTTAACTGCGGCTACCAGAGAGGTTGCGCCTTTAACGTCTATGTCAAAAATGGCATCGTCTGGCGCGAAGAACAAGTTGGCAATTACCGACA
>JABHWT010000011.1 GCA_018657645.1 Halieaceae bacterium | reverse complement strand
CCTCGGGGTCATAGCTTATCTGACTGGGCGGGTTGATTTCGCCGAGTACCTGCATATTCCCTATGTCGCCCAGAGCGGGGAGCTTGCAGTGTTCTGCGGTGCTGTAGCCGGATCGGGATTGGGGTTTTTGTGGTTCAACACGTATCCGGCACAAGTTTTCATGGGCGATGTTGGAGCGCTTGCGCTGGGGGCAGCCCTGGGCACGGTGGCAGTAATCACTCGACATGAGATCGTGTTTTTTATTATGGGTGGAATATTTGTTTTAGAAACCGTATCGGTGATTCTTCAGGTTGTGTCTTTCAAATTAACGGGCAAGCGAATCTTTCGGATGGCACCTATACACCACCATTACGAATTGAAGGGCTGGCCGGAACCGCGGGTAATAGTGCGCTTCTGGATTATCACCGTGATGTTGGTTCTATTTGGACTGGCAACATTGAAATTGCGATAAGTGAGGACGAGGTGGCTCTGGCAGTGAAGGAGAAACCGCTAATAGACAGTATAAACCCTGTGATAGTCGGTCTTGGTATCACCGGGTTGTCCTGTGCTCGCTACTTTCAACGTAGAGGCCGCCCGTTTTGTATTGTGGACACCAGAGCTCAACCGCCGGGTCTGGCTGAACTAAAGCGTGAAATGCCTCAGGTGCCTGTGTATCTGGGTGAGGTGCCCGATGCAGTGCTTGAAGGTGAAGTGGAATTGATTGTAAGTCCCGGCATTGCAATGAATGAGCCGCTGGTGATTCAGGCGCAAAAAGCAGGGGCTGCCGTAATAGGAGATATTGATCTATTTGTCCGCGAGGCGGTGGCTCCGGTGATAGGGATTACAGGCTCCAACGCCAAGTCCACGGTGACAGAGCTAGTGGGGCAAATGGCGGAGGGTGCTGGGTTGAACGTTGGTGTTGGCGGAAATCTCGGAACCCCGGCGCTGGATCTGTTGGATCGGAAACGCGAACTATACGTACTGGAACTGTCCAGCTTCCAATTGGAGCGATCCGGAGAGCTGAACCTGGCGGTAGCCACGGTGTTAAATATCAGTGAGGATCACCTTGATCGACACGGCAATATGCAGCTCTATCGTCGCGCCAAACAGCGAATTTTCAAGGGCGCTCGCAAAGTGGTTTATAACCGCGATGATCCGCTGACCGCGCCCCTGATTTCAGAGCGGGGCGAAGCTGTGAGCTGGTGCATGGACGAGCCAGAACGCGGAGGGTTTGGACTGCGCCAAGTCGCAGGCGAAGAGTATTTTTGCCACCAGTTCGATGAACTGATGTCGACCCGAGAGTTAGGTCTTAAGGGGCGACACAATATAGCGAATGCCCTGGCGGCCCTTGCTATTGGTCATAGCGCTGGTTTGCGATTGCCCGCAATGCTGGAATCCCTGCGTCGATTCAGGGGCTTGCCACATCGTTGCAGTCAACTAGCCGAAAGATATGGCGTGCGATTTGTCGATGATTCCAAGGGAACAAATCCTGGTGCAACCCAGGCGGCCCTGGAGGGGCTTGGCGGGGACCACAATGTTATTCTCATAGCGGGAGGGCAGGGTAAGGGCGCTGACTTCAGTTCCTTAAAAAGCGCTGTCGCAAAACATTGCAAAATGGTTGTTCTGATAGGTGAGGCGGCGCGGCAGATGCAGCGCTGTTGGGGTGATTATGCTCTAACGGCGATTGAGTCGTCATTGGAGCGGGCGGTAGCCCTAGCGGCTGAAAACGCCGATAGCGGTGACCTGGTCCTTCTCTCTCCTGCTTGCGCCAGTTTCGATATGTTTTCAGACTATGTGGAGCGCGGAGAAGTTTTTGCCCGGGCTGTGGCTGAACTCCAGGGGGAGGCACAATGAGCGCTTCCCCAGCCATTGAGACATCCGCCTGGATACCGCTGGATGTGACATTATTTCTCTCAGGAACAGCTTTACTAATGGTTGGTCTGGTAGCAATTGGTTCGGCATCAATTGAGTACGCACAGTGGCACTTCCACACACCCTGGTACCATACTACCAGGCATTTGATCTATATTTTCGTCGGTATAGTTGCCGGCCTGGTCGTGTACAGGATTCCCCTCAGGTTCTGGTTGGACACGGGCTGGGTGTGGCTGTTTATTGCCCTCGCTCTTCTGATTCTTGTTTTAATACCAGGCATTGGTCTGGAGCGCAATTATAGCCAGCGCTGGCTGCCGCTTGGCCCGTTTACTTTACAACCGTCCGAATTTGCTAAGTTGACGCTTGCTGTCTATCTGGCTGGTTATCTGGTGCGCAGAGAGCACGAAGTACGGCATCAGTGGCAGGGATTTATCAAGCCGATGACGGTGCTTTTTGCCATGACCCTGCTGTTGATGGTGGAGCCGGATTTTGGTGCGACAGTAATAGTCGTTGGAATGTTTTTTGGCATGTTGTTCCTGGCTGGAGTCAGATTGACGCACTTCCTGATCGTTTCAATGGGTGGTGTGGCCACCTTGGCTGTGCTGGTCGTTAGTGCGGAATATCGAATGGCGCGCCTGACTGCCTATACGGATCCATGGGCAGATCCCTGGAACAAGGGGTATCAGCTTACGCAGTCCCTGATCGCTTTCGGACGAGGCGAGTGGTTTGGCGTTGGATTGGGTAACAGTGTTCAGAAACTTTTCTATCTACCCGAGGCACACACCGATTTCGTTTTTTCAATTTGGGCAGAGGAGACTGGTTTTGTTGGTGCCATGTTGGTTATCGCGCTCTATACCCTTTTGATCGGCAGGATTTTCTGGTTGGGAAGGAGGGCGGCCCAACTTGGTAATGCGTTTGGATCTAACATCTGCTACGGGGTAGCGCTGGTATTTTCTGGGCAGGCCTTTATCAACATGGGAGTCAGTTCGGGTCTGCTGCCCACCAAAGGATTAACCTTACCATTTGTAAGTTATGGCGGGAGCAGTTTGATAGTTTGCTGTTGCATGTTGGCTCTGGTACTGCGCGTTGACCGGGAATTACGCATGAGTACGGCCACTGGTCGTAAACGGAGGTCAAAGCGATGAGCGTCTCCGACAAGCCTCTGGTGTTGATGATGGCGGGTGGTACGGGTGGTCACGTATATCCAGCGCTGGCGGTGGCCATTGAATTGCGCGACAGAGGCTATCGAGTGGAGTGGATGGGGACGAGCAGAGGCCTGGAGGCTAGCGTAGTGCCCGCCGCGGGGTTCACTCTACATTTCCTTACAGTACGAGGAATACGCGGCAAAAGTCCACTATGGAAATTTCTTGGGTTGCTGTCATTGTCGATGGCGGCAATACAGGCTCTTATGCTCATATGGCGATGTTCTCCCCAGTGTGTGGTGGGGATGGGTGGCTATGCGGCGGGTCCCGGCGGCGTCGCCGCATGGTTACTGGGCAAGTCGCTTCTGATCCACGAGCAGAACTCAGTGGCAGGCACGACCAATCGGATGCTCGCGCCGTTTGCTAAAAAGCTACTGGCAGGGTTTCCCGGTGCATTCAAAGAGCGCGTAGACGCTTTAGTCGTGGGAAACCCTGTGCGTCGCGAATTTATGGTGGTGGGATCCGGTCGTCTTTATAACTACGATGGACAGGGCACCCTGCACCTGTTGGTCGTCGGGGGTAGTCTGGGAGCGAGACCAATAAACGATGTCGTTCCCCGGGCGGTTCAGGCGATTATCGAGAGCAAGAATGGGGCAAAAATCGCTGTCTGGCACCAGGCAGGGAAGGCTCATTATGAGGCAGTGTGCGAGGCCTACGGCTCACTGCTGAATAATGGCGTGCGTGTTAGTGCATTTATTGATGACATGGCGCGGGCATACAACTGGTCCGACCTGGTTTTATGTCGCGCGGGGGCGCTCACAGTATCCGAACTTGCCATCGCGGGCCGCCCGTCAATCCTGATTCCGTTGCCACAGGCAATTGATGATCATCAGACTGAGAATGCTCGCTCACTGAGCGAATGCGGGGGAGCCATCCTGTTGGATCAGAGTGGTCTCGACCCGGACGCTCTGACTACATTATTGCGAGGTTTGCTGGTTTCTCCAAAGCGCTTAATAGCAATGGCAGCGGCGGCTCTTGGCGCGGCGAGACCAGGTGCTACGGAGCGAGTGTGCGATTGTTGTGAGGAGCTGATCAATGGCTGCTGATAAAGGAACATACAGCATCCCGGAGATGCGTCGCATAAGACGCATACATTTGATTGGTATTGGCGGGACGGGAATGAGCGGTATCGCCGAAGTGCTGGTCAATCTTGGCTACCAGGTAGCGGGCTCGGATATTAGGCGCAGTGCAGTTATAGATCGACTACAGAGCCTGGGAATAGAGATTTTTATAGGGCATGCAGCTGATCACATAGGTGGTGCTGACGTGGTGGTTAGTTCCAGTGCAGTAAAAAGTACAAATCCAGAGATTGTTGCCGCGCGCAGGGCACGAGTCCCGGTCGTACCAAGAGCGGAGATGCTGGCGGAGCTAATGCGTTATCGCCATGGGATTGCGGTTGCCGGTACCCACGGCAAAACAACAACTACCAGCCTCATCGCTGCGATATTTGGAGAGGCCGGGCTCGACCCTACTTTCATTGTTGGTGGACTGGTAAACAGCGCCGGTAGCAATGCTCAGCTCGGAGCAAGCCGCTTCCTGATTGCAGAGGCGGACGAGAGTGACGCCTCGTTTTTGCATTTACAGCCAATGGTAACCGTGGTCACCAATATTGAAGCAGATCATATGGAAACCTATGGTGGGGATTTTGCGGTTCTTAAGCGGACGTTTCTGGAGTTTTTGCATAACTTGCCCTTCTATGGGTTGGCGGTAGTGTGTCTGGACGACCCGATTGTTGCCGAGTTGATGCCAGATGTATCACGTCCGATCTTGACTTACGGATTGTCCGAGGGTGCTGACTATCGCATTAGCGACGTTTCAAGGTCCGGTCTGACCACCCGCTTTGTCATCCACCGCCCCGGTGAGATACAGCCCCTGACGATTCAACTCAATATGCCGGGCATCCACAATGTACTCAATGCGACAGCAGCAGTGGCAGTAGCCTGTGATGAAGGCCTGGAGGACCAGTACATCCAGAGAGGGCTGGCTGGTTTTGGTGGAGTGGGTCGTCGATTTGAACAATTGGGCGAGATTGTTTATCCGCAAGGTAGCGGATTTCTGGTGGATGATTATGGACATCATCCTACGGAGGTAAGGGCCACGCTGGAGTCGGCGCGTCAGGCCTGGCCGGATAGGCGAGTGGTTATGATTTACCAGCCGCATCGCTTCACCCGCACCCGGGATTTATATGAAGATTTTGTCGCCGTGCTGTCCAGAAGCGATGTGCTTGTCCTGCTGGATGTTTATCCCGCTGGTGAGGAGGCGATTCCAGGTGCCGACAGTCGGAGTCTTAGCCGCAGTATTCGTCAGCGAGGTCAGGTCGATCCAATCTTTGTCGAGAACAGTGCAGACGTTCCCGCTTTACTGGGCGATATTTTGTGTGATGGCGATGTGGTGATTACCCAGGGAGCAGGAAACGTTGCGCGACTGGCGCAGGACCTGCGCACATTCAATTTCCTCAAGATGAGTTCCCAATGAGCCCGACGAGCACAAAACAAGGCCCCGTTGCAGTGTTGCTGGGCGGGACATCTGCGGAGCGGGATGTGTCTTTACGCAGTGGGGCGACTATTGTGGAGGCCTTAAAAATACTGGGCTACGAGGTGCGCACTGTAGATCCTGCGATCCCTGGCTGGATGAATGAGCTCAGGGGAGTACATATCGCCTTCAACATTCTCCATGGCCCGGGGGGCGAGGATGGAACTATGCAAGGAGCCCTGGAGGCACTGGGAGTAGCCTACACCGGGTCCGGTGTGTTGGGGTCAGCGCTGGCCATGGACAAGGTGCGTAGCAAACAATTGTGGCAGGGAATAGGACTGGCCACCGCAGGATTTGAGATTCTGACAGCAAGAACTGATTGGCAGGAAGTGATTGATCAGTACGGAAAGGTGTTTGTCAAACCAGCTTGTGAAGGGTCCAGCATAGGCATGACAGCCGCTGACAGCGCCCAGGCCTTGGAGAAAGCCTACCGCCATGCGGCGACCTACGCCGGAGACGTTTTGGCCGAGCAGTTTATAGATGGCAGCGAATACACCGTGGCCATTCTGGGCGATCAAACACTGCCTTCGATCAGGATGGAGACCGATAATGAATTTTACGATTACGACGCCAAGTATGTTTCCGAGGAAACGCGCTACTTCTGTCCGAGCGGATTGACAGTCGCAACCGAGGAAAGCCTCTCGATTCTGGCTCTCGATGCATTCAATTCCCTGGGGTGTAGCGGTTGGGGGCGAGTGGACATGATGCGAGATGGAAGCGGAAATTTTTATGTGCTGGAGGTCAATACAATTCCGGGTATGACATCTCACAGCCTGGTGCCGATGGCAGCAACTGCTGCAGGAATGAATATCACCGCTTTAGTGCAGCGAATTGTCGACCTGAGCGAGGAGGGGTAGCGTGCGAATGCTAAGTAAGTCGTTTGGAAAAGACAAGCCCAAGGCGCGGCAAAGAAGACAGGGTTCGGGAGCGACCCGAAAGGTGCCGGGGAAGGGCTTGCGACCATCCTTTTATGCATGGTTGAACCGCCTTCTTGTGTTTGTAGGCGTGGGAGTGGTTATTGCCGCGACAGCACAGGCGCTCTTGCATATTAGTGCTATTCCTGTGGCTCGAATAGTCGTGACTGGAGAGCTAGAAAATACAAGGGCAGAAGCACTGCAAGACTTGATACAACCTGCTCTGGCCGGTGGGTTCCTCAGCACAGATTTACAACATATACGCTCTCAGATAAAGAGTTTGCCCTGGATCTTTGATGCATCAGTACGGCGCCGCTGGCCCAACGTTCTGGAAATACATGTGGTAGAGCAGTTGGCCATTGGCCGCTGGGGTGAAAATGGATTTATCAACCACGAGGGCCAGGTTTTTTACTCCGAAAAAGATTTGAACAGGGGAACTCTACCAAGGCTGCAGGGCCCCGAGGGTTCTGCGAAAGTCCTGATGGGCAATTATCAGCAGTTGACGGAGGAACTGGCTCCGCTGAATTTGGTAGTAATGCAGCTTGTTGTGGACGAGCGTGGGCAGCTCGAGGCTCAGCTTGGAAATGGCACTAGCCTGGTATTGGGTGGTGATGAGATAGCAGAGCGCCTGCAGCGATTCGCCGTAGTTTACCGGGCCGAACTTGAACGGCAAATCGGCAGTGTTTCTAGCGTTGACCTTCGCTATAAAAATGGACTTGCGGTCGCATTTCATAAGCCTTCTCAGATGGCGGGAAGATGAACAAGTTGGGAATAGGGAGGCACCACTGTGGGCAATACACTGGGTAAAAAAATGATCGTAGGATTGGATATCGGTACCTCCAAAGTGGTTGCTATTGTGGGAGAGGTCGACGCCGACGGTGCTATTGAGATTGTCGGTATTGGATCGAATCCCTCCAGGGGCATGAAAAAGGGAGTAGTAATTAATATCGAATCAACTGTTCAGTCGATTCAACGGGCAGTAGAAGAAGCCGAGTTAATGGCAGGCTGCCAGATCCACTCGGTTTATGTTGGGATTGCGGGCAGCCATATTCGTAGCCTTAATTCCCATGGAATTGTGGGGATAAGTGATGGAGAGGTATATGGGCAGGATTTAGAGCGGGTCATCGATGCCGCCCAGGCAGTCGCGATACCGGCGGATCAAAAAATACTACACATACTGCCGCAGGAGTACATTATTGATAATCAGGAGGGCATAAAAGTACCCCTGGGCATGTCCGGCGTACGCCTTGAGGCGAAAGTGCACCTTGTTACGTGTGCAGCGAATGCTGCTCAGAATATCGAAAAGTGTATTCGACGTTGTGGATTGGAAGTAGAGGAGGTGATTCTCGAGCAGTTGGCATCCAGTTACTCGGTGTTAACCGAGGACGAAAAGGAACTGGGTGTATGTCTGGTCGATATTGGCGGTGGAACCACTGATATAGCAGTATTTACGGAGGGCTCAATTCGCACCACCGGGGTTATTCCCATAGCGGGCGATCAGGTAACTAACGACATCGCAATGGCTTTGCGCACCCCGACTGAGAACGCCGAAGAAATCAAGATCAAATATGCCTGTGCCCTGACCCAGCTTGCAGGTGCAGACCAGACAATAAAAGTTCCCAGTGTGGGTGATAGACCTACGCGCGACCTGTCACGTCAGGCATTAGCGGAGGTGGTTGAACCGCGTTATGACGAACTGTTTACTTTAATCCAGGCAGAGCTCCGGCGCAGCGGTTTCGAGGAAATGGTCCCCGCTGGCATCGTTCTTACGGGTGGCACCTCCAAAATGGAGGGGGTGGCTGAGCTTGCGGAAGAGATTTTCCATATGCCGGTCAGGATTGGATCTCCACATACCGTGCAAGGCCTCACTGACATTGTACGCAACCCGATATATGCCACGGGTGTCGGCCTCTTGTATTACGGGCTCCAGCTACAGGATGAAGGTAAAGCCATCGCGAGATCGGCCGACTCAGGCAAAAGTTTATTCGGTCGGGCAAAAGCCTGGCTCCAAGGAAATTTCTAGCGGTAAAACGTCGCGCACACACGCGCAAAATGTAAAAAGGGGAGTAATACCATGTTTGAGCTTATCGAAAATGTACCGCAAAGTGCGGTAATCAAGGTTGTCGGTGTGGGTGGCGGTGGTGGCAATGCCGTTAAGCACATGATTGAAAATGAGGTGAGTGGTGTGGATTTTATATGCGCCAACACCGATGCCCAGGCATTGGCTGATGTCGCATCGAAAACTGTGCTACAACTAGGTGGGGATATAACTAAGGGGCTGGGCGCTGGCGCTAACCCTGAAATCGGTCGGGCCGCCGCTATGGAGGACAGGGATAGAGTGGGGGATGCATTGCATGGTGCGGACATGGTTTTCATCACTGCTGGAATGGGAGGTGGAACCGGCACCGGTGCGGCCCCCGTTGTTGCCGAAGTGGCTCGTGAACTGGGCATCCTGACTGTAGCTATAGTGACTCGTCCATTCCCGTTTGAAGGCAAGAAGCGATTGCGAATCGCGTATGACGGTATTGCCGAATTGCAGCAACATGTGGACTCTCTGATCACCATTCCCAATGAAAAGCTGCTGGAGGTTTTGGGGAAAAATACCAGTTTATTGGATGCCTTTAGAGAGGCGAATGATGTACTGTTGGGCGCAGTTCAGGGAATCGCCGATCTGATTATCCGTCCGGGCATGATCAACGTGGATTTTGCCGATGTTCGAACGGTGATGTCCGAGATGGGAATGGCCATGATGGGCACTGGCAGTGCGGGTGGTGAAACCCGAGCTCGAGAAGCTGCCGAAAGGGCTATTAACAGTCCTTTGTTGGACGATGTTGATTTACACGGTGCGCGCGGCATTTTGGTTAATATTACCGCCGGTCCCGATCTGTCTCTAGGAGAATTCTCCGACGTTGGTGACGCGATCGAGGAATACGCTTCGGAAGAAGCGACGGTTGTTGTTGGCACAGTCATTGATTCTGAGATGACGGATGAACTAAAAGTCACGGTTGTGGCTACGGGATTAGGCGCCGAAGTGGCGCGGGCTCCCTTACAGGTGGTTGACCAGAGGCAAGTCAGCCCAGACCAGGAGCCCAACTACAAGGATCTGGATCGTCCCGCAATAGGTCGCAAAAGAGCGGCCGGACGTGGCGCATCTGTTGCAGCGGATGCCGAAGGCGGAGAGGAGTATTTTGATATTCCCGCTTTTTTGCGTCGACAAGCGGATTAAAGGCCCAGTATGTTCTGGGGAGTGACCACAGCGCACTATTTTGGCGCAGGATACGGTTTCGAAAAATATGATTCGACAGCGCACACTACGCAACGTGATCAAGGCAACAGGCGTTGGCTTGCATACGGGGGAAAAGATTTATCTGACCCTCAGTCCTGCACCTGCCAACACCGGGATTGTTTTTCGCCGAGTAGACCTCGACCCGGTAGTGGAAATTCCGGCTCGGGCAGAGAATGTTGGCGATACCATGCTCTCGAGTACTCTGGTTGCAAAGGGCGAACGTGTCTCCACTGTTGAACATCTGCTCTCTGCCATGGCAGGTTTGGGAATTGACAATTCGTATATAGACGTCAGTGGTCCAGAGGTTCCCATTATGGACGGCAGTGCCGGTCCATTTGTGTTTCTCATCCAGTCGGCAGGTGTGGAGGAACAGAATGCGGCTAAGAAGTTTATTCGCATCAAGCGTCCGGTTACAGTAGAGGACGATGACAAAATTGCCAGCTTTCTTCCCTTTGATGGTTTTAAAGTATCGTTTACCATCGATTTTGACCACCCCGTATTTCGCGACCGCACAGCCAGGGCGGAAGTGGATTTCTCCACGACATCCTTCGTCAAAGAAGTGAGTCGAGCCAGAACCTTTGGCTTTATGCACGAAATTGAATATCTACGTTCCAAGGGACTCGCCCTCGGAGGAAGTGTCGATAATGCCATTGTAGTAGACGAGTACCGAATTCTAAATGAGGATGGACTTCGCTACGACGATGAGTTCGTCAAGCACAAGGTTCTGGATGCCATAGGCGATTTATACCTTCTGGGCCATAGCCTGATTGGCGAATTTTGTGCCCACAAATCTGGCCATGCCCTTAATAATGCCTCATTGCGCGCTTTGATTGCGCAACCTGATGCCTGGGAAATGGTGAGTTTCGACGATGCGGCAGCAGCTCCTATCTCCTACACACTCAACCCCGTACTGGTGTAAACCCTCAGCCCTGGTGCCAGCATGGCTTTTCAGGGGCAATTGTGGCATAGTGGCCGACCCAACTATTTCCCATCGTACTGAATGAAAGTTATCTTTCTCAATCGCAGTCACAGCGGCTCGCTCTCCATTGAACTGGGGCGTTGGTCTCGTGCTTTTCTCTCACTTTGTTGCCTGGGCCTACCCCTGGGGCTGATAACGGGTGGATTTTTAGCCGGGCAGGAGGCCGGGGAGCGATCAGTGCGCGATGCTTCACTGGATTCCATGGCGGATCAGCTCAAACAACAGGCCGACGTACTGGCGGGCATGCGGGATCAGGCCGAGCTTAAGCTACAGGCTCTGACGCTCAATTTGGCCGGTTTACAGGCTAGAATGACACGACTCGATGCACTGGGTGAACACCTTACTGTAATGGCCGATCTGGAGGAGGGCGAGTTCGATTTTGGTCAACCTCCCGCTTTGGGAGGGCCTCTGGCACTTGGATCAAGCATTGACTTTAGCTCACCTGATATAGCGGTAGAAATTGACAGCTTCGCGGCGAGCCTGGTCGAGGGTGAGTACCAGTTGGAAATACTTGAATCGCTGCTCAACCATCGCATGCTTGCAAAGCAGAGCTGGCTGTCGGGACGGCCAATAGAGAAGGGTTGGATATCATCCTATTTCGGTCAGCGGACGGACCCCTTCTCGGGCCAGATGGCTATGCACAATGGCCTCGATTTTGCCGGCAAAGAAGGTTCCGATGTAATTTCCGTTGCCGGTGGAGTAGTGACCTGGGCTGGGGCGCGACCCGGTTACGGTGAAATGGTAGAGCTGTCACATGGCGATGGTTTTGTAACTCGCTACGGCCACAACAAAGAAAATCTGGTGGTTCCAGGTGAATTGGTTAAGAAAGGCCAGACCATTGCGCTAATGGGCTCCAGTGGTCGTTCCACCGGTGCACATGTTCACTACGAAGTGTATAAAAATGGGCGCCCTGTCGACCCTGCAAGCTACGTGCATCGCACCCCGCGCTGATTCATTTCTGTCCTAGTAGTCCTACGCCCGCCCGGAACACTCCGCGGTGGTTTTAACAAAATTTCAATGTGTTGAGAAAAATGATTAACAAGACTTTACGTAAAGTTTTTGGGACCCGCAATGGCCGGGAATTAAAACGAATGGGCAAAGTGGTCAAAAAGATCAATGCTCTGGCAGATGAGATCAAGGCCCTTAGCGACGAGCAACTGGCCGCCAAGACCGGTGAATTCAGGCAGCGCCTCGACACCGGAGAGGCCCTGGACAGCCTGATTCCCGAAGCTTTTGCTGTGGTGCGTGAATCGGGAGAGCGTACGCTGGGTTTGCGTCACTTTGATGTTCAACTCATTGGAGGAATGGCGCTTCACGAGGGTAAGATAGCCGAGATGCGCACCGGGGAGGGTAAGACCTTGGTCGCTACACTTCCGGCTTACCTAAATGCTCTGACTGGCAACAGTGTGCACCTTATAACAGTAAACGATTATCTGGCTAATCGAGATGCGAATTGGATGGGGCCACTATATCGCTTCCTGGGAGTCTCGGTCGGAGTGATCAAGTCCGGTCAGGGGCACGAGGAGAAACAGCGTGCTTACGAGTCGGACATTATCTATGGGACCAATAATGAGTTTGGCTTTGATTATTTGCGCGATAACATGGCCTTTCGGCTGGAGGACAGGCAGCAGCGTGGGCTCAACTTCGCGATTGTAGACGAGGTTGACTCGATACTGATTGACGAGGCGAGGACCCCACTCATTATATCGGGTGCTTCAGAAGATAGCTCCGAACTCTATAAGCGAATAAACCGGTTTATTCCGTCTCTGAATGAGGCTCCAAAGGTGGAGAGTGCAGAGGAGACAGAGCCCGATCCTGACGGCCATTACACAGTAGACGAAAAACAGAGGCAGGTGGAGTTAACGGAGAACGGTCACGAGTATGTTGAAGAATTGTTGATTCGAGAAAAGCTTCTGGAGGAGAACGATAACCTCTACGCGGCGACCAATCTCAATTTATTACAGCACGTCTATAGCGCATTGCGCGCTCACGTATTATTCCAGCGCGATGTGGAATATATGGTGCAACAGGGTCAGGTTGTTTTAATTGATGAGAATACCGGGCGAACAATGCCGGGGCGGCGTTTATCCGAGGGATTGCACCAGGCGATTGAGGCCAAAGAGGGAGTTGATATACAGAGCGAGAGCCAGACTCTGGCATCGACGACTTTCCAGAATTATTTTCGCCTCTACGGCAAGCTGGCGGGTATGACGGGGACTGCAGATACCGAGGCCTTCGAATTCCGGCAAACCTATGCTTTGGAGGTGCTGGTTATTCCCACAAACGTGACCCAGAAACGGGATGATCTCAACGACCTTGTTTATCTAACGCGGGAGGAAAAACTTGATGCGATTGTCGATGATGTGAAGGACTGTATGTCTCGTGGCGCCCCTATGTTGGTGGGAACGGCCTCGGTGGAAACCTCCGAGGAATTGTCAATGCGATTCCGCTCGGCGAAAATTGAGCACAAGGTTCTCAATGCTAAATACCACGAACAAGAGGCAGAGATCATTGCACAGGCAGGGCGTCCAGGCGTGGTAACAATAGCGACCAATATGGCGGG
>JABHWT010000012.1 GCA_018657645.1 Halieaceae bacterium | reverse complement strand
GAGAATTCGAAAACTGGCCTCGGGCGCCAGGACGGCAACATGAAATGCACTGCCGCTACCAATCTGACAATCCCGGCAATGGCAGTAGTAGGCACTGTCCGGGTCGGGCTCCGCCGCATAACGAAGGGTGCCACATAAACAGCCGCCGTTTACCATAACCACACGCTCCTTTGCCAATGAGTATTCAGGGTGCCAAATAGCGGGCGGTGTGATTACCGAAATACGCTGCAGTGTAATAACATAACATTACGGAGAAATATAACCACCTGAATCCAGGGCCCGCTCGTGGGTTGAATCCACTGACTTTGGGTTGTGCTTACTACGCTCACAATTTCTGAATGACATTTTGAATCGTATCTAACAGCGATTGAAAGCTGGGCTGCGAGTCGTAGTACAACCCGGATGTAGCTTCGTAATTCTCCCGATAAAGTGCGTTGGTACTCGGGTCGGATAATAGAAACGCTTCATTTTTGTCCACTGACATTTTAAGGTCCTCCCGAGGGAATCTAGCAGCTTTATGTGCATGATAATCCTCCGACCCTATGAACGATTTAACCATGCCGTGATTCAGTAGACATGCCACATCGTAATAATGACGCATGAAGTTCCTGGGCATATCTCCTGATAGCTGCTGTTGTCTGTACTTTGTCGCTATGGTTTGTAATTTCTCCACAAGGGTAAATCCCGGGTGATAACAGGCAACATCTACCGCTCGATTATCGAAAACAGCCATATCACGCTCTCTCGCAAAATCTAATGCCCACGAACTGATAGTCATAGGGACGTGGGGCGTCACATTGTCAAAGCCTAATTCCAGTAATATCCCCTGTTTGATACCTGCAGAGATGGGAAAGGCTTCTTGATAACTGAGTCGTATGCCACCGCTGCGGTAGTGCCCGGTCGGATCATCAAAATCCGAGTCCCTTGCGACCAGGTCAATGCCATGGATAGTGATGTCTTCGGCCAGTTGGTCATAGAATGCTCTACGACTGGCGCAGTGCCTGGGCTTGGTGTGCCTGGGATTGATCGCGATATTTAGATCTGCAGGAGGATTTATTCTTAGATCGATATCCTCGGAGAAACGATGGATTATTTTGAAGCCCTTGGATAAAGACGTGCCCCCTTTTAGTTCAAATGCATATCCCTGTCTCTTCAACCCGTACAGGCAGTGCATTATCCAGTAATCTTTCTCGACCAGATCGGGCGCAATACTTTTTTCTTCGGCGACAGTGCGTAAGAGGTCAGAGAACTCCCTGTGCTCATGAAGGAGTTCAGATACCGGCATATCTGTTATCAATGCCTAATTCATGTTTGAAGAGCTTTTTGGCGCGCACAGAACCGTAGAGTTTCGCGGTCTTGAGTAATTTTTTTGGATCAAGTGAGACACTAACATCCCTTACTTTTTTCAAAACACTCTCCTGGTGCTCGGCCAGGTGATTCACATTGTTCACCAAATCAACCAACAGAAACTCTTTGCTCAGTGTTTTGGGGAAATACGGCTTCATCCTAAAATCATACACACGCCCTGCAAGCCTAAACTTACCATGGCGTTTTCGGTTGTAAACAATCTGCTCATTATAGAGTTGAGACGTCCCTACACCCAACGCATTATAGGCGTTCGGGCTTAACATCAGGAAGTCATCTGATTTTAAGAACGCCTTTACCAGTTTCTTGTCCTCGGGGGGTACGCGACCAAATGATGCTGTTTTGGGGTAGCTATACACACCTGGAGAAACCTTGTTGAGTGTCCCTTCTTCAACGAGTTCCTTTAAATGCCGGTCAACAGCATTAGACCACCTGGCCACGTCCGCCCTGCGGTAGACCTGGCCTGCTTTTAAATGTCTTTTAACCCGATTTAGTGCCGACATTATCAAAATCATCCACAGATTTTTCCATCTTCCAAAATATAGATGTTGAGCTACATAAATGCAAGTATATTTATTAAATATACATGCAATAATAAGCGATTTATCTATTGGGAGGACGACCCCTGGTGTGGCCTGCAGTAGGGGTCGGTAGGGTCGGTAGACTGGTATATCACGGCTGTCGCCACTATCCTTCAATCCGACGGCGCATATGTACCAGGGCGTATCTAACCTGGGCCATACAATTATGGCCACTTCTTCTCCCCAGGCTACAACTTACGCTGGCACCGGAGCGGATGAATTGATTTAATAGCGTACTTTTGTAAACACCCAGCATCGAGAACCTGTATGCCACCCGGGAAAAACCGTTACTCAGCTTTGAGCCTGTTCAGCAATGCCCTGAGCTACCACGAAAACTGGCAGCAGGCCTGGCGCAGCCCCAAACCCAGGACGGACTACGATGTGGTGATTGTCGGCGGTGGCGGTCACGGCCTGGCTACCGCCTACTACCTGGCCAGCGTGCACGGAATAACCAACGTGGCGGTGGTAGAAAAGGGCTTTTTGGGGGGCGGCAACACCGCACGCAATACCACCATTATTCGCTCCAACTACCTGTGGGATGAAGCGGCCCAGCTCTACGAACTGGCCCTGAAGCTGTGGGAGGGCTTAAGCCAGGAACTCAACTTCAATGTCATGTTCAGTCAGCGGGGGGTCCTCAACCTGGGTCACACCCTGCAGGACATGCGCGACATCGAGCGGCGGGTGAACGCCAATCGCCTCAATGGCATCGACGGCGAGGTTCTGGACCCGGCGGCTATTGCGAAGATTGTGCCCCTGCTGAATATATCCACCGATGCCCGCTACCCGGTGTTGGGGGCTTCCTGGCAGCCCCGCGGTGGCACGGCCCGCCACGATGCGGTGGCCTGGGGCTTTGCCCGGGGCGCCGATGCCCTGGGTGTGGACCTGATCCAACAAACTGAAGTGACCGGTATTCGCCGCCAAAACGGCGCGGTGGTGGGCGTGGAAACCCGCAATGGTTTTATCGGGGCCCGCAAGGTGGGTTGCGTGACCGCCGGCAACTCGGGGGTGATGGCTGCAATGGCGGGCTTGCGCCTGCCGATTGAATCCAGACCTCTCCAGGCGCTGGTGTCCGAACCTCTGAAACCCTGCCTGAATACGGTTGTGATGTCTAATGCGGTACACGGCTATATCAGCCAGTCGGACAAGGGCGACCTGGTCATTGGCGCCGGGGTCGACGGCTACAACGGTTACGGACAACGGGGTTCCTTTCATGTTATCGAACATACCGTGCAGGCCATTTGCGAACTGTTTCCGGCCTTCAGCCGGGTGCGCATGAACCGCCAATGGGGTGGCATTGTCGACACCTGCCCGGATGCCTGTCCCATCGTTAGCGAGACCTCGGTGCCGGGCCTGTATTTCAACTGCGG
>JABHWT010000228.1 GCA_018657645.1 Halieaceae bacterium | reverse complement strand
CTGCAGACGGCGAATCTCAGCCATGCAGTCTCGAATAGCGCCCACCCCGGGAAATACGACCCTGTCGGCACTGCGAATCAGCGCCGGATCGTGGGAGATTACCACCTCGTGTGCACCCACGTGTTCAAGCGCACTGGCCACAGAATGCAAATTACCCATGCCGTAATCGATTACAGCGACAACACCACTCATGATTTCAGCCTACAACACACCCTTGGTCGATGGAGTCACGCCAGCCATTTGCGGGTCGGCGGCAAGAGCCATGCGCAGGGCACGACCAAAAGCTTTAAACACTGTCTCTATCTGGTGGTGCGTGTTCTCGCCTCGCAGTGTGTCAACATGCAAGGTGATATTGGCATGGTTAACAAAGCCCTGAAAAAACTCCCGAAACAAATCCACATCAAATTCTCCGACTGTGGTTCGCGTATAGGGCACGTGAAATTCCAACCCGGGCCGTCCTGAAAAATCCACCACCACCCTGGACAGGGCTTCATCCAGAGGAACATAGGCATGGCCATAGCGCACAATACCAGTTTTGTTCTGGGCCGCCTGCGCAATTGCCTGCCCCAGCGTGATGCCGATATCTTCAACACAGTGATGATCGTCGATATGAAGGTCGCCATTGGCCTGTATTTCAATATCCATCATTCCGTGGCGGGCTATCTGGTCCAGCATATGCTCCAGAAAGGGCAAGCCCGTAGTGAATGCCGTATTGCCGCTACCATCCAGATTCACGCTGACCGTGATCTGGGTCTCCAGGGTATTGCGGGCCACTGTGGCTTTACGTTCGACCATTGATCTCTCCAGTAATCAGGAGCCTGTTGGACTTAGCACTGTTGTGCTGCCCAAAAGAAGCTAGCGGTGCAAGCCGCCCCAAAAAGCGAGGTATTATAGTAGAAAATGACACCAAATTCACTGGTGGTTTACACGGCCGGACCTTACCCTACACAGCAATATAAAAATCCGTACTAACGCCCATGCTCCCTACCGACAGCTTTGCCACCCGTGTACTTGACTGGTTCGACCGCCATGGACGAAAAGACCTGCCCTGGCAGGAGGACGCCTCCCCCTACCGGGTATGGGTGTCGGAAATTATGCTGCAGCAGACTCA
The DNA here is from genome assembly GCA_018657645.1 of Halieaceae bacterium. Lineage (GTDB taxonomy): Bacteria > Pseudomonadota > Gammaproteobacteria > Pseudomonadales > Halieaceae > JBALVT01. The sequence goes on along the minus strand of JABHWT010000228.1, from coordinate 21,986 downwards.
GGTGAAGACTGTTATTCCTTACTTTCAGCGCTTTATGGCCAATTTTCCGTCCGTTCAGTTGCTCTCCGCAGCCAAACTGGATCAGGTGCTACACCTATGGACCGGATTAGGTTACTACGCCCGGGCGCGTAACTTGCACAGGACAGCAGGAATAATTTGCGATGACCTGAGTGGGGAGTTTCCAGGCAGTGTGGAAGCCCTATGCGAACTGCCAGGAATAGGGCGATCTACGGCGGGCGCCATCAGAACCATCGCCTTTGGCAAGCCGGCAACAATCCTCGATGGCAACGTCAAGCGGGTAGTAGCCAGGTATGCGGCTGTAACGGGATGGCCGGGGAAAGCTGCGGTAAGCAAGCGGTTGTGGCAGATCGCTGATTCCTATACGCCCTCGAGTCGAACAGGCGACTTCTCTCAGGCCATGATGGACCTGGGAGCAACAGTCTGTACCCGCGCTACCCCGGCCTGTCACCAATGCCCCCTGGAGAAGGACTGCGAGGCGAGTATTAACGGCGAGCAAGCAAACTATCCCGGGAGCAAGCCACGTAAATCTCTACCGGTAAAAGCCGCAACATTTTTAATCATTCGCGCTCAAAATGGAGAAGTTTGGCTGGAGCGCCGCCCCCTTTATGGCCTGTGGGGAGGCCTGTGGTGTTTTCCCGAATTGACCCAAGCCGAAGACCCTACCGCCTGGTGTCTGGATCGTTGGGCACTGGAACCCGTGGCAGAGGCATGGAGTGGATTTCGTCACAGTTTCAGCCACTATCACCTGGATATTCAACCGATCCTGCTGACCCTGCCTGGGATTCCAGAAACAATCATGGAACAGGGGCAGCAGCTCTGGTATAACTTGCGCCAACCTCCGGAAATAGGCTTGGCGGCTCCGGTTGCCCGATTGCTTGCCCGGTTAGAAGAACACTCACCTCGCGATGGATGACAACCATGTCTCGCACCCTATTTTGCAGGAAGTACAAACAGGAAATGGAAGGGCTGGATGCCCCGCCATTTCCCGGCCCTAAAGGTCAGGATATTTTCGACACCATATCAAAACAGGCCTGGGCCGACTGGCAGGCACAGCAAACGATGCTGATCAATGAAAAACACCTGAGCCTGGTAGATCCCCAGACGCGCACGTATTTGCAGCAAGAAATGGACAAGTTCTTCAGCGGCGAGGAATACGATAGAGCTGAGGGCTACATACCCCCCTCGACGTAGCCGCAGGCCTTGACTCCAGAGCCCTGTGCGGGTTTAATACGCGCCTTTCGTAAGTACGATTACGCCCAGATAGCTCAGTCGGTAGAGCAGGGGATTGAAAATCCCCGTGTCGGCAGTTCGATTCTGTCTCTGGGCACCATTTTCGATAAAAGAGCCTCGTCAACTGACGGGGCTTTTTTGTGGGCCGACACCGTGTGTCGACCCCGGGACGCCGGCCGGTACTATTCTGTCTCTGGGCACCATTTTCGATAAAAGAGCCTCGTCAACTGACGGGGCTTTTTTATTTCAGGCACGTCACACCCAATTCGCACTTCATTTCATCATAAACGACCAAAAATATTTGTTGATAAATTCCACAGCGAACCTATATTTGCCGCGTGTGGATAAATCCTGGATCGCCGCGACGCTTCTTGTATCGTAAACGCTCTGTAAGAGCGTCGGCCCCAGGGCCCATACTCCCAATACACACTTATACTAACTAGAGCATTAATGTGCCTGATCTCATTTTGCGAGTTTACTTGGCAATACCTCTGTAATGCCTATTAAGAGCGATATGTTGAGAATCGGTGCGGTCGAATTGGAACGAAGGTACTCTCACGCATATGCAGATTTTCCGCGACTAACATATAATTGCGGTATTCGAGCACTTTTCGCCAACCATCGAACGATATCTCAGACCAGTGGGCAAACTCTTGCTGCCGGGTATCCTTGATTTCGTAACAAAAGACCTCCTCGGACCGCTCTAATTGGTGAAACCGTGGATGGTGCAGGTACTCCCAATTGTTTCCCTTAACAAAATAAATGTCGGGAGTATTAGGGAAAAATCTGAGTTCCGTATGAATGTCATCGCAAGTTGTGACGGCTTTCCCGTTCATTTCCAGATATATCGTCTGGACCGGGAATGAGCCCAGCGCGTTGGGGCGAGTCGAGCTGAGATATTTTAAAAAATGACTAAACCCCAACTGAGCGCTTGCCTCGCTAATTACGCGCATATCAGCATCCCACTTGATCACGTGGGAGGTACTACAGTGGCTGAGGCACCAGTTGTAGTAATAGGCAAGATTGTGGACCGAGTGTTCGTGTGTCTGTTTATGCTCGTCGCCGCACCGCGCCACTGAGAACGGATACGAAAGAAGCCTGAGCGGTTTGCCAGTCTCGTGCTTTTCGACCACGGCCTGGATTCGAGACACTGTTGCGTCGGTGCTTCCGTTGTCGATGATTAGTACTTCGTCAACACACGGCATCACTGATGCGATACAGGCTGCAATGTTTGACTCTTCATTTTTTACCCTGACCATTGCTGTTATGCCGGGTCTCTTCTTCTCGGATTTTAACGTAAAGTTATATTTCTCTAGCCCCTCAATATTCTTAAAGTGTCTGTCGCGTGGTGAGTATATACTGCTTCGAAGTGCAGCTATCGCAGTCTTAACTGATACTCGCCGACTCAGCTCCCTATTCACTCTCTTCAGGAAGGTTGAGACAAATCGTTTGCCAAAATCCATGAGGTAGAAGTAGTACCCGAGGTGTAAATAAGGGAGTGGAATGGACCGGTTGAACCCTCGAACAAAGCGCTCCAGTGAACGATAGCGACTGCCAAGTAGAAAGAAACGATAGATCGAAAATTTTACCCCGCCCCTAAGTTGGGCTCCTAAAGCGGACTCGTAAGCGACCAATGTTTTCCGATAGCTTTCAAGTACACTGAATTGATCCGTTACGGTTAATTCCACGAAAAGACGTGGGAGTAGTTTATTCACCCAATAGCCGGTGTAACGCTGATAGATGTAAGAGTAGCGAACTGAAGGTACAGAATGGAGGTTTTCAGAGATCAATTCAGATGCCTTGTTTTCTTCCAGGAACTGGTCGTCGCTCCACTGGTTGCCCATCATGCTTTCCGGGTGCCTGCGGTAGGCGTAAAAGAGGTTGGGCAATGACGAAATATGACGGGCGACGGGTAGTGCTTTCGATAGGAAAATGCCATCCTCACCAATGTTGTAGCGTTCATCGAAGCATAGTTGGTTATCCTCGATAAAGCGTCGCCTAAAAAAGAAGAGAAATATGCCGCGGAATACCCATAAAGATCTATTCGAGGCGAGGCCAATGTTTACCGCGTTAAAGGTTGGGATTATGGCCGAGCCTAGTGCGCCGTTCTCGTAGTTGCTGCCGTTAAATCGGAGTACGTCGGCGCCCTCTAGTCGCGCAGTGGTGTAAAGAATCTCTAGAGTCCGCGAGTCCAGCCAGAAATCGTCACTGTCAAGGTGCACCAGATAAGTGCCCCGGGCTTCTCGGACACCCGCGTTGCGCGCTCCGGGAAGCCCACGGTTGGCACCTAGATTTAGTAGCTTGAACCTACAGTCCCTGTGAGCGAAATCCTCGGCAATGGACAGCGAATCATCGGTGGAACCATCGTTCACCATGATCACCTCAAAGTGCGTAAAAGTTTGCTGCGCGACGGAATTAAGACATGTCTCAAGGAAGCTTGCAGCGTTGTAAATAGGAACAATTACACTTACCGATACGTCATCGATGAATTGTTCGTGATTATTTATTACATTCATCAAGGAGTCACTCAATCAAAGAGATGTCTGTCATGGTGCGAATATGATCCAGATCGTCCTGAAAAACAAAACGCAGGTATTCTACCTCGGTTTGAGCAAACGGCGCGTAAGACCAATGCCTCAGATACTCGCAGTACATGGCCGGTAGAAAAGAATCGAGGCAGGGAAAGCGTCACTGCGACTGTCCGCTCTACGGACTGACAATACTGCCGGATTAGTATGAGGCACACAGCCAGGGACAGAAAAACAGGTGGAACGGATGCATTTAAAGACTTTTGGACAAGTACCATGAAAGCGATAAGGGTGACGCCCGTGATACACTTCTCAAGGTATTTCAAGGGCGAGAAAATTATATAGTGTCTGAGATCGCCCTGCGAAAAGACCATCACTCCGATACAGTGCATTAATGAAGCGGCTGTCGCTGTGCCCGTCTGGTGGTGAAATAATAGAAGCATTACGATTGACAAGGTGATTCGTGTATCCTTTAACGGCGCACTAAAGAGAGCTAAACACTCGTCTGGCGGTGATTATAGCAGTTTGTTTGGGGAATAGGCCCTAGCGACAGGTACGCATAGCCTGGAGTAGTGTTTTTGGAAAATCGTCTCAGTCGGAAAAAACAATTTATCCTTGGTCTGGGTGCACAAAGGACAGGGTCCACATGGCTTAGGTCGCAACTGCAAACGTGTGCGGAAATCAATCTTGGATTCTGCAAAGAATACCACTTTCTGGACGCATTGTTTGTTCCTGAAATGAAGTCTTTTCACTCCGACCATCTTTCCGCCGATCATGGATTCCGGCACCGACCCTCCAACAACGGAAAACGCTGGAGTCCAGCCCAGAAGTCAGCCATGTTGGCGGCCTTTGTCAGCAGCCCTCATTTGTACTTTGAATACTTCGACGAATTGTGGCACGGCAACCACCGTATCAGTACGGTGGGTGATTTTACACCTAGTTATTCCATGCTTGATCGATCGGGGTTCGATTACGCCAGGGTGGAACTGATGAAGCGGGGTTTTCAAGTGAAGGCGCTGTTTATTATGCGAGACCCCGTGGAGAGGATCTGGTCCATGCTCCACCAGCAATCAAAAGTCCAGAAAATGCTCGACTTGGGGATTAGCCCTGCTTCACGAAAGTTTACGCTGGAAAGCTTCACGCCCCCCGGTGCGGAGCTGCGCACACGATATGAGCGCACAATCCAGGAACTTGAGCAGGTCTTTGAGGAGAGCGAGATCCACTATGACTTCTATGAGCGCTATATATCCAAGGAACGCTATTCCGCCCTACTGAAGTTTATGGGAATAGAGACAATGCCCGCTCCAAGATTGGACAAGGTGAGAAACAGGAGCCTATTGAAGCACTCAGTGCAAACAGAACTCGCATCTCAGGTGGCAAGGCACTATCGAAGTACCTATGAATTCATGGAGGCTAGGCACGGTAGCCTCATTCGGTCATTGTGGAGTGGCTATGGTTATCTCTGACAGTATTCGTGTAAATGATTTGGGGGGTGCTTTCTATACTCCGCGCATCACCGCACTTATGCCAGTATATAACGCGGAGCGTTACCTGCCTGAAGCCTTGAAGAGCATTCTGGACCAATCTTATGATAACTTCAGGCTACTCATTGTTGATGATGCGTCGACGGATTCATCCAGTGCGATGATGCAAGGCAATTCGAGGTGTGTAGTGAGATATCCTGAAACCCATGACGAGATTATTGGCAGGCTTGCTGTTTTCAGAAGATCCATTTGCCACCCTAGCGTGATGATACGACCCTCGCTTTTCCTCAGAAGAGGAAAACAATAGATGCGACAGCAGCGTCAAGGCTTACTCTTACCGTCGGGTCGCATTGGTTATTTCGATGTGCCCAAGTGTGCGTCAACATCCGTCAAAATGGCGTTGCACGACGCCGAGTTCAGAATGCCCTTTGAAAATCGCCGGTGCAGCATTAATAGGGGAGGAAAACAGGATATTCATGACTTTTTTAACAGATTCCGGAGCGATATCTCCTCGGCCAGGCATCGAATCATCGTCGTCAGAGATCCCGTAGATCGGTTTATATCTGCCTATGCAAACAGAGTGATGGACCACAACGCACTCTCGAAAGCTAAGCTCACTATTACTGAGGTAGGAAGTAACTTCATCTTTAATCCCGGTCTGGGGCAGTTTCTAGAGCATCTGGACACCTATCTTCAAGCAGACGCTATCGAATGGCATCTTCGGCCTCTGGCTGAGCAGCTACCCGGTGGCCTGGATAGCTTCACAGGTGTTTATTGCATGAACCGCATTCAGGAATTAGAGAGTGATCTAAGCAGGATATTCAAGCAGGCAATAAGGTTTCCTAGAAAACAAACAGCAGGCCAGAGTATATCTATAAAGGAACTTAGTTCAGGACAGCTGGAGCAGATTATGGAATTCTGCAGAGAAGACTACGAGCTGCTTGATTCCTGGTTCAATTTGGATGAGGTTTGGAGCCGCTGGAAGTCAGCTCAACTGCCTCATAAGCATCACTCCGCTGCACGCAGATTTGAAACTACCGTAACTATGTCGCGCACACCGCCCTCAATGCTGATAACCGGGCTGAGTGGTAAGAGGATTTTATTTTACGACCCAAGGCCTTGGCATCCAGAGCCGAGACTCCGTTCCTTGCTCGAAGAAGCCATCTCAGAAGAGGGCGGGTTCGTTTTGAGTGTTACAGCAGCCGAGGAGCCACCAGGTGACAGCGCAGTGGGGAAGATCAATAAGCGATCGGTTGTAGGACCCGAAAATATAAACTCGTTGCCATGGTGGCGGCAGGTCTCCTATTTGCGTCAGATATTTGTCCGAGATAAACCGGATCTTGTTCATTGCTGTGGATTGCGTACTGCAGCGATTTCGATACTTGCACTAATTGGTCTAAGGTCGCGTGCGGCACTTTCGATTGAATTGCTGCCACGACCCATGAGCGACTCCAGGATACAACGAAGTATCGTGGAAAGATTGCGCCTTACTTGCGTCAGGCAAATGAACCGCATGAGGCCGGTTGGACTCTTGTATTGGCTAGCTTCAGAGCTACACTTACGGGCGTTTTACAACTACCGTGACCTAAGTCGATGGACGGCCTTATACGGACCTATACTGAATGAAGATCTCGTTCACTTGAAGACTATAGATCAGGACAGCCACGGTGTAGTCTTGTTCAATGCATCTTCACTGCGTTTAAAAGAAGTTATGGATGCCTCTGCTCTGCTCCTCGGACTTGTAGAGCGGCTGCAGGATAATACGTCTTTCAAGCGCTTGAAGTTGTTGATGCCGTCCGATTCAGATGTGGAAAGCGCATTCTTGAAGACAGATACGGCTCATGCCTTGGGATCGGGAAAAATTGAGATTATTCACGACTGTATGGACCCGCACAATCTAGCAATCGCATCACAGGTGGTAGTGATTCCATCTCTTTTCTCCACAGCCGCTAGGTTTTTCGCGGTAGGTGCAATGCATGCGGGTAGACCGCTTGTAGTACCTGACGACGACTGTGGTCGATATCTTGTTCGGCCGGGAATCTCGGGGTATCTGTTTGAATCCAGCGATATTGATGAAGCAGGATCAAGCGTTGTGAAATTAATTACCACCAACGGTTTACCAGAGAAGATGGGGTTTAAAGGCAGATTGGCCACTGAGATGCGGTTCACTCACTCGGCGGCCATCGAGGCGACTGGAGCCCACTTTAGTGCGATGTTATCCCCAGCTAAAGATAGCGAATAGCCGGCTTCAATTTGTCGCTGACAGCCAGCTTTCAGGCGCATAGCCGAAAAATGATGTCAGGTTCGAGTAGGGTAGTAATGTTTTCACGATAATCTCGATTTCTATTTCACTGAAACGAGATACCTGCACCATGTTTTTGTTCTCTATGCCGAAGGGTAAATAATCCTTTATCTTCAGGAGCGGATCTTTGTCGGGATTAATGGCTTCGCCAGTTGCTTTTTCGAACGTCATCTCCAAGGATTCCGGTGACTCACAGAACTTTTCATAGCTACAGGTCAACACACTCTGATCTGACAGGTAGTCCTTGAGAATTATACTGTGACGAACCCAGGTCAAGGCCATTTTCTGAAGGAGTTGCAGTCTATCGGCCTCATTTAGTTGGCCCGCGTTGGGAGTGTTTCGGTAGAAGGTACTGGAACAGAATGCGACGGGGTCTCGATTATTTACCAGACATGTTGTCCTGCGGAAGAGTGAGCGAAGCGTATCAATTCTGAGCATATTGGGAGGCGATTTTTCCACTATAATCTCTAACCCGCCACTGCTATTAATCTGTTGGTATCTATTTAGCCAGGTAGATCTGATCGACTCCCCGTCGAGTTTCGCATTGGCGTCCCAGTTCCGGTGTATGCCGGGCACCAATTTCTGACCTTCCCCGTTTTCTCGAAGTAGCCCTATGTTCGGGCTGGTTGCCAAGTATTTAGCAATGGTGGTGGATCCTGTATAGGGTGAGGTAAGAATGAATACGAAATGGGGTTCATCACTTCGGTCGTACGCAGGACGAGGCCAACGCACTTGGTTTGCCTGTAGATCCACCAAATCTGGTCTGTCTGCATCGCATTCAGTATGTTCCATTTAGAAGCCTATATGGGTACTCGATTACCATTTACCTTTTTTGGTGTCCTTGCTGACTTAATGTTGTGGATTCGCTTGGGTATTTCCTCGGCGGATGAATTCACTGGTGGCTTGCTATCGGCGTGCCTGCGCTCATCAGTTGGCTCAATTCACTTACCATGATTTCCAGCTGCGATGGCTCTTTCAGCGGAGAATTGCGCAACTTCTTTTTCGACTGTTTATGAATTTGAACTAATGCGTCCATCACTTTGGGCTCAAGGAATGGGTCATGGGTCCGTCTGCGCCAATCATGCAGTCCTTCTTTTAGCCTTTCTAATTGTGAAGCGTATTGCTTTTTTTTTGCCAAGTCGTTGAACTCCCAGGGGTCACTGTCCAAATCATACAGTTCAAATTCAGGTGGGTTTAGTGCTCGCTCCCAAGCAAACGAGAAAACGTCATCAGTGATATTAGGGAGAGCATCTACCCATGGTATTCCGGGGAATTCGCGCCAAGGACGTCGGAGTTTAGGGCGTACATTATAAATCAGTTTATATCGATCATCGCGGATTGTGTAGCTAGGAAAAAAGCCGCCGGGGCCCCAGTGCTGAAAAAACTGGGCTGCTATGTACTGGCGAGAAGTACCTGTCCCTCGCAATAGCGGCACTAGCGATCGTGCTTCGGGTAATGTCGGCACTACACCACCCGCGAAGTTAATTAGCGTTGGCATCAGGTCGATCAAACTAACTAAAGAATCGTTTCGAGTCGCAGGTATAGCATCAGGAGCTACAATGATAAAAGGCACGTGGACACCAAGTTCGTAAACCATTTGCTTCCCTCGTGGAAGCATCGGACCGTGGTCTGAAGTGAACACGATGATCGTGTCTTCGCTCAGCAGCCGAGCGTCTAGCTCCTGGAGCACACCCACGATGCTGTGGTCCACACGCCGAATGGCATTGTAATACCCCGCGATATTTTCCATAAGGTTTGCGTGCGCCTTGGCGGTAATATCCCCAGACAGATAAGGTGGAAGGTCTACAGCCCTGGCTTTCAATGGGTCAGTGGGAAGCCCCTGCACCTGATGGCTCCAATAATTGCTTTTCTCGAGGGCATTATTTTTCCCTATGCTATGAGTGTCCCATAGGTTCAGCATAACGAACCAAGGTTTTCCCTCCTTTTCTGCGAAGTCAATGGCTTTAAACGCTTCTTCGATAAGCTGGCTGGAGGCGCAGCAGTCCACGCTTATATAATCGAATTCTGGCGGCGGCTCAACATGTAATTTGTAAGTAGCACTCGTTAAATACCCCAATTCTCTGAGTTTATCTACGAAAGTTGGTAGCCCGGTGTGCATACGGCTTCCCCGGCCAACCAAACCTATTTGGCCATTGGCGTGCGGCATTAATCCCGTGAATAGGCTAGCACGCGAGGAACTACAGCTCGGCGATGCTGTATAAGCCCGAGTAAAAACCACTCCACGCTCTGCTAATGTATCCAAGCCAGGAGTTGAAAAAACCATTTCTCTGTAGGGATTAATGTCTCGGCCCATGTCTTCGGCAACAATTAGTAGAATGTTTGGGCGCCCGGAGATAGACTCCTGCCCGCGAGTAAAAGGGGAGAACAGCAGGATAAACATTATTGGATAGAACAGATATTTCATCAGTAGACTTTTAGTTAGTAGGCCCGAAACTTATGGGCAATCGGAGTTTATTCGAGTATTTTAGCGTTTGCCAGCCGTAATCTACACGCTAATTTGCGCCATTCCGTTAAGAATCCCCCGAAATGCGATAGTATGAACATAAGCCCTGGAAAGTCCATATTTCTCGTCAATCAATGCTTAGGAGAGAGACATAAATGCCGTCGAAAACCTTCCTGTTTTTTTACGGCGCTCAAAAATCCGGAACTACCTGGCTTAGCAACCACTTGCTTCTATCTGGTCAGGTCTATAATGCCGGTCTGAAAGAGTGGCGGTTTTGGAAATCTTACTTTGCAGGAGATAGTGACAAGCGCGAAAGCATAAAGAAAATGTACGCGCGAATTGAGTTTGGCATTGATAGGTACAAGCGTGAAAAAAGTCGAATAATCGCTTTGCGATTGAAGATGCAGCAGGACCCAGTTAAATTTTTACGAACCTGTGGCGAGGTGGTTACACACAGTAGCCGCTATCACATACTTGCAGATTGCACGCCCAGCACAGGGACTATGTTGACTGAGAGTCAGCTTTGCAGGGTGTCAATGCTTGTCCAGGAAATGGGCTTCAGGCCCAAAGCGTTGCTTTTACTGCGTGATCCGCTGCAGCGCTCTGTTTCTGAGCTTTCTATGCGAGTTCGCAATGATCTCCGCCGAGACTTTACAGTGCACGGAAAACCTGGAACGCTGGAATACTCACGGCATATGGACAGCATAATTGAAAATAATTTAGGCAATCTTACACACAGAAGCCGCTTTGATGTGATTATAAAAAGAGCGAAGACCCTGGAGACTTCAATACCCTTTAAAACGATCCTGTTCGATGACCTCTTTTCACAGAATACCATGGATGATGTGTCCCATTTTTTAACTCTCGAAAAAATCGTCATTAGCCATCAGCCAGTGAACCACCATGAAACGGTCCAATTGAGTGAAAGAAGTTTGCGAGCCCTCGCATCTGGATTACGATCAACATATCAATATATGAAATCGTATTTTGGCGATCGTGGATTCCCAGCTTCCTGGTCAAAATCCCTGAGTTATTTTGAAGGTGGTTTGTAGCTCACCATCAAATTAAATCTATTAATAACCTGTCATTGGCGGTTTTGTCGCAAGCTGACGTATTTTCCTGTTCAGCTTTACTTTTCCGAGGAGAATTCCAACTTTTGGGTAAATCATGATCGGCTTTAAGGGCGGGGAGGGGCTAATGGGTGTCGATACCCCGGCGGCATACACAACTGGCCGCAGTTTCAATCTATTGACCAAGGAGACAGATATTACCGCCCAGATTTTGAATTTTGGCTAAATCTTCTAAATACAACGACTTTAATTTCGATTTAGCCGACTCATTAAACGGCGAGAATTTGTGTCCCTTCCCTATTTTTAGGAAACACCATGACATAGTTTTCAAAAATTTCGGGGTCATTCCGGTTGGAACAAGCAAGTGGAAGTAATTCATAGTTTTCACTGAGAGGTGATTAATCGACACCCTTGCCCGTTCTTCCTCCTGAAGATTCCATCCGACTTTAACTCCTGTCATAAGTTCTAACCATTTCGGCAGAATTGTTCCATACTTCTCGTAAGGAATAACATTGATTTTTGCATTTGGAAAGTTATCTCTGAGAACCAGGATAGCGGGGATCCAGCTTTGCTCATAGTGACCGGAGAATACCTGACCAAACTGCCTGAAGTCCCAATGGAGCAACGATTCACAGTATAGTGATGGAATAAATGAATCCATGCTTCTGACAGTAAACCATATGTTTGTATCACTAAAACTTGAAACAAAACCAGCAAGTCTTCTAATACGTTTTTCCATATTGCTATACAATAGCTTTGAGCTATATATATCTTTTGCATCCCCAATAATATTCTCTTCAGAGATAATCAGGTTTTCTTTTTCTACTCGCACTAGCTTATTTAGATATTGCTCTACTTCTTTGTTGCAATGTGGTTTTAGCAGCTTGGCTCCGCGAGTTACATTTTCTCTAAATTCTTCCATTAATACATAGTGGGTATTTTCGCTATACAGAATCCTATTCAGCTGCATCACATTTTGAACATGTGTTGTAGCGGTTTTATGCGCTCCCAAATGTAGGTGAAGTTTCACTGCACGGCCGTGCCCTGTCCCGAACGACTGGGCAGGTTCCAAAGAGTGGGTGGTTTTCTATCGTTAGATATTGAAATGTTGTATCCGGGCCGTTTATAGGGGGTTGAACAAGGTTTTTCGATTTTAGTGGGTTATCTACCAAGTTGTACGTGCGCACATATACCAGTCGGGCGTTAATAGCTCATTTACCAACCCATCACACGCACTTCTCTTTCAACTCAAGTATTTTTTCACAGGATAACAGGGAGAACAAGCCTAGCGCCAGTCTGACCCTACTTATGAATAGTGCTTTTTCGCCTGTCGACATAGTCTTTGAGCTGCTCAACTATAGATTCATCAAGCCGCGGCTTCTGGTAATCCGCCAGCATTCGCTTCCAGATCTCATTGGCTCGCTGGGCCGTCGATAAACTGCCCCGGTCCGCCCAGTTCTCATAGTTGCTCCAATCGGATACCAATGGCTGGTAAAAGGCCGATTTATAGCGCTCCATGGTGTGTTGGGTACCGAAGAAGTGCCCGCTCGGACCGACCTCTCTAATTGCATCCAGCCCCAGGCTCGCTTCGCTAACCTCAAAGGGTTGGCTGTAAGCTGCCACCATTTGCAACATCTCGGCGTCGACAATAAGCTTTTCAAAGGAGGCCACTATGCCACCACCGAGCCAACCGGCCCCTTGGTTGAGCAGGTTCACATGCCCGTTCATGGCGCCCCAGATGGACATCTGGCTTTCATAAGCTGCTTGCGCGTCTACCGCATGGGATGATGTTACGTTACTAGAGCGAAAGGGGAGCTGGTAACGCCTTGCCAATTGCCCGCTGGCCTGCGCCGCCAGGGTATACTCGGGCGTTCCGAAAGCGGGCGACCCGGTTTTCATATCAACATTGGAGGTAAAGCCGCCGTAGACAACAGGTGCACCGGGGCGTACCAGTTGCGCCAGAGTCACGCCAGCCAAAACCTCGGCGTTTTGTTCAGCCAGCGCTCCGGCCAGGGTTACCGGTGCCATGGCACCCGACAAGGTAAAGGGTGTGATGATAGACGGCTGGCCGTGCTCGGCCAGGGTCATTAGTCCTTGCGCCATGGGTATATCCAACTGCAAGGGCGAGTTGGTGTTTATCACGGTGGTGACAATGGGTTTATCGTGAATCTCACCGGGCTTAAGGCCCATCGCCATGCACGCCATCTCTATACCGTCCATTGTGCGCTCGACACCCATGCCCCAGGGCTGCCAGGTTTTATCGGTAAGCGTTATTTGAGCGAGATGCAAGTCCAGGTGCCTGCTCTCCTGAGGTAAATCCATTGCTTCAAACGGACCTCCTCCCTCCTGATGGATGATGTTGAGGCTTTGAGTCAGCTTGATAAAATCACACATTTCGGCGTAACTGCCCGCTCGCCGCCCCTTATCCAGGCACGACACCAGGGCCGGGCCACCAACGGAGGCGAAAATAGCATTCTTCCCGCCCACTTTTACGTCGTGGGCAGGATTACGTGCGTGCAATATAAACTCGGCTGGCGCCAATCCGGCTTGCTGCTCCACAAGCATCCTATCGAGGTAAACCATTTCCAGATCATGATCGACCTTGCAACCAGCACGTCGAAAAATATCCCGGGCCGTCGGCTCCAGCACCTTGATACCTATTTCTTCCAGAATGGTGAGCGAGGCATTGTGAATGGCCTCGACATGATCGGCAGACAAGACTTCAACCGGATTATAGGGGTGGGTTATTTGCCTGAAGGGCGCCTGCGCTTCCCGCTTGGAGTCGCGCGCCCCGCGGGCACGCCGCCTGCCGCGGTGGCGGTTTTCTGTTGTGCTCATTATTGTAGTCTCATCTGTTAGGCACTTGCGCCATTCCCTGCCCAGCATAGCGCTCTTCTCAACGATCATTATAGCTTTTTGTACAAAATTAGCATTGCCGGTCAGCCCCGCAACCGGGCCCAAACTGGCGCCTTTCGCCATTCATATGGTATGTTTACCCCAAAACGACACTAAAGGGCATATTCGCTCGGAGAACACATAATGCGCAAACTAATAATGAACATCGGGCTACTAATGGTGGGAGTTATGTCCCTTGGTGCCCAGAGCCAAACAGGGGCTGATGGCTATTTCACCATATACAATAATACCTCTAATAATATAGTGGTGAGCTTTTATACCAACGACGGCGATGGCTGGAGCAGAAACTGGTTAAATGAGGAAATATATCCAGGGGAGGGTGCCGAGGCAGAATTTAACGCCAGCACGGGCTCCTGTGACCAGTATTTCCAAGTGGGATGGCTAGGCGAGAACGACAGCGAGGTGCTGGACGAGCCGATCAGCATAGATATTTGTGACGCCAGCGATATTTATCTGGATGACAACGAGATTTACTACGAATAGAGACCAGGGCGCGACAGAGCCCCGTTAGTCAGTCGACTTGAAGTAGCGCCTGTTTATTTCGCCCGAGGTTAGCCCGCTTATCCAACTCTGGTGGTCATCTCGAGCTTGGATAGTGTCTTCCAGACTCACGCGAACCGGCCCCTTTTTTTTCACCAGGACGCACGTGAGAGAGTCATAGCGTGACGATATCCAACTATCAGGAACACTACATTGCTGCCCTTTAGTATCACTATCTCTCCACGCTCCTATGAGACCGACGCCCTCGGTCATATTAACAACAACGCAATCAGCGCCTGGTTGGAGGTCGTTCGTGTAAGTTACCTTGAGACGTTGGTGCCAGAGGACGGCGCGGGCGGCATGAACTGGGTGCTGGCTTCTCTGCACATCGACTTTCTGGCCGAGACCTTTTACGGGGCAGACGTTGTGGTGCGTATTACCGGGGTGACCCTGGGAAATAGTTCGGTGAGCTTTGACTGCGATATGACCCAGCGCGACCGCACCACCGTGAAGGGCAGGGCGGTCATGGTTTTTCTAGACTCGCAAGCAAAAAAGCCCAGCCCCCTACCCCAAGCCCTGCGGGCGCAATTGCTACGAGAGAAGGGCAACTTAAAAGGATGATCACCATGACAGTATGCACAGGTTCTTGCCTCTGTGGCTCGGTACAGTTCCGGTTTCACTCGCCCTGCCTGTGGTCTGCCCACTGCCACTGCCTCATGTGCCAGCGGGCCCATGGAGCCGCCTTCGTCACCTGGGTGGGAGTAGAGCAAACCTCTTTTGAAGTGACCCAGGAACAACAGCTGCGCTGGTATCACTCCTCCGGGGATGCCCAGCGCGGATTTTGCCGCCAATGTGGGTCAACCCTGTTCTTTCAATCGGAGCGCTGGCCGGGAGAGATGCACATAGTGCGTTCAAATATCAGCGGTGACATTGAAATGCCGCCCTCGGCCCACGTATATTGGGAGTCTCATGCAAGCTGGTTTGAGTTTGACGACCCCTTGCCACGCCGGTCGTCCTGATTGATGGGTGCCGGGGTACGGAGTAAGATACCCTAACTCTCGAGTCCTCTGTGACGGAATTATTGTGCTAACCGTTTTTTTGGTCAACAGCCTTGTCATTGCCCTAACCGTAATTATTCACTACGAGTTTTTATTCAATCTCACTCGTTTAATGCGTGTTACCACGATCAAGCACCGGTTCAGGATTGTTTTGGGCGTTCTAGGCGCGCTGATCGCCCATGCGGCAGAAATATGGCTGTTTGCGTTGGCCTATTATTTTATGAATGACTCCAGCAGGTGGGGCCATCTCGAGGGCCAGTTCCACGGCACACTCTTTGACTGCGTCTACTTTTCCTTCACCACCTTTACCACCCTTGGCTTTGGCGATATCCAACCCCAGGGCGACATTCGATACCTTACGGGGCTGGAGTCTCTCACCGGGCTGGTACTGATCACCTGGACCGCATCATTTCTGTATCTGGAGATGCAGCGCTACTGGGATTCAGATTAGGTTCTTATCCCCCGGTGGGATGTGCACGACGCACGAACCAACTCATACTACACGCCTCAATAGCGGGGGCTCGCTACGCCCAGACCTACTTACCAAACAACGCCCTATTGGAGCGCCACACCATGACCGACATCCAAATCCGACCCGCAACGGACAACGATATTGCGGTAATTCTACACTTCATCAGAGAACTCGCGGCCTACGAAAAGGCCCTGCCTGAAGTTACTGCCACCGAGCAGGACCTGCGCGAGGCCTTATTCTGTGACGACCCCAAAGCGCACACTCTGATCTGCAGTGCCAATGAAGAGCCAGTCGGTATAGCGATCTATTTCTTCAGTTTTTCGACCTGGGTAGGTAAGTATGGCCTGTTTCTGGAGGACCTTTATATCTCTCCACAGCACCGGGGCCTAGGAGCTGGTAAGGCATTATTGCGGCATCTCGCACAATTGGCCGTGGCCCGGGACTGCGGCCGTTTTGAATGGAATGTGCTGGACTGGAATACACCTGCAATCGAATTTTACGAATCTTTCGACGCAAAACCGCAAAGTGAATGGGTAGGCTATCGGCTTACCGGAGAAGCCCTGGTCAATTTTGCCGGGGCAGAGGAGGGCACATAAGTCTCAGTCGGAATCCAGGCCACCTAGATACTCAAAACGTGGTAGCGCCTTCCCACTCCTGTGTACCGTGTCCAGAAACATCGACAGAGGTCGGACCCAAAGTCCCTGCTCGCCATAAAGTGGCGTGTATACGACCAGTTCTTCACCCGTCTCAGAGTGTCTCGCCACACCTTGCACCGCATACTCTCCGCCTTTGAAATGACGGTATTTCCCTGGTTTCAAACTCATCCTCTAACGCCTATTTACGTACCCCGTGTGAACTGTATAGCCCTATCCAAGCGCTTGCAAAACGCCCCGTTGCGATGAATTGGGGAGAAACTGCGACAAACGGGCGTTGAACTGCTCTTTTTACACGTATAATGACAGCCATGGAACTTCAATCCGCACTACAAGACAAGCGCTACCTGTTCTGGACTTTGCAGTCCGTGGGCTGGAGCGGGTGGGCTATGTCGCACTATGTGGGCACCCTGGTATGGAATGCGCCACCGCCAAATTATCCCCTGTATTTACTGGTCGTGGCCTGTGTTGGGATGCTTTTCAGCCTCGGCCTGCGCCTTGTTTATCGACACATGTGGGAAATGGCGATTTTCCGCCGAATAGTTGCCGTATTGCTCGCCTCCTATGTCGCCGGGGTGGGGTGGATGGTCTGTCGCTCCTCCATCTTCCCATTGCTGGTCGAGAAAGAGCCAAAGCCCATGAAAGGGGAGGAGGAAATGTTCTCCTTTTTGTTTCATGCCGGATCCGCATTCTGGGTGATGCTGGTATGGAGCGGCCTCTACTTCGGCATCAAGTACTATATGGAATTACAGGAGGAGAAGCAGCACGGCCTGAAGGCAATGTCCATGGCCCACGAGGCTCAGCTGAAAATGCTGCGCTACCAACTGAATCCACACTTCCTGTTCAATACCCTGAATGCGATTTCCACTCTGATACTGGATCAAGACACTAAGCTTGCCAACCTCATGGTAACCCGATTAAGTCGATTTCTGCGCTACTCGCTAGACAACGACCCCATGCTCAAGGTTTCGGTCACCCAGGAAATTGAAGCTTTAAAACTGTACCTGGATATAGAAAAAGTACGCTTTGACGACCGCCTCAGACTCCACTTTGATATTGAACCGGCCGCCGAAAGTGCCCTCATGCCAAGCCTGTTGTTGCAACCACTGGTAGAGAATGCTATTAAATATGCGATAGCCCATTCAGTTAACGGTGGTGCAATAGAAATCAGAGCCAGAGTGTTTGGCGGAGACTTGCTGCTGGTAATTGCAGATGATGGCCCGGGCCTTGATTTGCGCAATGGCCGTCTGCCCAACAACGGTGGCGGCGTCGGTCTGGCCAACTGCCGCGAGCGACTGAAGGAGATTTACAAGAACGACCAGTCCTTTCGCCTCAGTACCACTGACCCACACGGCCTTACTATCAGCATGCGATTGCCTCTGGAACGGGAAATAATAGAGTGAATACCCTAAATACTATCATTGTCGATGATGAAAACCTTGCTCGAAGAGGCCTGGCTATTCGCCTTGAGCAAATGCCTGCGATCAACGTGGTTGCCCAGTGTAGCAACGGCATCGAAGCCCTGAAGGCGATAACAGAGTATTCGCCCGACCTGGTTTTTCTTGACATTCAAATGCCGGGGATGGACGGTTTTGATGTCATCTCGCGATTGCAGACAGACAATATGCCGATGATCATCTTTGTCACGGCCTTCAATGAATACGCGCTCAAGGCGTTCCGTGTACACGCCGTGGACTATGTCCTCAAGCCAATCGACGACGAGCACTTACACGACGCAATCGAGCGGGCAATCAATCATCACCAGCGCGAGGAATCTGCTCGCAGTAAGGAAAAGCTGGTCGAGATGGTGATGGGAATAACCGGCGCCAGCGCGCATTCCATTGAGCAAATGGCGGCGGATTCACAGCCAGTTAAAACCTGGCCGGAAAAATTATCGATCAAGGATGGCAGTGAGATCCAGTTTATAAAAGTTGATGATATTCAATGGGTTGATGCCGCCGGAGACTACATGTGTGTCCAGGTAGAGGGCAAGACCCATATTATGCGCATTACAATGAAGCAATTGGAGGCCATGCTAAACCCCGATGTCTTCCTACGCATCCATCGCTCGACAATCGTCAATGCCAATCGTATCATCGCTGCTCAAACCCTCAACAATGGTGAATACATGCTCACCCTTGAGGGAGATTCACAGTTAAAGGTAAGTCGTAGTTACCGCGACAAAATCAAGCACCTCCTAGCCAGCTGAAGCCTGTCGACCCGCTCTGCATCGGGGTGTTCTGAGCCCGGCGAACCGGGAATAATAATATTGGCAGGGATGTTCTATGTTTTACGGATGGCGAATTGTAGCGGGCGCCTTTGTCTGCCAATTGTTTGTTATTGGTTTCTTCAGCTTCAGTATGAGTTTACTGGTCCCTCCAGTACAGGCAGAGTTTGGGGTTAACCTCGAGCAAGTGATGTACAGCATGACCATAGGTACCTTTATGGGTATGGTCCTGATGCCAGTCGCCGGCATTCTGGTCGACCGATACTCGACCCGCTGGATCCTGTCGGGTGGACTGGCATTTACCGCCGTCGGACTATGGTGGCTGGCCCGGTCAACAAGCATCTGGCAGTTTGTCTGGATCTACGGCCTGACAATGGCGATAGCAAATTGCTTCGCTGGGTCTCTGGGCTGTTCCGCAACCGTGTCGCGCTGGTTTACCCGCAGTCGCGGCAAGGCGCTGGGCATTTCTGCCATGGGCACCTCGGTGGGAGGCGTGGTGCTGCCGGTGATGGTGGCCTACTGGATCGACAGATCCGGCTGGCGAGCCAGCCTCGAAAACACCGCTCTTTTTATCGTTATAGCCATCCTGCCCTTCGCGCTGGCGACCATTCGCTCCTGGCCCACGGATGTTGGTCTTGAGCCAGAGGCAGACGAAAGTGATCTTTCTGATACAGCTATTACCGAATCCCTGTCTGCAAAATCTATTGTTGCGTGTCGAGCCTACTGGTTAATAGGTATCAGCATGGGAATTCTGTTTGGTGCGTACACTGCAGCCCTGGCTAATCTGACTCCCTACGCCATGGGACTGGGGACCACTTCTGCCGAGGCCTCGGGGCTGATCGCCATCACAGCTGCCGCAGGTTTGATTGGCAAACTACTGTTCGGGCTAGCGGCAGATCGCGTCAGCCTGAAACTGGGTCTGTGGACGGCTCAATTCTTAACCTGTACCGGCCTCCTGATTCTTGCTTGGGAGCCTGCTTATCCCATTATGATACTGGCTGTGGCCTGCCTTGGCCTGGCGGCAGGGGGAATGCTACCGGTTTGGGGAGCGATGTTAGCGCGAGTGTTTGGTGTCGCCAGTTTTGGCCGAGCCATGGGTCTTATGGGCCCGCTGATAACTTTGCTGGTCATGCCCAGCTTCACCATGATTGGGAAGATGGTCGATGTGACCGGCAGTTACGCTCTACCGTTTATTGTATTTCCAGCCCTTATTCTAATTGCCGCTATGCTTTTGGTGCCACTACGTCTAAATGCTGCGGAAAGTCTTTAAATTAACCGCGGCACATTTGTCGCCGTTTTAATCATACTCAAACGGCTCGCTATCTTCCATTTGCTCCATCAAGTTGATAGCCACGGAGACAAAATCGGAGTCGGTAATAATTCCTACCAAACTCCCATCACGTAGTACAGGCAAACAGCCTACTTTGTGCTTTTGCAGATATAAAGCTACGCCTCGCAAGTGCGCCCCCTCATCGACGGTGGAAACAACCTCGGTCATGACAGTGGACAGGGCGATCAAATTCTCCACTGCACCCCTGGCCTCCGGAGAGGCCAGTACGGTTGAATCAGCCGCAGCCAGAATGTCTCGATGTGTTACGAGACCGACAAGTTCCTCTTCGCTGGTGACAATCGGCAGATGACGAATATGGTGGCGCGCCATTAACTCTCGAGCTTCCTGCAAACTATCTTCCGGAGTTAGTGTATACAGCTCGGTCGTCATAATATCGGCTACGGTAAACATGGGTGAATCCTTGTTTGGAGGTAGTGCATCTATGTTACTCTCACTGACATCTGGCCATATTGACGCCTATCAATAAAAACGCTCCTTGGGCGAAGAGAGACCACTATGTGCGACAGCGATCCGACGACACTACCCTGCACGTGGTGGACATGTTTTGGGTGGAGCAGGGCCGCATTCGGCGGCTCAACTACTTTCTGGCCGACGAACCCTCGGGCTCGTAACCATGCAATACCGAAATCGCTAGCAAAGCAGCAGCAACCGCAGCTACATGTGAGCTAAAGCAGCTCGCACCCCAAGCTGCCAGGTCTTCGGCAACTGGGCAAGCGCTGGCAGAATCAGATGTCGAAATGCTATAATTTGGCTGCCTTCTGAGCTCTCCTCTTTTTTACGGATAATGGCCTCTATGTATTTATTTGTCGCGTCGGGCGGTTGCTCTTAACAAATGAAATTGGCCTTTGCTGTATTCAAGTACTTTCCGTTCGGCGGCATGCAGCGCAATATGCTGGCTATTGCCAGGGCATGCGTTGCAAGGGGCCATGAAGTAACTGTTTTCACAGGTTTCTGGCAGGGCGCACAAGCCGAGGGAATTGGCCTCGAAGTGTTGCCAATCAAAGGCCTAAGTAATCATCAACGAAACAAAAACTTCTATAATTCACTGCATGCGAGGCTTGCCACCAAACAATTCGACGGGGTAGTCGGTTTTAACAAAATGCCCGGCCTTGATATTTACTACGCGGGCGACTCCTGCTTCGCCTCAAAGGCCTATGAAAGCCGTTCCATATTTTACCGAATGACGCCTCGCTCCAAAATGTCTTTACTGTTTGAAAGAGCAGTTTTTGGGCGCGATTCAAACACTCGAATTTTGTCGGTATCTGAATTAGAGCGCGCCGCTTTCAGGCGCTACTACGACACACCGGAGGATCGCTTTGACACATTACCTCCGGGAATTACCCGCCAATGTATTATGACGGACAACCACCAACAGGAGCGCGCGACCATTCGTTCCGAGTTGGGAGCAATCAATGGCGACACGCTGCTATTAGCATTGGGGTCCGGCTTTAAAACCAAGGGCCTCGACCGGAGCATCGTGTTATTGTCCAGGCTTTCCAAGGAGCTGAATGCCCGTTTAATTGTTGTCGGCCAGGATAAAGAACGCCCCCTGCGCTCATTGGCAAAAAAACTCAGGGTTGATAATCGCGTAACCTTTCTAGCCGGCAGGAGCGATGTTCCGGCTATTTTACAGAGCGTGGACGTTCTTGTGCACCCCGCCTATCGCGAAAATACCGGCAACGTCTTACTCGAGGCTATGGTGGCCGGCCTACCGGTCGTGACCACCGACG
>JABHWT010000013.1 GCA_018657645.1 Halieaceae bacterium | reverse complement strand
AAATCCACGTCTATCACTCCTTGGAGCTCCTGCGTCGCTTTCAGCAAGAGTCGGATGGTTACGTGGGTCAATATTCGATGCAAATATGGGGGGTAAGTGGGTCAATTTTGGATGCAATTTAACAGCAACTCTATATCACGCACCCGGGCCATGCTTTCATAGGGATAAAAGACGCCTGATTCGGGGATATCTGCTTTTTGCTTGGCCGCCTTAGTCAGCTCTATCGCCATTAAATTGGCTTCATCGGGCCACCAGTTCATAAACTGGCCATAGGATGTGTTGGAAAACAGATCGAGAAGCCCTTTATCGTGCATGGATCTGAATTGGTCACTCAGCCCCAGATAATCATACCCTGCCAGGGTATCGACACGAACATCGGTGAGGGCGATGGGAACCCCGTATTTCTCCGCCGCATCTATTATGTATCGATACCCCCTGCGCACTCCGGGCCTGTCCTCTTCGAAGGCAAAATCAAAACCATCGTATTCCCTCACCCAAAAAGGAGCACGCAAAATAGCAGCCGTATTCAAGGCCAGTACCAGTTTGCCCCGCCCGGTAACATCCCCGGTGTTCGCCATGGAGCTTGAGTCAATGACTGAAGTCTGTCCGGCATTGGTGGTCAAGGCCTGCAAGGAGAAGTCTCCCCCATCCCAGCCACGCATGGCAGTTTTATCCAGCTCAAAGCTGAGGGAGTCAATGTATCGATCTATCTCTATGTTAGACACCATCCCCCAGATTCTCTTGAAGCTACTGTCGAAGACCGCAACATCCCCACCGTCGATCAGGATTAACAGATCCCATCTGATATCCAGTTTGATGCCGTTGTTCCCTTGTAGCACTTTTCTGACCCCGCCGCTTTTGAAGTCCAGGCCAAGGAAAGTAGGAGCAACACTGGCGTCCGAGAGGTTCATATAATCAATGCGAAAGGACACGCTGTCGGCCTGCTCCTTCTGGTACAAGGCAATGAGATCAGAGTGCTCATCGGTGTTCTCACCCCAGTCATCCAGCGCCTTCACGTCATCGTGTATCCAGAAGGTCCGGCTAAAAACAGGCTCCAGGTAAAACACCTCGTCGGTCGCCAGGAAGGAAAACAGATTAGGCCAACCGCCAAAGAAGGACGTATAGAGACGACAGGGGCTATGTCGCGCGCTCACCGTTGCGCAGAATCCACGTCCACCCTGTTTCTTTTTCCATTGATCGAACTGGTATCCATCATCGGGTACCGCTGTAAAGGTTTCATCGAACAGCAAATCTACTACGTCAATTTCACAGGTCTGCCCAGCGGCACAGGTATAGGTGCCAGATGCGGTAGTAACCGTGCCACCGACAGGTACGACGACTTGAAGTTTACAACCTGCCAGAAAACTCAACAGAATGAGCAATACTATTGTTCTTATGTGCATGCAAAATCTCTCTATGCAACGAGTCATTGTGCGACCTTGTAAACATTACATCGCTTGAGTTCTGAAAAGACGCTCATCGTCCCCGGCTTTGATTTTATTCTTGCTGCCATTAACCCATTATCAGGGGTAAATGGCAATTGTCGGTGAGAGGTCGACAGATCAGCTCAATGGAAGGGTATGATTCATGTGGCGCCTAAAGACAATATATACAAATCATCCACTAACTTGTTGATAAACGATTTGTTTTGAACATCGGACTAGTCTGACTTCAACGCCAACGGTGGTAAGTATTCGCCCCCCGCTCACAACTTAATCCCACCATGAAAATAATCTGCATTCGCACAAAGATTCAATCTGAGCACCAGGTTGCATTTTTCAAATTCATGCCTTAATCTCAGGCGTCTCATGTAGGCGTAAGAACTGTGCTACAAATGCACTATAGAAAAGACTAATTGCATTGAGTTCGGCGCTCGCACCTGTCCACTATTGCATACTATGAAGATCAAGCTCATGCACTATATCAAAATGAATATTTCGCCTATCTGTTTCTGGGCTGCAATCTGTTTTAGCTTTTCCTCTACTGCCGTTCAGGCCGAGATCATAGAGCTTGGCGCTATCACATATGAGGCAAGCCTTACATACAGCAGAGGCAAAGCCGATTGCCTCGAGGAGATCTTCGACAATGCCGCTTCCGGAGTTGGCAACATTACAATTGACACTGAAACAAAAGAAGTAGGAGGAGCAGGAGGATACAAGGCAGATAATTTAGTCTATCGCGACGGAATTATAGCATTCAACTATACAGAGACCAGTTCGAGTGAAAGTGAAGAAGGTGTTGAGCCAGTGACAACATGGTCGGAAGTAATTTCAATCACTTTCAATAGCTGCCGACTCGGACGGGAACTAGTGCAAAAAGAAAAGTTTTTCAAAACTATAGGGGCAACTGGGAGCAAAAAATCATGCAACGCTAATTATACTGTCACGGGGCGCCTCGCTACAAACAATCAGTGTAAGGAAGGTGACCAAGAGGAAGAAAGTATCGTCGGTGCCATGGCCCACTATACGACTATAAATAGAGATAATATCGTTGCAGTGGACAAAGATAAATCAAAGAACTTTACTATAGTTGTGAATAAAGCCGTTGCAGTGGGAGTAAGGAGATAGCTATGCCTAGCCAATCATTCTCCCGTTTGACTTCTCGCTATCCGAGCATAAAAAGACTCGGTATTTTGGCCACGTTCCTTATGGCAGTACTGTTGGTGACCGGATGCAAAGTTCATATCATTGTGCCAGTCGGCGGCAAAGTCATTTCTCAGTCGGGCACCTATGAATGCACCTCCGGCCAATTGTGTGAAATCGATGTTAGCGATACCTCTTTTGATGAGACATTTGTCGCTCAGGCAGATCCGGAATTCGAATTCTTGGGTTGGAGGCTCCGGGAGAACGGGTTTTGTGGTAAGAAGGGAACTGCCCCGTGCCGCCTGTTTACTACTGCGTTTGCAAACTATGACACATTAATGCAATTTTTGCAGGCCGACGACGATGTCTATTATCTGGAGCCGATTTTCGCCAGACAGGATGAAATGTTGGTTGTCAGCGGATACTCGCTTGAAGCAGGTCGAGAAGATGCTGTACTAACACTAGAACTGACACTTCCCAGCACAAGCATACTTTCACTACCCTACTTATTCACCGGAGTGGAAGATGAGGTGTCCGTGAGTATTACATTTAATGGAGCGCCTTTGACGGCTCTGGTTGGTGAACCTATCGATTGGGGCTCGACTACCTGATTTTTGACATCAGTGACTTTAGTGGACAGCTCGGCGAACTAAGCATTACTTTTTCAACTCAGGGCAATACGTCAGCCAGCCTACTAATAATCAACCAAGCAACTGAACCGCCCTCAACTTAGCAGCTTGGTGAGGCCAAGTAATCCTGAAAAGATTGCTTTACCGAGACTCCTCGATGTTTGGCCGCTCGCCGTTCTTTCAGAGGGTCTATACCCTGATTGATGGTGACAATGAGAGGGAGAGGCATTTTTCGGGCCATATTAACTGTCCAGTCCGGAAATCGACCGATTGTGAGCTCCACCAAACAAAAAGGCGATGTCTCATGGGCATCGCCCTCATTTACGCGACTATTCTGTGTTGCTACAACTGATCACTGGGATCGCCAACAAAAACGTACGTAGTCCATTCAGACGTGAACAGTCGGGGGGTGGCCACCGTGTGCACCGCCACTCCCGGCAACTGTCCATCGCGCTGATACAGCACCTTGGTGCCCTCACCCAATTTACGAGTGGTTTCAAGATGGCCCCACTCGGGTAGACAAGTCTCGATCACATCTTTGGCTCGCTGGTAGGTCTCTTGGGACAGCTCTTTATTGGGGAACGTTTTACTGCAAACATAAGTCACCTGATTGCCGCCCCATTGCCACAGTTCACAGTTATTTCCTACCAGCTGAACATCGGTGCGCCAAACATCTACAAGGTGCCCGTTCACGGCCGTTTTCCCTCGCACATCTCGGAATCCATTTTCATAGGACTTAACGAGACTTTCTATTCCAGCGCAGTATTGCGTGGTAGTTCTTGTCTGTGTATCCGTACCGGCACAGCCACCCAGAACGAGCAGGCAGAAATACGCGAGCAATTGACAAATTTGACTGCTTTTTTGACTTCGATCCATTACAAGAGCACCCCTTCAATTTCGCAAGACTATATCAGTTCACAAGTTCAATTAAAATTCCGGAATTTCCAGCCATAGCCCGCGCATATTCCCGCCGGTGCATGTTAGTCACACATAGCACCAGCTTTCATGATTGGCACAATTTTACCGCAAACTGTCAAAAAAGGTATTTGAGAGTGTACATGCTCTAGTGTAATGTTCCGGCTAAAGGCATCGTCATTACGGATACAGCGGAGCACTGCCATGCCGCCCCTCAATACCACGGTCGAACTCGTCGATTCCAGGCGCGCTATTCGCCTGATTCAGGACCAGACTACCGTTGTCTATCATGCCCAGTGGCTGCGTGATCACTGTCAGGGCTCGTGCTGCCGCAATGCCGCCAATGGCCAAAGACTCATCGACGTAGCTGATCTCGCCGAGGATGTGCGGGTGGCCCACGCAATAATTGAAAAGGCACAACTGAAACTTCAGTTCAGCGATGACCATGAAAGTGAGTATCCCCTGGCATGGCTACAGTCTCTGAGCAATGCGCCCGAATCGGCGAACTTGCGTGGCCACCGCTCGAAAACGCTGTGGGACAGTTCGCTGACGCTGCTCGGTATTAACTACTCGGAGTATCTCGGTAATTCCAAGCTCCGGGCATTGCGGCAGGTGCGCGACCTCGGCTTCGTCGTACTGCACGATGTGCCTTGTGTGCCGGGCACAGTACTGGAGGTCATTAATAATTTCGGTTTTGTGCGCAACACCAATTACGGTGAACTGTTCGACGTGAGGGTCGAGGTCAACCCGAACAACTTGGCGTTCTCGAATGCAAGCATTGGCTGTCACACAGACAACCCCTACCGCGACCCTGTGCCCACGATTCAGCTTCTGCACTGCCTGCAAAACTCCACCGCTGGCGGCGATTCAATTTTGCTGGACGGCTTTCAGGCGGCACTGCTATTACGCCAGGAAAACCCGTCACATTTTGAGTGTCTGAGCCAACAAAGCGTAGTCTACCGGTACAGCAATGCGAACACGGACATTTGCTCAAGGGTTGCTATGATCGAACTTGACGATCACAGCGAGATAGTCAAGGTGCGCTACAATAATAGATCCATTGCGCCCCTCCATCCACAGCGAGAGGGTCTGGCAGCCTTCTACGATGCCTATCGACACTTTGCGAAAATCCTCAGGCGAGAGGAGTTAATGGTGCAGTTCAAAATGGCGCCTGGCGACCTTGTGCTTTTCGACAACACACGGGTCATGCACGCCCGCAGCGGCTTTGACGCCGGGGGAAATCGACATCTGCAGGGCGCCTATGCAGACCTTGACGGTTTGTACAGCACACTGGCGGTACTGGAGGCGAGCGCATGAAACGAGAACCCATTATCAATGCGATTGCAGATCTATTTGAAAAACATGGCACTGACTGGTACATGGGCGAGTCCGTCACTATGGCTCAGCACATGTTGCAGTCTGCCTGGTTTGCGCAGCGCGCCGATGCAACAGCTTCGGACATAGCAGGCGCGTTGCTGCACGACATCGGTCACTACACTAGTGGCCAGGACGAGAACTGCCTACACGAAGGACAGGACAATTATCACGAGACAGCAGGTGCGGATTTTCTGAGCGGCCACTTTCCCCTGGAAGTCACCGAACCCATACGCTTGCACGTCGCCGCCAAACGGTATCTGTGCGCGACCGACCCCAAGTACTTTGATCGTCTGTCAGCGGCCTCGGTCGAATCACTGGCCCTGCAGGGCGGACCGATGAGCACCCAAGAAGTGGCAGTCTTTGAAGAGAACCCCCATCACCAGGCAGCCGTGCGTTTGCGCTTTCGCGACGAGGCGGGCAAAGACCCCGAACTAACGGTTCCCGAACTTGAGTCTTACCTGCCCCTACTCGAATCGCTGCTACGCGAATCCTGAAGCGACGTGATTGAAGAATTACATTTTCCCAATGGCAGCCGCCTGGTGCAGCGTTGGCAGGCAAACGAGCGCGATGCCAAAGACAGATTACGCGAGATTTTCGATGCCACAATTGCGGGTGAATACGATGATGTATTCCGTCACCCTGCTCCACAAGACAGGGTTCATGTGTCCGCATCGCTTAATCTTCTGACATTGGCGATGATGCACGATCTGTACCAACTGAACTCCGTCGACTTCTATAAAGGCGACGCCCAGCGGTATGTGCGCACCACTCTCATGTCTCGCAGATTACTTGGCATCGACAAGATGTATCTAAGCTGGCCAGTGTACGCCTTCAGCGCCGAAGCCATGGGCGCGAAAATGATGTACCAGTCCAGCTTCCCCCCAGGCGCAGAACCAGACAAGGCTCTGGTAACTGCAGACAACTGGCGGGATATTCGAACCCCAGACTTCGACAGCGGCATACCGAAGCTTATTGAAGAAATGCTGGCCTGCTACCAGCGCCTCACCGGGTTTCAGCCAGTTTTGCATGTCTCTGCTCCGTACAGCCTCGCAGCCGATATCATTGGGCAGGAGCCACTGCTAGACGCACTGTCGCACGCCCCACAGTTCGTCAACGAGTTTCTCGACCTGCTGGTCGACCGGGTGCTTGCACCCTGGGCCGATGCATTTTTTCAGCGTTTCCCGAGGGGTTGGTTGGAATTTTCCGACGCTTCCGGGTCGCCCTTATTCATCGGTCCGACACACTTTCAAGCTATAGCCCACCGCACCGTGGCGAGAATAATCAGCGAAAACTCGTGGGGGCGCCGCGTTTATTGCGCCAACTACCGCGGTGATTACGTGGCGGAAACCAGGCAGGCCTCTGCCGGCAGGCGTCACCGACGGAAACGCAATTCCGCTGACTATGGCAGCGATAGGCGCCTTCAGCTGAAGGAATTGCTCGGCTTGAAAACCCAAACCTGCCCGGACTTCGTTATCCGGCTCAATGATGATCGAGTTGCACTAGATAACTACGTCAACCACGCTATCGAATGCAGTATCCCCTTGTTCCTGGGCGTGGGTGCATCCCAGATCGATCGGCACAAGTCCATCGCTGTGCAGGATGTCGCTGCAATGAGCTCCAATTACGTAGCGGCAATCAAGTCGGTTACCGATACCATAAAAGATAAGGGATACCGGGGGCGCGTTCCACCCTGGCCGGGTAGCATCTACTTCGAGGACATCAGCGCAGAGTCCAATCTCGAGCTGGTCGAAGCCATTGTCGGCACGGTACTGCGCGAAGGTAATCAGTGACCGGGTCAACTGGCTATCCCAGTGGCCTTTTCCCCCCACCGTAACGCGATATCGCATACCTGGCGGAACAGCCTGCCTTGCCTTTACAGTTGAGAAGAATGCCGTGTAATATCCTATGTCAAGCCACCTACTGGTACGAAGCTATGTCAATAATTCAAATTTCTATAAAAGTAATCATCTTAGGCGTCTGTATCGGCTTCCTCTCGGCCTGCACTTCTACCGGGTCCAACATGCCCAGGGAAACACACGATGGCCTGACCCTGGTGCCCGGCACAAAATTCGACACTGTGTATCTAAAAACCGGCGCCGACCTGAGCGATTACCCGGACCTGGGTCTCGAGGCTTGCAATGTCGCATTCAAGAAAAACTGGATGCGGGATCAAAACAGCAACCGAATGGATCTGAGCAACCGGGTCACCCAGCAGGACGTGGATAAAATCAAGGACCGGCTCGGTGAACTCTGTGACGAACAGTTTCGCGAGGCGCTGCTCGATGGCCCCGCCTATAACCTGGTCGACAATTTCGCCAACGGCGAGCACGTGCTGATATTGCGCCCTTCGATTATCAACCTGATTGTCAATGCGCCGGATGTCCGCTCAGCAGGCATGTCGCGAGACTATACGACTTCCGCTGGCGAAATGACGCTTTCTATGGATTTGGTTGATGCCACTACCGGTGAAACGCTCGCACGGATAGTTGACAGACGACGGGATTACGACAATACGCGCATGCAGTGGAGCAACAGCGTGACCAATCGGTCGGTGGCAATTCGTATTATAAAGCGCTGGACCAGGACATTGCGCGATGGCCTGGATGAAATACACGAGTCCTGAGTTCGTTTGTAGCCACGCCCAATACCTGCCCGCTGGTAATTAACACTCGACAATACTAACGGGCACCTCCAGAACATTTACCGCAAGCCCCCCGCGGGCGGTTTCTTTGTATTTGTCCTGCATATCCCTGCCCGTATCGCGCATGGTTTTGATCACCTGGTCCAGCGACACGTAATGCTCGCCATTACCGCGCAGGGCCATGCGAGCTGCACTAATGGCCTTGATGGCCCCCATGGCATTGCGCTCTATGCAGGGCACCTGTACCAGGCCGCCAATGGGGTCGCAAGTTAAACCCAGATTGTGCTCCATGGCGATTTCTGCGGCGTTTTCCACCTGCTCCGGAGTGCCGCCCAGAGCGTCGGCCAGCGCGGCGGCTGCCATTGAACAGGCCGCTCCCACCTCCCCCTGACAACCCACCTCGGCTCCAGAAATAGACGCGTTTCGCTTGTATAAAATGCCAATTGCCGCAGCAGTCAGTAAAAAGCGGCTGATATCCTCTTCGTTGGAGCCAGTACAGTGCTCTAGGTAGAACTTGAGCACTGCCGGAATAATACCGGCGGCGCCATTGGTAGGGGCGGTGACAACTCTGCCGCCGGCGGCATTTT
>JABHWT010000118.1 GCA_018657645.1 Halieaceae bacterium | reverse complement strand
TTGGGCGCGAAAAAGATGTGTACACTTTCGTGATCCAACTACGATTTCCAGCCTCATAGGCTGGAGTTAAATATGCGGCCTTCAGGTTGCAGTTGATGTCTATTAATGCCCCAGAATTGGAAGGGAGCCATCATGAATGACAGCGCTAATTCGGTGCAAAAAACAGCCAGAGATGACTATGAAGCGCAGAACCTGAAGGGCATTACGCACTGGGTCTCGAAAAACCTGGGCGGGGAGGTACTAGAAGTCACCCGATTGGAACGTTGGCGTCCACAGTGGAAAGTCAGCGCTTTAGTGGATGGAACAACCAGAGCCGTGTTGTTCAGGGGTGATCGCCCCATCGCTGGCAAGAACGACCTTAAGTTTGAGATGGAGGTAATGCAGGTACTGGAGGCCAATGGCATCAAGGTCCCGCATATTTATGGCTGGGTTGACTCGCCCAAAGCATTTGTTATGGACTGGATCGATACACAGGATCGCGCACCGGGCATGCTACATACAGCCATTGAAAGCCCCGACACCATGACCGAAGAGCGATGGCAGGCGATGTTGAACTATATGGGTGATTTGGCCAGGGTCCATGCCGTTCCGGTCAGTGAGTTTGCCCATATTCGACGTCTCGCCCACCCACCGCAAACCGCCAGCCAAATTGCCCTGCACGCAACAGAGTACATGCACAAAGTGGGCAAGATGATGGGTAAAATCGACACCCCACTGGATTTTCTACAGCGCTGGCTTAGGCGCAATGTGCCCCAGCACAGAACCCAAACCCACTTTCTCGCGGGCGATGCAGGCCAGTTTATGTCCGCCGGTACGGAGGTATTGGCGCTGCTTGATTTTGAAATTGCCAATACAGGTGATACCCACTGGGATCTCGCCTGTTTTCGCGGTCGTCATCCCTACGAAAATATGGGCGATATTCCGGCCCTGTACCGTCGTTATGCCGAGGTTAGTGGTAGCGAAGTAGATCTCCCCGTGGTTTGCTATTACACCGTGGCGTTTCTACAGCTCTCTTCAATCGGCGCCACATTTTTTGGAACGCCGGAAGCGCGTGGCGGCAATTGGATAGAAGGTATGCTCGAGTACGCCAGTATTACCCGGCGCGCCTATGAGGCAATTGCGGAACTGCAAGGCATCACACTGGACTACGACCTGGCGCTACCGGAACCCGTCATCAAGCCCTGGGAGGATACGGCGCTCAGAAAAATGATGATCGATGTTGAGCGGCTGCCGACCAGCAGCGACTTCGAACCCTGGGAGCGCGACTTACTGCATGCCATCCCCAGTTTTCTGCTCAACTACACGCGCTACCGGGATTGGTATGAAAAGGCGTCTGTCAAAGACATCAATCAGCTTATCGGACAATCCTGCAATGATCTCGCGTCGGCCGACGAATCAGCCATGAGGGCTATTGCTGAAAATGACCCGGCGCGGGATGAAGGGTGGGTGCGCACAATGCATAGACGCATGCTACGGCTCTCGATGATCATAGCCGGCACCGATCCGGACGATGAAAACCCCCTCTTTCATAAGCTGGATCCCATACTGAATCAAGCATAAGCAAAACGGGCTAGTGGTTTATGGGGCTCGCCCGATTGAGTTTTCGAGCAACGATAAATGCGACCATATCGCCGCCAGGTTGCCCGCTGTGCTCGATGTGAAAACCTGCAGATTGAAGAGAAGTGATTAGCTCCTGTTGCGAAAATACAGAAATCGTAGGTAACAAAGGTATCCACCTAAAAATGGGGGCTAATAATCTAAATCCTAACCCGCTGTCGCCGATGCAGGGCGTGCTGGATATGAACACACCTCCAGGTTTTAAAAGTTCGAAAGCCCTCTCTATTTCCGAGTCTTTATTCGCGACAAGGTGCAATATGCTCATACCCAAAACTGCGTCCCAGCTCTCATTGGAGCTGTTCAAATCCTTAAGACCGGTTTGTTCGAAGCTGATATTGTTCAGCTCTGCCGCTCCGGCTTTTGTCTTCGCTATTGCAAGCATCTTGGAAGAGATATCTGTCGCATGAATATGCCCAACCACTGGTGCGTGATGAATAGCGGTTGAGCCCGTTCCACAGCCAAACTCTAACACCCGACTGTCGGCATCAAAATACTGCTGTGAAATGGCTAATTTTTTTTTGTATGACGCTTCATCTGCAACGGCTTGTTTAGCATAGCGACCAGCAATCCAGTCCCAAAATATGTTGTCAGTAGTCATTTGATTTACAGGGTCTCCCGTTGGGCCATTGCGTCGCCCTATTCACTTCAGTTTGCTCGCCCGGCTGGTCGGGAGTCTCGTACTTGCCAAGGAGAATACCCACGGCCTGCCCCTATAATACGCTATTCCTTACACGGTGATCCCGTGTTTACTTATGCATGTCATTATGGCAGTTGTCAGAAGCTTACCGGTGGTGCCGTTAGCCTGGGCATGGTGGTTCCCACCGGGAGGCACAGACCTGAGATAAATCGGGTTGCGTGATACATCTTCAATCCATGTCGCTTATGACGTATTCTATGACCGCCCTGGTGAAATTGATTCCACTGCGCAGAATGAAGGCGCCAAAACCGCGAGACTATCGGCTAGGTAACCAGCATCGGATGATGCAGATTGGGTCACGGGCAAAAATTGCCGCTTCAATGGCGGATAAACGTACATTCAAACTTGAAGGAGACCCGAAATGGCGATTGACGTAATTGTTCCCGAATCAGCTCAAAAGGTATATGAATCGTGGCACTTCGCACCTGCAGTGCGCCATGGAGACCTGATTTTCTGTTCCGGCGTGGTGGGTCACGGTGAGACGCCGGAAGATGAATTTCGCAATGCCTGGCAATCCCTGGGCGAGGTGTTGAAAGAAGCCGGCGTCGGATACCAGGACATCATTGATTCAACCCTCTATATCGTCGATCTCCAGAAAAATGCCGCAGCCATGGCCAAGGTGAAAGACGAGTTCATCTCGAAGCCTTACCCCGCATCCACATGGATAGGCGTCACTGAATTGGTCATTCCGGGTGCGCGGGCGGAAATCAAGGTTACAGCTCGCACGCCTTGAGGCCTGGCGAAAGGGGTGCAAGGCCGCAAGCGTACAACCGGTCGCAAACCGGCCTAAATAGTGCGCGGTATATGAGCGGGTTACGTATTTCCGGTGACGGTCAAACCCTCTGCACTCCACCGCAGTAAACCCCCATTGATGTTGGCAACTTTTTGCACACCGCTTGATCTTAGAATTTTAAACGCCAGAACAGATCGCTTGCCCGATCGGCATATGGTCATGATCGGTTTGTCCACGGGGACTTCCTCAATTCTGTCACGCAGTTGATCGATGGGGATTAATTGCGCACCCTTGATTCTGGCACTTTCCTCACCCGTTTCTACTTCGGTGCGTACATCGAGGATGTGCACATCATTGAGGTGTTTCGCCACCCACTGTGGAGATATCTCAAGTACTCCGCCGTAGGTGGTTACAACCGGAGCCCAATTCGGCTGTTCGGGTTGTTTATTGTCCTGGGGCTGGCCCGACTTAATATTAGCGGGAACGGCTATATCCATCTGTTTAGGGTGGGGCAGCTGCATGTTATCCACGTATCCGGCAAAGTCACTTTCATTCGCCTCCCCCCCAATACGGGGGTTCAGCTTCATCTCTTCACCAATGCTGCTTGCGGTAAGGCCGGCATAATCGTGACCCGGATAAACGACACAGTCAGTGGGCAGAGCAAAGAGCTTGCTTTTAATGGAGTGGTAAAGCTTCTGCGCAGAGCCCTGCTGAAAATCAGTGCGGCCACAACCCCGAATCAGTAGGGAATCACCCGTAAACACGGCTGTACCGTCATTCAACAGGAAGCTGATACAGCCATTCGTGTGACCGGGGGTCTCTATTACCTCGAGGAAATGTGTGCCAAATGCTACCCGGCCGCCCTCGGTCAGCGCCTGGTCCAGGGCGGTTATCCCAGATTGGCCCGAGGCCATTGTCTGACATCCCAGTGCCTGTTTAAATAGCCAGGCAGCGGTGACGTGATCGGCATGACAATGGGTTTCCAGACAGGCGAGTAATTTAAGGTCAAGCTCTCTGATTAAAGACAGGTCTCGCTCGTACTGCTCATAAACCGTATCAATAATGACCGCCTGCCGGGACGCGGCATCTGCCAGCAGGTAGGTGTAAGTGCCTGAGGTCTGGTCGAAAAGCTGTTTAAATAGCGGTGTTTTAGCTGCCATGAGCACCCTCGTAGTAATCACTCAGCCGGGAGTAAAGCTTATTCACGGTCACTAAACTTCTCCTGTACTAAGAAAGTCCCTCCACCGGGGTAAAAACAGGTCGAGGCAGGAGGGCATAAAGTAACACCGCGGAGAGCTTATGAGAAGGACCGGTAGCGATGACGAGGTGGGGTCTACAGACAAGGTGAGAGTGGCTATACTACTAATAATTTGCACAATAACCCGCATAAGGTAAACACTATGACTCTGAATCGACGAGACTTCTCCCTGGCTTCCCTCGGTGCCTTGGGTACCCTGGCAATCAACCCGGGTTTTGCAGCTGCAGCCTCCACCAATCGTCGCATCGTGCTGGCTTCTCGTCCCACGGGCAAACCCACCGCTGCCAATTTTCGTCTTGAGGAGGTCGCCCTTCCCTCGGTGGCTGACGGCCAGGTGTTGCTGCAGACCCTGTATCTGTCTCTGGACCCCTATATGCGGGGGCGCATGAACGCGGGGCAGAGCTATTCCCAGCGGGTTGAACTCAATGATGTCATGGTCGGTGGCACTGTCAGTCGGGTTGCCCGATCGCGCAATGCCGCTTTCAAGGAGGGGGACCTGGTATCAGCCTACTCTGGCTGGCAGGACTACGCTGTTTCCGACGGTAATGGGTTGATGAAACTGGACCCACGTATTACGCGGCCATCCTATGCTCTGGGCGTTCTGGGAATGCCGGGGCTCACCGCCTATGTCGGATTGTTGGACCTGGGTGAACCGAAGGCGGGAGAAACGGTGGTACTGGCGGCATCAACTGGCGCGGTGGGTTCGGTGGTTGGGCAGATTGCCAAGATCAAGGGTTGCCGCGTGGTGGGCATCGCCGGTGCCGCCAAGAAGTGCAAGTACGCAGTAGAGGAGCTTGGCTACGATGCGTGCATTTCGCATTATGATGACGATATGGCGCAGCAGCTAGCCGCCGCGTGTCCCGATGGTATCGATGTCTATTTCGAGAATGTTGGCGGTAGCTCCTGGGAGGCGGTGATGCCCCTGCTGAACAACCATTCCAGAGTGCCGGTCTGTGGACTGATTGCCCATTACAACCAAACTTCCCTGCCTCCCGGGCCGGACCGCATGAGTATGTTGCAGGGCCTGATTCTGACCAAGAGCATCCGGATGCAGGGATTCATAGTCAGTAATTACCGGCACCGGGTGCCCGCATTCACAGGCGACATGACAGGCTGGCTGGCATCCGGAAAAATGAAGTACAGGGAACATATGGTACAGGGGCTGGAAAATGCGCCGGAAGCCTTTATGGGTTTTTTCGCAGGTGCTAACTTTGGCAAATTGGTTGTCCAGGTTAATAGCTGACTTGCCGCCCGGTTTAGTAGGCCACTCTCGTGCTGAAGCAAAAGCAGGGAGGGCGCCTGGCGACCCGCGTCATCCGTCAAATTGGCCATATCCATAGAGGATACTATGAATGAATAATAGTGAAGAACGCAGACAGCTAGCGGCCGCGCTGCGTTGGACCGCAAGGCTAAACATGCACGAGGGCATAGCCAACCATTTCAGCCTGTCTGTTTCGGACGATGGTTCGCAGTTTTTGATTAACCCTTATGGTCGTCACTGGTCCAAAATGAAGGCCAGTGATTTATTAGAGCTCGATGCTCATATGACCCCTGAAGGAGTGAACGATGTAGTTGATCCGACAGCGTGGGCGATTCATGGAGCTCTCCACCGACTAGTGCCCCACGCGCGCTGTATTATGCACGTTCATTCCAAATATGTGACAGCGCTAGCCTGTCTTAAAAGTCCGCTAATGCCACCGATAGATCAAAACACGATGAGATTTTTCAACCGCGTCGCCGTCGATACAGGATTTGATGGAATGGGCCTGGGGCGTGAAGCAGAGCGGCTTGCTGGAACTTTAGGCGAACATCGAGTTTTAATCATGGGTAATCATGGTGTTCTGGTTGTTGCTGAGACGGTAGCCGGGGCATTTGACGACCTGTACTATTTTGAGCGGGCTGCCGAAACTTACATTACTGCTTTACAAAGTGGTCTGGAATTAAATGTGGTTTCTGACAAGGTCGCCGAAAAGACAGCCCGGCAGTGGGAGAATTACCCAAACGCTGCGCAAAAGCATCTAAGTGCAATATGTGCCGTTCTGGAGGAAGAAGAACCTGAGTATAGGGAGTAAAACCGCTGCAGTACGAGGCGTTTTCGGGGCTAGCAGTCTGTCGGACTTAACACTGTTCTACTGCGGGAAAGCATAAATCTGCCACTTTTCACGGTCAATTTCGTTAAATAGAACCACTATTCGCCTCAATCGACCGCAAAAACTGACGTGTTCCGCTTCCCCTCACATCGAACGGTTAAGTCCGACAGACTGCTAGTCTATTGTTGCAGCGTCAATAGTTTCGTAGAACCAGGGCGTATGTTGATTGGTTACAGCTATCCAGTGCCATTCCCCACGTTGCTTTTGTGCTGATAACGTCATCAAGCCAATTTCCTTATTACTTATTTCGTCGGGTTGACCTTTACTAAACCAGAACATTTTCCAGGAGTAATAAACAATGGCGCTGTTGGGTCCCGTTATTCTTATTCTCGGCTTACCTGCTTCATAGGAATAATCCAGAGTCTTATTGTTGGCTAACATCGTGTGAAATTCCAGTACGCTCTGTTTTCCTTCAAACAGGTAACCTTGAGAATTTATCCAGGTGATATCTTCGCTAAACTGTGACATTGCTGTGCCTATGTCCCTGCTAATCATTGCATGCTCTCGTTGTTCTATCATGTTGGTGAGAGTTGCGATGTCTTTACTGTTACTGGAGCTGTCGAGGGCATTCTGTGTTGCCATTGAATTGCCACAAAAAAACAAAGGTAAAAGTAATAGAAGGTAAGAATTCTTAGTCATGTTTTGGTGCCTGTTGTTGTTAAGAATACTTAGCTTAGACGTTCGCGGGCACAATAAAGTTTGCAAAAAAGGAAAATGTACAAAGCAATGGCAATCAAGGGCGCGGCGGTAATGAGCCATCACCCTCTCGCATTTGCCACCTGATCACCTCTGGGCTGTCGTTGATGATGCGCCATGCGAGTAGAACGTCGATACCATTTGAAGGAGCTACCCGTTAGACTGCGCTGATCGTTTGAAAAAAAACCATAATGTATAAGGGATCATAATGAAACACCTGAGTCTAGCAGCCGTTCTCCTGGCACTGGCCATCATGCCGGCTTTTGCCGCCGACGTGGAGATCAAAGAACCTGGGTTTAATGAACCCACTTTCAAGGGGTTGGAATTTCGTAGCATAGGGCCTGCTTTTATGTCGGGGCGAATCGCTGATATTGCCATACACCCGCAGCGACAAAGTACCTGGTTTGTTGGCGTTGGCAGTGGCGGCGTCTGGAAAACCGAGAACCGTGGCACGACCTGGTCCCCGATATTTGAAAACGAGGATTCGTATTCCATCGGCTGCATTACGATAGACCCAAATAATCCCAACACGATCTGGGTTGGTACAGGCGAGAACGTATCGGGAAGGCATGTGGGCTATGGCTCGGGCGTGTTCCGAAGCC
>JABHWT010000422.1 GCA_018657645.1 Halieaceae bacterium | reverse complement strand
ATGTTTCCCGTCCCGATTGTCGCCGACAAAGAGGTGATCAGTGCACTAAAGGGTGATATATCACCCGCGCCCTGCCCTTTGCGACCATCCAGTAGCAGGCGAAAAGCCACGGGAATTTTTCGAATGGTCATGAAACGAAGGCCCAGGCTCAGAAAAACGCCCGTGCCCAATAAAAGTAGCAACATGACAGGGCCCCAGGCCCAACTATTAACGGTTGCGATTAACTCTGGCATTGCGCTCTCCCATTATACCGTGTGCCGGAAGCCTTCTCGCTGGGGAAACAAGCCAAATATCCCTCCCGTGTGCACAAAAACGATGTCTCTGCAGCCATCAAAACGGCCGCTGGCAATTTCTGCTACCATACCGGCAAAGGCCTTACCCGTATAGACTGGATCCAATACAACGCCCTCCAATCGGCTCAGTTGGGCTATGAGCTCAAATACTGCGGGGCTCGCTTTACCATAACCTGCCCCGACATAACCATCCAGCACGCGCGGTGTAACCGTAAACCGGGGCATACCCGGGTTCCGCAGCTGCCAATCGGCAACATCTGCACCCACTTTATTAACAAAGTACTGCTCGTCATCGCACACATTGACGCCCCAGACAGTGGCCGGAAGGTTCAGTAACTCCGCCCCGAGTGTTAGGCCCGCCTGGGTGCCACCGGAGCCCGACGCAGTAACCAGGTGAGCTTGCTCGATACCTGCGCTGGCAAAATCGGCCGCCAGTTCTTCACAGGCCTCGATGTAACCCCAAACCCCAAGACCGTCACTGCCCCCCGTAGGAATGACCAGTGCTTTCCTGTTATTACCCGCATAGTGGCCCCGCCACTGCTCAAACAGCGCCTCCAGATCTTCTACGTACTGTCTCACCGGGTAGCAATCGACTGTGGCACCGGCAAGTTGGTCCAGCAGGTAGTTGCCGTCGTGATCGGTAGGCGCATCGCCACGCAGCAGTAGATGAACATCCAGACCAAGTTGTGCACCGACCAGTGCTGTCGCCCTGCAGTGGTTGCTCTGTAGCCCCCCACAGGTCATCAGCGTGTCGTAGCCGTTATCGAGCGCATAGGCAGCAATGTACTCCAGCTTACGCACTTTATTGCCACTAAGAACACTGCCGGTCAGGTCATCGCGTTTGACCCACAGCCGGTGGCCACAGCCCCATTGGTGGGAGGCACGAGCCATGTATTGAAGCGGCGTTGGCGTGCAGGCGAGGTCGACCTTACGAGGGTAAGTCAGTTCCACTAGCCAATAGACTTGAGAGTGCCCTTGGGTAGCACGGCATTGATATGCACTCGTTGAAACTTCATATTTACTTTATCGGACACCGTCAGCACGATGTAGTTGTCATCCAGGCTGTTGATCTTGCCCAGAATACCGGAGGAGGTTACAACCTCATCGCCCTTTCCCAGGGCTGACACCATTTCCGCATGCTCTTTTTGGCGCTTGCGCTGGGGTCTGATGGCAATGAAGTAAAATAGGGCAAACAACCCAATCAGGAAGGCTATCTGGAACAGATCTCCGCCCGGGGCCGGAGGAGCTGCATCCTGGGCCTGGGCACTGGCAACAAACAAACTCATTTCATATATTCCTGTATTAGCTGGCCCCACGGGGGGGCATTGAAATCGCTGGCTAATTTACAGTGTTTCAGGTCCCCTCGCAATGCCGCACCAACACGAGCTCATATGACTATTTCGATATCGTATTCCATTATCTGCGGCGCGTGATCTGAAAAGCGCTGCTGGCGATAAACACGTGCCTCGCGTACTTTATCTGCCAATTTAGGTGTAATCACCTGATAGTCGAGGCGCCAGCCAACATTCTTCGCCCAGGACTGGCCGCGATTGGACCACCAGGTGTATTGCTCGGACTCGGTGTTGACCAGTCTGAATGAGTCCACATAGCCTACCTCATCGTAGAGTACATCCAGCCAGGCTCGTTCCACGGGCAGAAACCCGGAATTTTTCCGATTGCTACGCCAGTTCTTGAGGTCAATCTCCTTGTGGCAGATATTCCAGTCTGCACAAATGATAAACTCGCGACGCTTTCGTCGGAGGCTGCGAAGGTGCTCCATAAAGTGATCCATGAAATGCAGTTTTTTCTGCAGCACTTCTTCGGAGCTGCTACCCGAGGGCATGTAGAGCGATATTACACTGAGTCCCCGGTAATCGGCCTGGATGTAACGACCCTCAGAATCCAAGGGGTCCCAGCCCAGAGAGGTTACAACCCGCTGTGGTTTTACCTTGCTGTATAAAGCGGTGCCGCTGTATCCCTTCTTTTGCGCATCCCGGTAGTAGCAGTGGTATCCACGTGGATTAAAAATGGGGTCCGTCAACTGATCCACTTGTGCCTTTGTTTCCTGAATACACACCACGTCGGCATCCTCAGTACACAGCCACTCAAAAAAGCCCTTGCGCGCGGCCGCTCGAATCCCATTGGTATTGCAGGTAATAATTTTTGCCACAGTCAGTTCTCTCGGTCGCCAGATGTCCTTAAGTGTAACGTAGAGCAGTGATGGAATGAATAAGGCAGCGGACTGTTCCAATTGCACGCTGTGTTGGTAGAATAGCTGACAAATAATAACGAATGGCAAAGAGACCTGGAAATGACAAAAAGCG
Source organism: Halieaceae bacterium (assembly GCA_018657645.1). Lineage (GTDB taxonomy): Bacteria > Pseudomonadota > Gammaproteobacteria > Pseudomonadales > Halieaceae > JBALVT01. The sequence goes on along the minus strand of JABHWT010000422.1, from coordinate 5,950 downwards.
TAGCGGAAAAAAATCACGAGATTGCATACCAGTTGTCAAACAATGTAGCCCGTTGGTCGCGCGAGTTTGCCAAAGATTTTGAGTCGAGAATTCTAGCCCTCATGCACGAGCGAGGCCATGTCCAACTTCGCAAATCCCACAGCGCAGTCTTTGGCAACCTGGGGTTTGGCGCTGTCCGCGTTACGGAGCTGGCCGCGCGCGCCCAGATTACCCAGCAAGCCATGGGCAAAATGCTGAAAGAACTCGAACGCATTGGCTGGATCGCCCGCGACACGGATGGTTCAGACCGGCGCGCCAGAGAGATTCGGTTGACTGAAAAAGGTCTGGAGCTTATAGCGGACAGCATGCTGGCGATGGAGGAAGTGCGGCAGCACTACGCCGAGAAAATTGGCACCAAAAAACTGGTACAGTTGGAGTCGGCACTGAAGGATGTCGTGCAAAAGCTGGAGCTCAAATATTTGCCGGAATCCTGGCTACCGGCACAAGACTAGCTCTACAGCGCCATAAAGTCCGGTGCATTGAACACCCAGCTCTTCACTTCTTCTCTTCGCGCTATACGCCAGCCAGATGTGGTTCGACGATATTCATCGACATACCATAGGCCCAGAAAAAATGTCTGAGTTCCACCCTCGGGCAGCGCCAGCTCCATGGGGTTAAAGCACATTATCCGGCCGCTAGCGGTATCGCCATCCAGTGTCACTTCAACATTGGCGTTGAGGTGTTGCGTGTTGGGGAACACCTCATCCGCAACGGCAGATTTAAGAAATGTAATGGTGTCCTCGAGGTTGCCTACGCTCCCTCCAAAGGCACCGTAGTCGATAAAGGCATCTTCCGTAAAAATATCATCCCGCAGTTTGTCGAAATCCTTGGTGTCGATTAAATGCGCGTAGTGAAAACAAAGGTCCTGCAGTTCAAACCGGTCTGACAGTTGTTGTTGCGATAGCATAGTGATATTCCCGTATTAAAAATCAAGTGGCAAGGTAATATGGTGCTGGTACATCATATCCCGGTGAGCCTGTAAGCGCGGCGTCACGCAATCGAGTAGTTCCCTGTCTCTGGCCTGGTAGGTCTCTCGCATGTAGCTGGGCATGGGGTTATCAGCGTGGGCCAGGGGCTTAATCATGCCTGCAAAATTGGCCCAATAAAAATCCACCGCTGTCACCGAAGCCCCAACCAGGTAGCCGCTGTCCACCTGCTCCTGTTTTTGCAAGCGGCTGTCCAACGCGTCACATATCTCCCGCATGCGCGCGGGGGCTTGAGCACAGGCGGCTTCAGACCACCCGTATTTATATGCCATGCGAGCAACAACTTCCGGGGGAGATTCAAGACGCATAGCCGGCGCAAACATTTGCAAGCGGCGGTTCCAGGCAAAGCCGTTGACGCCTGCCAGTAGTGCCGACAAACCCAGGACCATCGCCCGTTGATCGACATCTCTGGGCAGCAGGGGTTTGGCAGGTGCCAATTCCTCACACTGCAGTAGCAGATCCATCCAGTGGCTCACCGAAGGGCCCGATTCGGGCACCAGAACAGGGGCCGAGTTCTGCCCGGTCCACGTCTGCAGTGCCTCATTGACCTCGCCGCCCATCTGCCGGACCGGCGTGTACGCCAACCCTTTGTAGGACAACATAGCCTTGGCGGCCTCGCCCCAGGGGCCCGGCACACCGGCGGTCAATACCAGCCGCAAGCCCGGCGCATGAATTGCCTCTTCAACAGTCAGATAGTCCATCTCAGCCCTCGAGTTTGAAAACGCGCATGGCATTGTGGCGTAGGAACTTTGGCCACACCTCGTCCTGAAATGCCACTTCAGGCATTTCTTTAAATATCCGATCCAGCGACAACCCCATTGGAAAATAGCCAGCATACATTATCTGCTCGGAACCGCGCTTATTGGCGAAATTGACGATATCCTTGGGGTAGTGCTTCGGTGCAAAAGCGCTGGTCATATAGTGCAAGTTGGGATACTTCAACATCATTTTGCAGGCCAGATCGGTCCAGGGCTCACAGCCGTGTCGGGTGACAACTCGCAGCTCGGGGAAAAACCACAACACCTCGTCCAGCAATTCCATCTTCTGCGGCCCCATCGGCACCCTGGGCCCGGGCACGCCCATGCACGGACAAAACGGTATATCCAACTCGACTAATTTCGCGTAAATGGGGTACCACTTTTTATCATTCACCGGCACTGGGGGGCAGATCATGGCGGGAGCAGCAGTCACCGCCTTAATCCCAAACTCCTCATGCAGGGCTACTATGGTTCTGACCTCGTCCATCCCCTGATTCGGATTGGCCTCATAGGAGCCAAAAAAACGGTCCGGATGGCGCCGCAATGCCTCGGCATGCGTATCACCGAACTTACCCACACCTATCATTGCTCGCTCTATATTATGCTTGTCCATCTGAGCCAGGGTATAGGCTATGTAGTCTTCCTGGCGCGGCGTGTCGGGAATATCTTTGAACATATACTGGGCGGGCATACCGAACATCTCACGGCTCTGTTTATCCAGGAGCATGGGCTTAATCCATTCATAGAACTGGCTGTTGTCCTCGCCGGGAACTGCCAGCATCAAGTCTATGATGCCGATGTCGCTGGGCATGCCCATATCGATCTCCTGTGTTAAACCTGAATTGGCTCGTTTTCAATACCGTAGTGGGACTGTTTCCTGAGCCTGTGAGGCAGGGTTTCATCGATGGAGCGGTAGCGATAGCGACCTTGCTCATCCTCGAAGCGCATCAACTGGCCGCGCTGTACCAGATAATTCAAGTGAGCAACACACTCACCCAGAGCCAAACCCACCTGATCGGCGTCCAGTTTCCGTTTGAATATTACAGGTAACAATTCCAATGCGCAGGGGGTGGCCTCTGCGCAGGCTTCCTCCAGCGCTAGCAAATGGTCCTCGTGGTGGTCGATCAGGAACCGCAAGCGCTCGTGCAAGCCGTGAAATGGTGCGTTGTGTGCCGGGAGTATCAGGGCATCGCCCGGCAGAATATCTAAAAAGTGCTCGTGCGATGCCAGCCATTCCTTGAGTGGGTTGGCGTCGGGCTCAGCGGGCGACACACTGACATTGGAAGTAATTTTCGGTATTACCTGATCGCCGGAAATCAATATATTGAGCGCATCACTGTACAGGCAGGCATGCTCGGGCGAGTGTCCTCGCCCCACTACAACGCGCCATCGGTTGCCTTTTATAACGAGGCTATCGCCATCGACCAGACGGCGAAAAGCACCAGGCATGGGCTTGACCACGGAGCCAAAGCCTGCAAACCGCTGGCGTAAACTGGTGATTTGGTCTGCACTAAAACCCGCTCTTGTATAATACTGCTCCGATGTCCAGCTGAAGTCCTTGGACGACATCCGACTGAAAGACAGGCCGCTCATGTATTCCATTCTGGTCATGTAAAAGGGTACCCGCCATTTTTCACACAACCAACCTGCCATGCCTATGTGATCGGGGTGCATGTGGGTACACATCACCGCCTTAATTGGCTTGCCACCCAGTTCATTGGCAAAAATCTGATCCCACAGTGTTTCCGTGGCGCCAAAGGCGATGCCGGTATCAACGACCCACCAGCCGTCGTCGTCCTCGAGCAGATACAGATTAATATGGTCCAGGGCCATCGGCAATGGCATTCTCAGCCAGTATAGACCGGGGACAATTTCTCGCACGGTTCCCTGGGCTGGTGTGTCTTTGAATAAGTAGTTTGGCATTAACTAAGTCTCATGGGTAATTCGCGCATACGTCGACCCGTTGCGCTAAAAATGGCGTTGGCTAGAGCGGGGGCCGCCGGGGGTGTACCGGGCTCACCCACGCCACTCGGATGGGCATCACTATCGATAATAGCGACATGAACTTCGGGCATCTCATTATGGCGAAGAATCGGGTAGTCGTGGAAATTACTCTGTTGCACAGCGCCATTTTCTATACTGATCCGGCCAGCCAGTGCCGCTGTTAACCCGAAAACTATACCGCTGACCATCTGGTCTCGGACGATATCGGGATTGACTACCCGTCCACAGTCCACTGCACAATAAAAACGCTCCACGCGTGGCACGTCATTAGACAGCGATATCTCGGCAATCTCGGCCACCACAGTGCCAAAGGAGGCATGTACGGCAACCCCTTGAAACCGCCCTTCGGGTGCATCACCCCAGCTTGCCAGCGCAGTCACCTTATCCAAAACACGGCGTTGACGACTTTCGAGTGGCAGGTAATGACGCCTGAACTCGACCGGGTCCCGCGCTGCTGCAAAGGCCAGTTCATCGATGAAACTCTCGACGATAAATGCACTATGGCTATGCCCCACCGAGCGCCAATAGCCCACCGGCACATCAAGTTCAAGGTTGGCATACAATACCTCGATGGAATCGAAGCGATAGGGTAAATCCACCGCACCCTCAACCGCGGTAAAATCTTTAGTCGCCACTATGTCGCCCGCCAGATTCAGTATCCCCGATGGAACCCACCGCGGCACCGCGGCCTTACCCAGCAGTGGGAAAATTTGCTGATTGACGCTCGGGCCGACTATTCTATGTTGCCAGTCGGACACCATGCCCCGTTCAGAGACCCGGGCTTGCAGTCGTCCGGCCATGGCGGGCCGGTAGAAATCGTGGCGCATATCATCTTCTCGGCTCCACACCACCTTAACCGGTCGCCCTACCCTCGCCGCTATGGCGACAGCTTCCTCGACACTATCGGCCGCGACCCTGCGCCCAAAGCCGCCACCGAGCATCTGATTGTGAACGGTCACCGTATCACGTGGGCGCCCCAGGACGCGGGCAGCGGCATCCCGTGCAATATCGGGTGCCTGGGACCCCACCCAGACCCGACAGTGATCGGAAGTCACAACGGCCGTTGCATTTTGAGGTTCCATTGTAGCGTGAGCGAGAAATGGCAGATGGTATTCGGCCTCCACTAATTTACCACCCACCTCACCCAATGGTTCTCCATCGGCTCGGATACTGGCAAAATCACCATCGTCAAATGCCGCCACCATGGCCCGCCTCATAGCTGCACTGTTTTGAAGGGGCGAGTCAGACTGAACAAACTGTACATCCACTTTCAGCGAGGCCTGGCGCGCCACCCAATAGCTCCGACCGACAACCGCAACACACTGGTCAAGGGCAAACACATCGATGACGCCCGGCATACTCAGCGCACTATCGGCTTTGAACCCCTGCAATTTGCCACCAAAATGGGGACAGCGAATGAGTATCGCTACTACGTAATCGTCAGGGTAAGCATCAATACCAAAAACAGCACTGCCATCCACTTTAGAAGCTGAATCCAGGCGCCGGTTGTGGTGACCAATGACTGAGAATTGCTCGGCAGGCTTTAATTCGACCTCTGTTGGGATGGGCTGCATGCGGGCACTGGGCACAAGCTCACCGTAAGTCGCGGAGTAGGTACCATCATCGGACTCCACCGCGCCCTTATGGGCAGTCAGTTGTGCAGCGGGAATTGAAGATTCCGTCGCTGCAGCCTGTATCAAGGTAGCCCGTGCCGCAGCCCCTACCTGCCTCAAAATGTCATAATACACACGAATTGAGGCGCTACCCCCGGTCAATTGCAGGTGCATTTCCGGGTCGCCAAAAGCCGGGTGCACGGGTGCCATTTCATATCGCACCCGGTCCGGATCTACCTCCAGCTCCTCGGCAATGAGGGTAATGATGCCGGTTATAATGCCCTGCCCCATCTCCGCTTTGTGAATTTGCACTGTGATTTCGCCGGCCTCGGTGATCCGCAAATAGGCACTGGGCTGAAATACCCCATCTCTGACCGGAGGCAACCCGCCTTCGCTACAACCGCTCAGGTTAAACCCCAGAGTAAGCGCCCCACCGGCAATCGACACATTGCGAATAAACTGTCTTCTGGACAGGGTCATGAGGCCTGCTCACCGGGTTCGGGCTCATAGTAATCGATCCCCCGATCGACCACACTGCGAATAGCCCGAT
>JABHWT010000201.1 GCA_018657645.1 Halieaceae bacterium | reverse complement strand
GACCTGGGCTCGGACCTGCCCGCCTTGCGGGCGGTGGGCTATCGCCAATTGTGGGATCATCTGGCGGGAGAGTATTCCCTGGATCAGGCGATTGAAAAGGGCACAGCCGCTACCCGTCAACTGGCCAAGCGGCAGTTGACCTGGTTGCGCAAATGGACCGATTTACAGTGGATTTATACCGACCGGGAAGGGAACGTCGTGGAAAAAGGGAGGTCTGATGGAGATTGGGCATGCACCGGGTCTAAACCTCTGGATGTGGCCTTGAAGTATCTTGGACTAAACCCCATGTAGTATGGTCAGGAATGCTTTATACTGTAAGAAGCGGGAACAGAGGTCCGCAATCCTTTTCGAATGTCGCTCGAGCCCTGATAGGGGCTCCAGCAGTGTTGGAAGCGGTTAGAGGCCATTGTTTTAATATTTGGGCTCAGTTTGAGCCATTCAAGGAGTAAAGCCATGTCAAAAGGGCATACTTTGCAAGACCCTTACCTGAATATCCTTCGTAAGGAACGCGTGCCAGTGTCTATATATCTGGTTAACGGCATTAAATTGCAGGGCCAGATCGAATCCTTCGATCAATTTGTGGTGTTGCTGAAGAACACAGTGAGTCAAATGGTCTATAAGCATGCGATTTCGACTGTTGTACCATCGAGAGTTGTACGTGTGCCCATGCAGAGTCCCCCTGAAGACGAGGATTAGACTACTGTCGGGGGGCCATAACCCGGGTACAGACCTTCCGGTAACTCCCAGAGAGCTATATGTTTTTTGAACGGCCTGAATCGGGCGAGTTGGCGGTGCTTGTTCATTTGCACCTGGACAGTGAAGCCGAGAGAGAGGACCCGCGTGAGTTTGAGGAACTGGTCTTGTCCGCCGGTGGCGACCCCGTGGCCTACGTAATGGGGCAGCGCACTGCGCCGCATCCCCGTACATTTGTCGGTAAGGGGAAGCTTCAGGAAATTGCAGATCAGGTCAGCCTGCATCAGGCCGAGATAGTGATGTTTAATCACGCTCTGGCCCCCAGCCAGGAGCGGAATCTGGAGCGCGAGCTCAATTGTCGGGTTCTCGATCGCACCGGTTTGATTCTGGATATTTTTGCCCAGCGCGCCCGCACTCACGAGGGTAAACTACAGGTAGAACTGGCGCAGCTGCGACACATGAGTACGCGATTGGTGCGCGGTTGGACACACCTGGAGAGACAGAAGGGCGGTATAGGTCTACGAGGACCGGGTGAAACCCAGCTGGAGACAGACCGCCGATTGCTGCGGGCTCGAATTAAGTCAATCACCAACCGATTGGAAAAAGTGCGAAGGCAGCGCGATCAGGGGCGACGCGCCAGGCGCAGGGCAGAACTGCGCAGTGTTTCTCTGGTGGGTTACACCAATGCGGGTAAGTCAACATTGTTTAATCAGCTCACCTCGGCCGAAGTGCTGGCAGCGCCTCAATTGTTCGCTACTCTCGATCCGACCCTGCGCAGGTTGGACCTGGGCCAGGCCGGAACCGTCGTTTTGGCGGATACGGTTGGCTTTATCTCACACCTGCCGCACAAATTGGTTGAGGCCTTTAAAGCGACTCTGGAAGAGACTCGCAGTGCCGATTTACTGCTGCACGTGATAGATGCAGCGAACGAGGACCGCGATAGCAATATACAGCAGGTGCAGCATGTGCTATCTGAGATTGGAGCACAGGACATCCCCCAGCTTATGGTGTATAACAAGCTGGATCTATTGGAGCTCGCGCCTCGAATCGACCGCGATTCCGATGGCAGGCCAAGCCGGGTATGGCTCAGCGCGACAACCGGAGCTGGAACCGAGCTACTATTGCAGGCGATCGAAGAGTTGATAGGTCTGGACATGATTACAGAGCATTTGACAATAGAGCCAGACCAGGGACGCCTTCGATCTGCGTTGTATCAGATGGGCGCGGTGAATGCCGAAGAGTTTGATGAACAGGGCGTGGCGCGATTGAGTGTCCGTCTACCTCGAGCAGACTGGGACCGTCTGATGACCCAACAGCAATGAGAAGGCCCCAGAAAAGTAAATGGCATCCGAAGGTGTCGATGGCTCATTACATGAAAAACTTTGATAAACTATCCGACTTGTACACAAGGAGTAAACACTATGGCTTGGAATGAGCCGGGCGGCGGGAACAACAAACCCAAAGACCCCTGGGGCGGCGGTAATCAGGGACCCCCAGACCTCGATGAGGCCCTGAAGAATCTGCAGGATAAACTCGGCGGCCTGTTTGGCGGCGGCCGCGGTGGTTCCAGTGGTGGTGGTGGCGCACCGGCCATTTCCGGCGCGTTGCTGGCGGTAGTGATCATTGGTGCCCTGCTGGTGTGGGGCCTCATGGGCTTTTATCAGGTCGATGAGCAGGAACGTGGAGTGGTACTGCGATTCGGCAAATACTACGACACGGTTCAACCGGGGTTGCAGTGGAATCCGCCACTGATTGATCAAGTGACCACGGTAAACACGACCAATGTGCGTTCTGCCAGTTTGCGCGAGATCATGCTCACTCAGGATGAAAACATCGTGGAGGTGAAACTGTCCGTGCAGTATGTAATCGACAACCCTACACATTTTGTTATCAAGGTTCGCGATCCGGAGCGGTCCCTGCAGCACGCAACCCAAAGTGCATTGCGGCACGTGGTTGGCGGTACCAATATGGATGCGGTTTTAACCGGCGGTCGGGCCCAGATTGCTCTCGATGTGCACCAGCGTCTGCAGGATTTACTGGATCTCTACGAGACAGGCATTAACGTATCTAAAGTCAATGTTGACGAATCCAAGCCGCCGACGCAGGTACAGGGTGCCTTCGACGATGTGATTAAGGCGCGGGAGGATGAGGAGCGGGTGAAGAATGAAGCCCAGGCCTACGCCAATGGAATTATTCCCGAGGCGAGGGGCCGTGCCCAGCGTCAGATAGAAGAGGCCAACGCCTATAAAGAGCAGGTGATTGCCAACGCAGATGGTGAGGCCGACCGCTTTATCAAACTGTTGACTGAATACCGCAAGGCTCCAGAAGTTACCCGCGAACGACTGTACCTGGATGCAATCCAGGCCGTTTATGGCAACACCAGTAAGGTGATGGTGGACGTGGAAGGCGGCAATAATGTCATGTATTTGCCGCTTGATAAAATGGCCAGTCAGGTAACTACCAGTGGTGCCAGCACCCGAATTGACAGCTCCAATATTCGCGAATTGACCAATGCTGTTACCGAGCAGTTGCGTCGCGATGCCGCTGCCAGCAACCGTAGCCGGGGAGGGCGTTAAAATGTCCGGACGTAATATGACGCTGCTATTATTTTTAGCATTGACTGTGATTGTACTTGGAAACGCTTTGTATGTTCTCAAGGAAACTGAGCGCGGTGTACTGTTGAGATTTGGCGAAGTAGTGAATGCCGACATTCAACCCGGGCTTCACATAAAAATTCCCTTTGTCAACAATGTGCGTAGGTTTGACGGGCGGGTGCTCACCGTGGACTCTACACCAGAGCGTTTTTTCACCCAGGAAAAGAAGGCACTGATTGTGGATTCTTATGCCAAGTTTCGGGTGTCAGACACGGCCAAGTTTTACACGGCGACCAGCGGCGATGTGAATCGCGCAATGGGCCTGTTGGCACAACGGATCAATAATGGTCTGCGCAACCAGGTTGCGACACGCACGGTTCAGGAGGTGGTGTCCGGTGAGCGCGATCAGTTGATGGAAGCGCTTACTAAGGAGCTTGATATGGTCGCACGAACCGAGCTGGGAGTGCAGGTAGTGGATGTGCGGGTGAAGAAGATTGACCTGCCACCGGATGTTTCGGAGTCTGTGTACCGTCGAATGAATGCCGAGCGAGAGCAGGAAGCGCGAGAGCATAGGTCCCAGGGTCAGGAGCTGGCCGAGGGTATTGAGGCGGCAGCCGACCGGGAGGTCACGGTGATCACCGCTTCGGCCTACAGGGAGGCAGAGCAAATTCGTGGCGCGGGCGATGCACAGTCAACACGACGATATGCTGAAGCCTTTAACCAGGATCCGGAGTTCTACTCGTTCACTCGTAGTCTCAAGGCCTATCAGGGCGCATTTAAGGGCAGTGGTGACGTATTGCTATTGCAGCCCGACAGCGATTTTTTCCGTTACCTGAAGGATTCCAAAGGGGGTAAGTAGGGCGCGATTCCCGCTCAAAAAATGGAAAATCATAGGTGCCATAGGCGCCGTCTGTGATAGAATTCTGCAACCGTGGGACTCGGCGTTTTAGCAAGCGATCGACCCTGCGGTTTTTTGTGTGCAAATGTAAGCAACAACTCTGAACAGGGATGCATTGTGGACTTTTGGCAGGTGCTTCCGGTAGCCATAGCACTGGTGTTTATTATTGAAGGGCTTATCCCCTTTATGAGTCCCAATCGCTGGCGAAATATGTTAGCCATAGCCGGGGAAATGGATGACCGTGTAATCCGTAATATTGGCCTTGGTAGTATGCTGCTTGGGCTGGCATTACTTTACTGGGTGAACTAATGACAACTGAAGACCGTTGGCAGTTGCCCGATGGGGTAGAGGAAGTTCTGCCCCCACAGGCGGCCTGTGTCGAGCGCTTGCGCCGTCAGTTATTGGACTTGTATCGCAGTTGGGGCTACCAGCTGGTGATTCCGCCCCTCATCGAATATACGGAATCACTGTTGATTGGCCTGGGTGCCGATATCGACCTCCTTACCTTCAAAATGACCGACAGACTCAGCGGGCGGACGCTGGGGGTTCGAGCGGACATCACGCCTCAGGTCGCACGCATTGACGCCCATAGCCTGGCGCAGCAGGGTGTGGCGCGCCTGTGTTATGCCGGGAGTGTATTGCACACCAGTCCCAAAACGCCGATGGCCTCTCGTTCCCCGCTTCAGATTGGGGTGGAGCTGTATGGCGATAATAGTCCGGCGGCCGACGTGGAAGTTATACGATTGATGCTGGAGACACTCGATAGGGCCGGCCTCAGTGAATTGTGCCTTGATCTTGGGCATGTGGGAATTTATAAGGCGGTACTGGCTACGGCCGCGCTTAGCCAGGAGCAGGAGCGCGTCGTGTTCGAGGCGCTGCAGCGAAAATCTGTGCCAGATCTCAGGTTGGCGCTGGCGGGGGTCGAGGAACAAGTGGCCGCGATGATTATCGCATTGGTCGATTTGCACGGCGATGATCAGGTATTGAGTGATGCCCGTAAACTGTTGCACGAAAAAGCACCTTCGGCCCTCCCGGCTGTCGATGCATTAGAGGATGTTGCCACCATCGTTCGAGGTTTGCGACCGCAATTAAAAGTGTATTTTGACCTGGCTGAACTACGCGGCTACCACTACCACACAGGCATTGTTTTTGCCGCCTATGTGCCAGGCCACGGTCAGGCACTGGCTAATGGCGGGCGCTACGATGGCGTTGGCGCAGTTTTTGGCCGTACACGCTCCGCTACGGGCTTTGCAACCGACCTCAAGGCGCTGATCGCGATGATGCCTGTGGAATCGACTGGCCCGGGCGCTATTAGTGTGCCCATTAGCGATGACAGACTATTACAGGGTAGAGCAGATGAATTGCGTGCGCAGGGAGAAATTGTTATCAACAGCCTGTTCGGCGAGGTCGACCCGCGCTGTGATCGAGAGTTAGTACAAGAGCATGACCAATGGATAGTCAAATCCGTTAAACACTGAACCTTTAAAAGAGTTAAAGCATAATGAGCAAGAATGTTGTAGTTCTGGGTACCCAATGGGGAGACGAGGGCAAGGGTAAGATCGTCGATCTTTTGACTGATCAGGTGGGCACGGTAGTACGCTTTCAAGGTGGCCATAATGCCGGGCACACCCTGGTGATAGAGGGCGAGAAAACGGTGCTACACCTGATTCCGTCCGGTATTCTGCGGGACAATGTGCAGTGCATGATAGGCAATGGTGTGGTGTTGGCTCCGGATGCATTGCTGGCTGAAATAGCGGAGTTGGAAGACAGGGGTGTGCCCGTGCGAGATCGCCTTCAGATCTCACCGGCATGCCCCCTGATCCTGCCTTATCACGTGGCATTGGATCAGGCCCGGGAGGCAAGGCGCGGCAATGCAAAAATTGGTACCACGGGTCGTGGTATTGGCCCTGCCTATGAAGACAAGGCCGCGCGCCGCGGATTGCGTTTGGGTGACCTGCAAAAATCACAAAGGTTTAGTGTCAAGTTGAAAGAGGTGATGGAATATCACAACTTCGTGCTAAAAAACTATTATGGTGTCGATCCCTTGGATTACGATCAGGTGCTGGCCGAAACTCTGGCCATGGCTGAGAAATTACTGCCGATGATTGCCGATGTCAGTGCGCTGTTGCATCAGTACCGCCAGGCCAATACGAGCATTTTATTTGAGGGCGCGCAGGGCTCGCTGCTGGATATAGACCATGGCACCTATCCCTTTGTCACCAGTTCCAATACTACTGCAGGAGGGACGGCTACCGGATCTGGGTTCGGTCCCTTGTATCTCGATTACGTGCTTGGTATTACCAAGGCCTACACGACGAGAGTAGGCTCGGGGCCGTTTCCGACCGAGCTGTTTGATCAAACCGGAGAGCACCTGGCCAGAAGGGGGCATGAATTTGGTGCTACAACCGGTCGACCCCGCCGTTGTGGCTGGTTTGACGCGGTGGCTTTGCGTAACGCGGTGAATATCAATTCAGTCTCGGGCATTTGCCTGACCAAACTGGATGTATTGGATGGTTTGGAGAGTATAAAAATTTGCATCGCCTATACAGACAACGATGGCAATCAGGTGGCAAACCCCCTGGATGCCGATGATTACGAGGACCTGGTGCCGGTTTATGAGAACGTGCCGGGGTGGAGCGAGTCAACACTGGGAGCAAAAAATCTTGACGATTTACCCCAGGCCGCGCGCGAGTATATTCAGAAAATCGAGAGCGCTATCGGCGCCCCCGTCGACATCATTTCTACAGGGCCGGACCGGGTGGAGACAATTATTCTGCGGCATCCCTTCGAGCAGTAGTGCTGCAACAACCTGATTTATAGGGGATGGGAGCACTAGCGTCCGACGCAGCAGTAGTCAAAGCCGTGACCCTCTATCAGGTCACGCTCATAGATATTTCTCAAATCGATGAATACCTTGCCCTTCATCACGGATTTAATTTTAGCCAGGTCCATACCCCTGTACTGATTCCACTCTGTCATTATTACGATGGCATCGGCGCCCAGGATAGCCTGGTCAATGTCCTGGGCGTACTGGATGGTGTCGGGTAGCAAGGGGCGCGCCGCAGCCATTCCTGCGGGGTCGTGAGCCTTGATAACAGCACCATTGTCTGACAGAGCTGGCAGGATATTGAGCGCGGGAGCATCGCGCATGTCGTCTGTCTCGGGTTTGAATGTCAGGCCGAGCACGGCAATGACCTGGCCTGCCTCACTACCGCCCAGTGCCTGGCGAATCTTTGCAATCATTCTGCCTTTCTGGGCAGCGTTAACCTCCATCGTAGCCTTGACTATGTGACTGGAGAGGCCGTGTGTGCTGGCCATTCCGGCGAGGGCCCTTGTGTCTTTGGGGAAGCAGGAACCGCCGTAGCCCGGTCCCGCGTGCAGGAATTTCCTGCCAATGCGTCGGTCGAGGCCCATACCCTTGGCAACGGAGTGTATGTCTGCACCAGTGGCTTCACACAGCTGTGCCATTTCGTTAATAAAGCTGATCTTAGTGGCGAGAAAAGCATTGGACGCATACTTGATGATTTCGGCACTCTCGGGCGTTGTCACGAGAATGGGCGCTTCAATTAAGTTCAGTGGCCGGTATAGTTCGCGCAACAGGGATTCTGCTCTTGCTGATTCCAGGCCTAATACCACTCGGTCGGGGCGCAGAAAATCAGCGATAGCCGACCCCTCGCGTAAAAACTCGGGGTTTGATGCTACGTCAAAATCGGCACTGGGCCTGGCCTGTTTAATAATGAGCTGAACTTCTCTCGCTGTGCCCACTGGAACGGTTGACTTGTTTACGACGACGGTATAATTCTGAAGGTGCTCCGCGACCTCTCTTGCAGCGGCATGAATATACTGTAAATCGGCTTGCCCATCGAGCTCGTGGCTGGGTGTGCCCACGGCAATAAATACGATGTCGGCGTGTGGGACGGCGGATGCCAAACTTGTGCAAAATTTCAGGCGACCCGCTTGCGCGTTGTGCTTCACAAGCTCGGCAAGGCCGGGTTCATAAATAGGGATTTTGTTCTCCCCCAGAGCCTGAATCTTCTGCCCGTCGGTATCGATGCAAGTAACATATGCCCCAAATTCGGCGAAACAGGCCCCAGAGACCAGGCCGACATAGCCCGCACCGATAATTACAACATTCATGCCATTTCCCCGACATTCGTAACGAGAATCATCCCGCTGCTTGGACGGGGTGACAATTTGAAGGCCGATGATACCGCGACATTTGTCAAACTGGAACTTCCTAGCCCGTAAATTGCACCCGCTGCCTGATAGCTAGCGCCGGCCTCGTGGGCTCGAGCATTTTCCGGGCTAGCATTGTTGCAATTTGTAGTCGCTGTAGCTTTGCCCGGTCCAGCGTCGAAAGGCGCGATAAAAGCTGTTGACTTCCAGGTAGCCCAGTTCATCTGCGACACATTTTCCCGGCAGCCAGATTTCTTTAAGTAGTTGCTCGCAGCGATATTGCCTGGCCCTGTCAAGCAGGAACTGGTAACTGGTGTGGTCTGCTCGCAGGCGCCTTCGCAGGGTTGTGCCGCTAATGCCTAACTGCTGGGCTACCCCGTCGGCGCGCAGCCGGTAGAGATCACCGTGCAACAGAATCTGTAACACCCGATCGGTCGTGCGCGATAGGGCAAAATAGCGAGGCTTGGGAGGAGGTGTGAGCTCCGGGTAAATAGACTGATGTGAGTGAGAGTGTTCCATTGATTCAACCTCCTTGTCGAATGTGATGGATTGTGCCGTGCAGTGTCGGTGAGTTCCGCTTTCCTTTGCAGTTCCCGACGGCCGCCCAAACAGTGGCGGTATTTGTAAGCCTAACACAGAGGCTGTAAGACGGCGCCAAGTTTTGTATGATTGGTTGAATATGATGTAACGGGGTACAATAGACTTCTGATAGAGGGTAGGATTATGGAAATTTCCACGATTGTTTTTTGGTTGGGATTACTGGCCTTGGTGATTTATGTTGTTAATATTTACAACTCCCTGGTAACTCTTAAAAACCGCTATCTCAACGCTTTCTCACAAATAGAAGTTCAGCTCAAACGGCGCTACGACCTGATTCCCAGCCTGGTTGAAACGGCCAAGGCCTACATGACCCACGAGCGTGAAACGCTCGACGCGGTCATCTCCGCCCGCAACGAGGCCGCCGCTATTCTCAAAGCGGTGGGGGATGGACAGGCCGGCGGTAAGGAAATGGTGCAATTGGCAGGTGCTGAGTCAACCCTGCGCGGCGCATTGGGTAAGCTCAATGTCACTATGGAAGCCTACCCCGACCTTAAAGCCAGTGAGAATATGCAACAACTGTCTGAAGAACTCACTTCTACTGAGAACCGGGTGGCTTATGCGCGCCAGGGTTACAACGACGTGGTCATGGGTTATAACACCTACCGGCAGAGTTTCCCCCCGATCTTTTTCGCTGCCAGGTTTGGTCACCCGGGTGATGCCGAGTTGCTCGAGTTCGATGATTCGGATGAGATTAAGGTGGCTCCCAAGGTTTCCTTCTAAGCCCGATTAGGCGGCTCCATGAATTTTTTTGAGCAGCAGGACATCGGTCGGCGCAATGCTCGCCTATTGCTTTTGCTGTTCATCACAGCTGTATTGCTGCTTATTCTGCTGGCTAACCTGCTGGTGGCCTTCTTTCTCTGGTTCGGTCAGGACTACGATATTTACAGCGGGAGTGGAGAGACGTTGAGTGGCTTCTGGTCCTATTTATCATGGGCGCAGTTTGGCGGTATTGGCCTTGCCATTACCTCTACCGTACTGCTGGTTGTGTTGGCTAAATGGATTCACCTGTCTACCGGCGGCAAAACGGTGGCAGAGGCGATGGGTGGCCGCCGGGTTCTACCGCAATCCGACAATACGGCCGAACGACGTTGCCTGAATGTGGTGGAGGAGATGGCACTGGCGGCCAACATGCCGGTACCACCGCTTTATGTGATGGACGGCGAGCGAGGGATTAACGCGTTCGCCGCCGGAGTCAGTCCCGCCGATGTGGTTGTTGCGGTTACCCGAGGGACAATCGATCACCTGAAGCGCGACGAGTTGCAGGGTGTAATCGCACATGAATTCAGCCATATTCTCAACGGTGATATGCGTCTCAATATTCGTCTCGCTGCGATGTTGAAAGGAATTACCTTTATCGGTGATGTCGGCCACGTTCTGCTACGCAGTACTCGCTATGCACGTATAGGCAGAAGCCGAGGAAGTGACGAGGGGCAGGGTCTGTTGTTGCTGGGACTGGCTTTGTGGTTGCTGGGTTGGCTTGGAAGTGTAGCGGCCGGCTTCATCAAGGCCGCAATAAGCAGAGAGAAGGAATACCTGGCCGACGCCGGTGCCGTACAATATACCCGCAATCCTGAGGGTATAGGCGATGCCTTGAAGGTGATAGGAGGGTACGTGCCTGGTACCTTGGTGCACGCGGCGCGAGCGGCGGAAATGTCACACATTTTCTTTGGCCAAATTGAACACCGGCTGTGGCAGCTGTTTGCAACCCATCCGCCTCTTAATAAACGCATTCTACGCCTGGATACGAACTGGGACGGGCAGTATATCAAGCGCCGGGTACGCCATTATCAGGAGCAGCCTGTTGAAGAGGGTGCCCTGGCTCAGGGCGTGGGCCGGGCTGCCATGGTGAGCGCGGCGATTCTGGCATCGACGGCAAGGCCCATTGAGCTGGATTCGGCGGAGGACGCAGATTTTGGTCCACCGCCGGATGAACTGGAGGCCAACACCGCCGACCGATATCAGCTCCCGGTCGCCTACGTGCGTTATGCCCACGAGCCCCTGGGTGCAAATGCGCTGGTCTACGCGCTATTGGTAAGCCCGGATCCTGAAATAGAGCAGCGTCAGTTAGCCACTATCGCCGGTTTGGAGGTAGCGGGCCTCAGCGATCTGGTTGCAACCTTGTGGCCCGGCGTGCAGGCCTTGATTCCTGCCCAGCGTCTACCGCTGTTGGAGATGTGCCTGCCCGCTCTGAAGTCGGTGTCACTCGAGCAATACCAGGCCTTCAAAAACACCTTACTGCAGGTTATTCGTGCCGACGCTCGCACGGATCTTTTCGAGTGGTGCCTGTTTCAGTTGGTTCGTCATTACCTCGACCCGGAGTTCATCCAGGTAAAGGCCAGCCGACCCCGGTATCGCAGCCTCAAGAAAGTAGTGTACCACCTGCGTATTGTACTCTCGATGCTGGCCTGGGAGGGTAGCGGTGAGGCTCAGCAGGTATTCAGACTGGCGGCAGATGAGCTGGATTTTAACAGCCTGCAGATACTGCCACAGGATCGCTGCAGTGTAACCGCATTCAGCAAGGGCGTGCATGAATTGGCGAATTGCTATCCCCTGCTGAAGCCACGGCTGCTAAAGGCCATGGCACTGGCTGCGGGGTCCGATGGCAAGATCAGTTCGGTGGAGCGAGAGATTATCACCACAATAGCGGCGGTAATGGATTGCCCTGTACCCTCGGCATTGGACGCTCAGCAGGTATAGCTAACCTTTGCAGCCTGCGCATTGAGCATAGTAGTTTCTAGATAACTAATGAGTTCAGGATTGCTCGTACGGCCGGGAGAGGCTCACAGGCCGCGCTGCCATTCCTGGCGCAAGGGGATTGCGCCGGGGCGATTAATTGCCGTGCGGACGGTTTCCAGTAATTTGTCCTTATCGCGACCCAACTGCCCTTTTAGAACCAGGTAATTGGAGGCGTGGTCCGAGCGAAAGACCGTTTTCTTCAGCTCCAGATTTTCCAGCAACAGCTGCATTTCGGTGAACAACTCCAGTTGCGTCAGCTTGCGCCACTGGCCCTCAAATCTGTCCTCAAATAGTTGCGCATCCGGTGGCAATTCCACCACCAGTGTCGACAGAAATTCGGGCTGTGCGAGATTCATGAGGCGAGCTGACTGCAGCGCATGTTGCTTGCTCAGCTTGGGTCCGCCAAGGCCGTTTAGAATCATCACTGAACTTTTCATCCCCGCCTGCTTTATCTTTGTCAGCGCAGCGAGAGATGACTCAAAGGTTTCACCCTTCTCAACCAGGGATAGCAATTCGGTGTCGCCGGTTTCGCAGCCCACATACATCAGATTCAGCCCCAGCTCCTTGAGTTCAGCCAGTTCCTGAGCAGATTTGTTTTTCAGGTTTCTGGGCAGGCAATAGGAACTGACCCGGGCAAGCTGTGGGAAGTATTGTCGAATCAATTGAAGAACCTGTTTCAGACGTCGGCTCGACAGGGTCATTGCATCTCCATCGGCCAGGAATATCTTGTTTACCCGGTAGG
>JABHWT010000014.1 GCA_018657645.1 Halieaceae bacterium | reverse complement strand
TATGCGGGCTTCGACTCCAGATATTTTGGCGATGGTTTTATTACGCCGGCCTTTCCCGTCACAGGAGATACGGTCAAGGATATAGTGTTACCCCCTTATGCGCAGATAAGCGGGCGCGTGTTGGATGCTGAAGGGCAGGGCTTTGCCGGTGTATCTGTCGGGGCACAGGCACCAAAGAGTGGTTTCTTTTATAGCGCGGTATATGTAACGACGGACTCTGAGGGGTACTACAAATTTGCGGCAGTTGCGGGGCCAGACCATCACTTTACCCTTACCCCCCCTGCCGGCAGCGGCTACCTTGTTCAAACAGTGAGTAATGTGGATTTAACTAGCGATCAAGCCGGTATCGCTTTCAAACTGTCAATTGATCCTGATCCTGACCCTGACCCATCATATGACGAGTCTCTGCCGGTCTGGCTACTCTATTACGTAAACAAGCAGCGAGCGAATTGTCATGCCGACCGATGTTAAAGGAACTAATGTAATGAACCATCCCCACCCTAGCCGCTAGCGCGAAAGGAGTCCTCAGACAAGCCGTAAAACTGAAGGACCTCAACTTTGAATGGAGATCGACATGACTATTGGCATATTGGGCATTGATATTGCCAAGAATACTTTTTAACTTCACATCGCAGCCCTTGCCTGATCCAACCACTCTTCACTCTTCTTAACAACTCCGTCTCAGGTATCCCGAGCATCAGGCAAAGTGGGGTGGCAGACATTGTGCATGACATCATCCGAGGTTTCATCAGCCACGCCCATATCTGAGTACAACTGACCCAACTCCCTCGTAGTCTCACAGGCGGCATACAGCTCGTACACAGCATCTGCAATCAGCACAGCCACACCGAGGAATGGAACAGATTCAGCGGGATAGCAGCAATACCCTTCGCTGCCACTCGCTTGGGCCTGTTGGCGAGGCGGGTGCCGCACTTTTGCCGGGATCAGTCGTGCACGGTCATGCACTGTTGTGTGATTTGCAACGAGCGCCTCACCATAAAGTACAATTAAAACAATAAGTTATGATTATAATTGATGGCTACGAACCAGGCGGTCGCACGTTCGAATCGTGCCGGGCGCGCCACATACAAAAAAGCCTCACCCAATAGGGTGGGGCTTTTTTGTATGTGGCGTACCTGGCCGATAGAATGTGGCACTATTGTCAGAAGCAAAATTTCGTGCAGGCATCGGCTCGGGCGTGTAAAGGAGGCAATAGTGTCAGAAATTCGGGAAGCGCACCCTTTAAGCCAGGTTATCTATGAGGGGGTGCTGGAAAAACCCCCCTGGAAAACATTGCTCAAGCATCTCGAAGCCTATATGAATGTCCCCAGCGCCACGCTGGTGTTGCGGCGCCCCCGAAAGTCCGACCCTGGGCTAACGGTGTATCTGTACTCAGACTCCGACACCGGCGCTTTAGAAGATTTTCGTACCAAAGCTCATCTGGATTCACCGTTTGCCGAGTTGCCCGAAAAGAAGGTCTATACCCTCCGCGATCGTGTGACAGACACTGAGCTTAAGTCGCTTGATTTCTATGACTATCTGAAGGCCTACGAGGTGTCAGATCTAATCGGCTTTGATGTTTATGACAAGCAAAGCCATATACGACTGCGAATGAGGCTGGTTCGCATGGGTGCTGCGCCAGGATTTTCCCAGGAGGACCGGGTCCGACTCGAAAGTATCGTCCCCTTGATGAACAATGCGCTCAAGCTATACGGTGCCTACTCGCACAACACGTTTGTCGAAGAATTTTACGAAGAGCTACTGAGTTCAATGGATATTGCGTCTGTTGTTGTCAATGCGAAGCTGGAGGTGCTGTCAGCTAATCAGCAGGCGAGACAGATTCTCTCCTCCGATGATGGCATATTTTTGAGAGGCGACTCGCTCCGCTGTAGCGGGGGCGCTGATCAAAAGAAGCTGGAAGAGGCATGTCATGAGTTGTTGGGTATAGCCCGAGGTAATGGCTTGGTCGGGCGCTCGTCCAGTATCTCGATTGATCGTGCAAACTCAGCAGCGAAATGGGAGGTGCATATTCGATCGGTAGCAAAGCAGAATATGGCTTTCGGGGAAGGTGGGCCAGAGATTGTCTTGCTTTTTCAAGGGCCAGTTCGTGAATGCGCACCTAGCCAATCTCGGTTGATCGAAGTGCTTGGGGTCACTCCGGCCGAAGCGAAACTGATTGCACATTTAATTGATGGGCTGACGCTCACCGCGGCAGCAGGGGCTCTTGGAGTGTCGCGAAATACAGCCAGAGCGCAGCTATCGTCGGTTTTTGCCAAGACGGG
>JABHWT010000015.1 GCA_018657645.1 Halieaceae bacterium | reverse complement strand
TCCCAACACCTCGGCGCTATCCTCATCTATGATCGTCGTACCAATGGCACCTTGAGCACGATGTCCGCTCCCCCTTTGCCCGTACAGTTGCTACCGCCGCCGGATTGGCCACTTTCAGCGCGATAGCTGCGTTGAAAACGATAGTCGACCATTGTGTTCAAGGCGGCGTCGGCCTCCATGATCACACTACCCCCATCGCCACCATCACCGCCGTCCGGGCCGCCCTTGGCAATATATTTTTCGCGGCGAAAACTCATCGCGCCGTTTCCGCCGTTGCCTGCGTACACTTTTATGCTTGCTTCATCTACAAATTTCATGACCATCGCCCCGGGAGAAGAACCGCACCACTGGCATATCCATATTACATCCTGCACATAAAAAAGCCCCGTCAATTGACGAGGCTCTTGAGAACTAAAAGTCGGTGCGGGTCAGGCGCTCACAACCCGTACAAACTTTCGACTTCGCGGGCCTCTTACAATGAACTCCACTTTGCCATCTGCGGTTGCGAACAGAGTATGATCCTTACCGCAGCCTACGTTAACACCCGCATGAAAACGTGTACCGCGCTGTCGCACGATAATGTTACCTGCTTTTACCGTCTCACCGCCAAAGCGCTTAACTCCGAGACGTTTGCTCTGCGAATCACGCCCGTTGCGCGTGCTTCCGCCTGCTTTTTTATGAGCCATGTTCCAACCCCTCCTTTACGCCGAAATGCCGGTAATTTTGACTTCGGTAAACCACTGACGGTGACCCGTTTGCTTCCGGGAGTGCTTGCGGCGGTTAAATTTGATGATCTTGATCTTCTTATGACGACCGTGAGCAATCACTTCTGCCGTCACTTTACCGCCATCGACAGTCGGTGTCCCGATTTTAACGTCGTCGTCGCCACCGATCATCAGTACCTTGTCAAATTCGACAGTGCCACCGGTTGCAACTTCCATTTTCTCCAATTTGAGGGTCTCTCCCTCAGTGACGCGGTGCTGCTTTCCGCCACTCTCAATTACTGCGTACATTTCGCGCTCCGTTTAGTTAGCCTGCTCGCATTTGAAAAAAGCCCTTGTAGATCAAGGGGGCAGAGCCAGGCACAAACACTTATTTACCTCTGCCCGAGGAACGGCCGTACAGACCCGATCGGATAGAGGGCGGCGATTTTACTCATTTCAGACCTCTGGGGCAAGCGTTATTTTCTATGAAAGACAAAGGCTTAGCCTCAATGATGCTTGACACCTCGCAGGCCACGACCTAGCATTCGCGAGCACTATTTAATCAGCCCATTACATGCAACATATTCGCACAATCGTCGCTCGGGAACTGGAGCTGGTAAACCAGCACATAATCGAGCAACTTCAGTCAAATGTTCCCCTGGTGGAGAACATCGGCCATTATATTGTAGATGCGGGCGGAAAGCGCTTGCGACCGCTTCTGGTATTACTCAGCGCGGCAGCACTGGGCAAGTGCAGTGAACCGCATACCAAGTTCGCCGCAGTCATAGAATTCATTCATACCGCCACCCTACTCCACGACGACGTGGTGGATATATCCAGCCTGCGCCGTGGACGGCCCACGGCGAACGCCGAATTCGGGAATGCCCCCAGTGTCCTGGTGGGAGATTTCTTGTATACCCGAGCTTTTCAGCTAATGGTGCAATTACAGAGCATGGACGTTCTTCGTTTCATGGCCGATACCACCAATACAATTGCCGAGGGCGAAGTACTGCAACTGACCCGCGCTGGCGACCCATCTACCAGTGCACAACAGTACCTGGAGGTGATTACCCGTAAAACGGCTGTTTTGTTCGCCGCAGCCTGCCATGGCGCAGCTTTACTGGGGGATTACGACCAGCAAACCCGGCAGCGGCAACACGACTTCGGGCTCAATTTGGGTATCGCATTTCAGATGATTGATGACGTGCTGGACTACGAGGGTGATCCAGCTGCCATGGGCAAAAATATCGGAGATGATCTGACCGAGGGCAAACCTACACTGCCACTCATTTTCACACTGGCAAACGGTACCGACTCGGAACAGGCATTGGTACACGATGCCATCAGCAACAAAAGCGCCGATCACATGGATGAAATTATTGTGGCAGTAGAGCGCTGTGGCGCTCTTGACTATACAAGAAACCAGGCGCGCCACTACCACGACCTGGCACTCGCGAGCCTGGAGCACCTGCCTGCAAGCCCCTATCGCTCCGCTCTGGCCGACATCACTGCACTTTCAATTAACCGGGACCGATGAGGGTTAGGGTCGCGTGGTATCCGGACACTCCAATTGCGTGGTCTGGCCACCCTGCCTATACTTGATACTGTCTCTTTCAAACGACCCCGATAATGACTTCAACCCCCTTATTGACGGATTTACCTTCCTATCCAAAGCTGCAGGCCTTAGCTTCTACCCTCAAGCGGGCCCGGATCGACCAGTTTTTTATCGAGGATCCTTTGCGAACAGACAGCTTCAGGGTCCAGGCAGCGGGGCTGAAACTCGATTACTCCAAGCAACTACTCACTAAAGAGGCTTTGACACTGCTACTACAACTGGCCGATGAGGTCGGCCTGCAACAACGTGTCAGGGCCCTGGTGGCCGGAGAACCGATTAACAGCACAGAGCAGCGCCCCGCATTGCACAGCCTGCTACGCGCCGCTGAGGGCGGTGCCCTGGACGCGGAATTCAGGCAGGTATGTGTCACCCGTGAGCGCATGAAGCATTGGGTCGACCGCCTCCATCAGGGCGCCCATAGCGGATTTTCAGGCCAGCCAATCAGCGACGTGGTTAATATCGGAATCGGTGGTTCAGATCTGGGGCCAAGGCTGACTACAGAGGCCCTCAAGCCCTACCAGGGTCATATTGCCTGCCACTACGTAGCCAATGTGGACCCGACAGACCTGCAGGACACGTTATCGAACCTGAACCCCGCTTCCACTCTATTTATCGTCTGCTCAAAGTCTTTTCGGACGGAGGAAACCCTGGCCAATGGGCTTGTTGCTCGCCAGTGGCTGCTGGCGGCCGGCGCCACCGCGGCGGATATGGACATGCATTTTCTGGCTGTTACCTGCAACCGGGAAGCGGCGGCCCAGTTTGGTATTTCGGCCAACAATTGCCTGCCCCTGTGGGACTGGGTCGGCGGCCGGTACTCAGTTTGGTCGGCGATCGGTTTAAGCAGCGCCATTGCAGTGGGCTGGCCCAACTTTGAGCGGTTTTTAGAAGGTGCCCGAGGCATGGATGAGCACTTTCTCCAAGCACCGGGCGAGGCCAATATGCCGCTTTTAATGAGCCTGCTGGAGATCTGGTACTGCAATTTTTTTGGTGCTCCCAGCCAGGCAGTACTGCCCTATAGCCAACATTTAAAATGCCTGCCCGAGTTTCTCCAGCAACTGACGATGGAGAGCAACGGCAAGCGTGTGACTGCACAAGGCACGGCGTTAGAGTACTCAACGGCACCCTTAATGTGGGGTGTTGCAGGCACCATGGGGCAACATTCCTTCCATCAGTGGCTCCACCAGGGCACAAGCCTTTGTCCGGTGGATTTTGTGCTACCACTGACCACCCACAGCGACAAGCCAGAACAGCTTCGCCAATTGGTCGCCAACTGCCTGGCGCAAAGTCGAGCCCTGATGATCGGAAGATCCGAATCTGCGGCCCTTTCAACACTACTAAGACGTGGATTCTCCGGGCCGGAGGCAAAACGGCTGGCGCCCCACCTGGTCATGCCGGGCAACCGCCCCAGCAGCACAATCACCTTTGAAGCCCTGACCCCAGAAACTCTTGGCGCCCTGCTGGCACTCTATGAACACCGCACGTTTTGCAGCGGCCAACTCTGGGGAGTAAACCCGTTTGACCAGTGGGGGGTAGAATTAGGCAAAGAAATTGGCGCAGAAGTCCTCGACCAGCTAATGGGTGAATCAAATCCGAGTGATGATCAGACGGACCCTTCAACGTCTGCGCTGGCAAATGCCTGGAAAGCGCTTAACTAGCGCCCATCCAGAATCTACAGGGCTCAATGCGTAGGCTGTAAAGGTTAGCTGTTTTGAACACCTTTGAGCTCGCCGAACGAAGGCCTGTTTTCGGGGGTTGGAGGCACATGGATGTGCCGGATGGCCGGCCCCCGGAAAGCCTTGCCGCGCAAGGATGCGCGTCAAGGTGGGCCCTAGCCCTCCAGCAATGCCAACAATTCCGCTGTTTTTGCTTCCATCAGCGCCACATCGGCCCGGCTCTCAACATTCAACCGCACTACAGGCTCGGTGTTAGACATGCGTAAATTGAAGCGCCAGTCGGCAAAGCTCATGCTTAAACCATCGACATGCTCGACCGACAGGGCCTGAGCACTATAGGTCTCCTCGGCTTTAGCGAGCACCGCTGCCGGGTCTTCAATGGTGCGATTGATCTCTCCGCTACAGGGAAAGGCCGCCATCCGCTGCGCCACCAGTTCCGACAACGGCTTGCCCTGGCTTGCCATCAGGCCAGCGACCAGCAGCCATGGAATCATACCGCTGTCGCAATAGGCAAAGTCCCTGAAATAGTGATGGGCACTCATTTCGCCGCCGTAAATCGCGTCCTCGAGGCGCATACGCTCTTTGATAAACGCATGTCCCGTCTTACTGCTGACTGCCACCCCCCC
>JABHWT010000486.1 GCA_018657645.1 Halieaceae bacterium | reverse complement strand
GCTCCACCGAGCTGAAACCGCCGCCCCCAAATTCCTTTGGCCAGCCAACCCCCAGCCAGCCGTCTGAGCCCATCTGGCGCACGATATCATGAGATATGGAGTAATCGGTTTCCTGGGCCATTTGCTGCTGTGTCTCATACGGCAGCAGTTTTGAAAAGTAATCGCGTATTTCATCGCGCATTGCTTTTTGTGCGGGTGTGTAGTCTACGTGCATTGCCTGTCCTGTTAGTTCTGTTAGTTGGTTTCCTGGTACTGTACAAAGATGGGTGACGACCAGGCTCGCTCTTCAACCGGAGCAAGACAATCGTCGCCCTGTCCGCCTCTGGCACCACAGTCGGCAATCGCCGTGCACTGGCCCCGGTTGTTTGTTTCGCAACCCAGGGTGGCGCCATTAACTGCATTTCCCGGGGTTTCAATCGCCCGCACATAGTAAAGTACATCTCTTGCCTGGGAGGCAAAATCGGGATCTGAAAACTCTATCTCGCATTCCACTGCGCCAGGTTTGCACTGATACACTCGCCAGGGATCATCGATTAGCGATGAAAGGGGCTCGTTGGAATTATTTTGGGGGCGGATGCGCACGACTTCCACACGCGTGATGGTATTGCGCTGGTCGGTGGGGGAATAACACTCGCCCAGGCACAATTGTGCTATACGCTGCTCTCCCAGGGCAGCCACGGCATAATCGGGGCAACCGGGCTTTTGTTTGAATGAACCTGCTGCCCGCACCCGAAAATCTGGCTGGGTACTACGGGACAGGACAGATCCCATACTCGCCTGACGCTTCCCATCGTCGCCCAGCACATCAAACCATAGCAACATGCGCGGCCCACTGGTTGCGTAAACCTCCTTATTCTTCAGCGCATTCCATATAGCGCTTCTATCTCGCCCCTGGGAGTGCACGGCCACCAGGCCACCCGTATAGAAGAACGAACCCGCTCTCGCCGTTTCAAAGGCACTGGCTCCGGCCTTCAAGAAATCCGCCTGGGTTATTGCCCTGGACTGAAGCAGGGGCTCGGATACCGCTTCGACTCCCCCTCGCAATCCGGTAAACTTCCGGTCGGTGTTTGCCTTGCGCCCCTCGGTCATCTGGCCAAGACCAAACTCTTTGTAACCTGTACCGGGGCGGGCTGTGTGGATGTCACTGGACGCGATCATGCCTACCTGGAAGGCCTTGCCGCTGTCATCCCGTGTGGCGAGAATGGCCTGCACTGAGCTGCTTGGCCTGTAGTTGAATGCAGGCAAGAAGCAGGTCCGGCATTGTCCCGCATCCAACCAGTCATCGGTGGTGGCATCGGGGATTGTCAGGTGACCACCATTTCCCGCACGAACATAATTGGCGCGAGCCTGTTGTGCCCGTTGATCGCACTCCGCTGAGCTGAGCTGGGCAGCCAGGCAACGCTCGCGAATAATTTCTCCTGCCCGGTGGCAGGAGGGCAGATAATCGGCGGTCGGCTGCGGGCAATAAGGCTCTCCCTGCTGATCAAAAAATAACGCATCGTTATTGAAATAGCGCTCGGTGCTGCCGTGACCGGAGTACACCTCGATCAAGGATTCCCGTTGCCCATTATAGTCCTTCAGTTGTTTGCGCCAGGATGCGCCAGGTGGTGTGTAGATACCCCAGGTAGTTCCATGGGGAATAACCAATGCGTCCACACCAGCATCGTCCAGTCTATCGTATAGCTCCCCTGGAGTAGCTGCCCAGTCTCTACAGTTATCCGGCCACTGGTCCATCGATTGGCTTTGATCACAATCGGGTACGTCATTGCTCTCCTGTAAATAACGTGCCCAATCCAACACCCGGGAATCCCCCGACTTGAGCGCCAGCAGACCCAGCTGCCATTCGCTGGGCTGGGCAATGCCGGCTACAGGACGTCGCGCAGCTACCGGGTGTCTGGTAATTTCATCGTCATCGGTGGAAGCCAGCACAACATTCTTGTGGCCATAGTGATTTTCCGGAGAGGACCCCATATGACTCCACTCCCAGCCCAGAAAGGCCACGGTGTCGGGGTTGGCCTGATCAATGGATCTGGCGTTGCATTGACGAACAGAGTCAACGGTCTCCCACCAGTGTTGTGGCGTCAACTCTTCTGCATGGTCATTGATAGACCAGAAATCGAGATTGGAACAATAGCGAGCAAAATCACAGGCACTCGCGGGCGGGTGTGCCCCCATTCCCCCTCGCATAGGCAGACTCTGGGTAAACGCATCGTAGGAGAAAGTGCTGTGAACGTGAAGATCACCAAACAGTATTTGCTTCTCTGTATTGGCCCCGACAGCATCGACAACGGCCAATTGCCGCTGGTACTGCTTATTCCTCTGGTCTTGCGGAACAGCCGACCCGACAATCTCTCCCGGTGGCTCGTGACGGCCCAGACCAGCAATACCAAAAACAAGCAGGTAGGTGCCGCAGAGCAATGCAAAACAAGCGGTCAGACCAATCAGTGCTTTTTTCATTTCAGCTCCATTTTTGGGGCGTGTTTCAGCGTATCTGCGCAGTGTTTCGAATCTGTAGAAGATACCAGCCAAACCGAGTACCATAGATACTAAACCAGGTATCACATAAAGAAAAGCCCCAAAAAAGCAGCACAGGGAAGCCGCCACTAATGACCAGACCCAGGGCCGTGCCCCCGGTAACACAGGCGTTCCTGGACCGGGTTAGACAGGACAATTTGGGCCACCGCCTGTTGGCGCTGGCCACAGATTTCGAGGCGCGGGTATTGAAGCATTACGCCACGATGGCTTACGGCGACATCCGCCCCGTACACGGGGCCGTATTACGCAACCTTGAACTCCAGGGTACCCGCCTGACAACCCTGGCTCAACGGGCCGGCATAACCCATAGAGCGATGGCAAAAATTGTTAATGACATTAACTCGCTGGGCTATATTGAGTACCGCTCAGATCCCGAAGATGGTCGCGCAACGGTCATTGTCTTTACCGATCAAGGCCTTCAATTGCTGAACGACTCCAGCCCCGTCATAGAACACATCTGTGATGATTACGCCAAGGAGGTGGGCGGCGACAATCTTCAGAGCCTGGACCACTGTTTACGCGCTGCAATTGACAAGCTGGGTATAGAGGTAACAAATACCGGACAGCAGGCCTTACACCCGCAGTGCCCATCTAGGCAGACAACCCACAGTGGGACATACTTATCGAATAATCTCGGCCGTTATCTGACGGTACTGGCAAAGGATTATGATCACCGCTGCACCCAGATCATGCTCGAGCGTGGGCACAAGGGCATTCGCTTTGATCATCTGGCTGTATTGAGCCACCTGGATGTAATGGGAATGAAACACTCCACATTGGCCCAGCGGGCTGGTATCAGCCTCCAGGCCATAGGCAAGCAGGTACGGGCAGTTGAACAGCTGGGTTATGTGGTGAGCGAGGTCGACAGTGACGACAAGCGGGCCCGGCGGATCCACTTCTCTGCCAAAGGCTTTCAATTTATCGCCGATCTACTCGATACCTTTGAGCAGATTAAAGCGGACTATACAGCCGTTGTCGGTCGCCAGAATATTCGGTCGCTGCAGCGTTGCCTGGAGATATTTGTCGACCAACTGCAACTACCTGTTCCCGTAAAACACGGACCGGAGAACTGATTTGTCCAAGGATTGCACCGACCCGGATTATCCAAAACCCGCCCGAGCCTGGAGTATGGTCGGCATTTTGTTCGTCGCCTATATGTTGTCTTTTATCGACCGCCAGATCATCACGCTACTGGTGGGACCCATCCGAGCGGACCTTGGGCTTACCGATTTTCAATTCAGCCTGTTGCACGGCCTGGCCTTCGCCATTTTTT
>JABHWT010000016.1 GCA_018657645.1 Halieaceae bacterium | reverse complement strand
GTGCAGCAGACCGTGAGTCCAGTCGCCATTGGTCACACCCTGCATGCTGGCGAAATGGTCGGAAGAAAAAATTGCCTGGCTCTCGATAAGTTCCCTGAAATTGGGCATATGGATACCGATGTGGTCGATGATCTTCTCGGCAATCTGGTCTCTCAGTTTTCCGCGTAAGGATTTCTCCGCCTCACAGGGGAAGTAGAAGCCGTAGGCACTGGCGATATGGTATCCCTGGGGTGCCAGGGTAGGATCCACAACAGTGGGAATCTGGAAGGCCAGGGGCACCTGGTCCGGCAATTCACCTCTCAGGCAGCTCTCGTAACTGGCCTGGAGCTGCTCTGGATCCAGTACCATGGCGCCACCGAATTTCGCCCCGTTAATGTGGTTCAGGCGATCCAGATGTGCCGAGTAATCTGGCAGTCCCTTTAGTTTGAACACCATATGTACAAATGCGCCGCGATGGGTAAACGTATCCACCTTCCGTTGGGCCTCGGCCCCCAATGGGTGATCGGCTAGCAGATGGTTGAAGGTGGCCTGCTTGTCCAGATTGGAAACAATGGTGTCGGCACAATAGCGCTCACCACATTTGAGCTCTACGCCCACAGCCCGGCCATCCTCCACCAGAATACGAGACACCTGTTGTTTGAGTCGTACCTCGCCTCCCAGTGCCTCGATCTGGGTGACAAGGGCCTCAGAGAGTTTGCCCAGTCCGCCGCGGACACGCTGGATCAGACCTTCAGAGCCCTCCTGCGCCATCGTGTAAATAAGGCACAAGCCCGAACCGGGCGTATAAGGCCCCTTGTAGGTCGCCTGCACTGCGGCAAAGGCCATGTTGGCGCGCAGCTCGCGGTGTTTGACCGGGTCCGGGAAGAACCTGTCGATGATGTCCATCGCTGAACCGTTGAAGGCCAGCTCCAGATGCGCCTTTTTCTCCGGGGTCGCTGCCTCGGCAATAATATCCTCGAGTTTGCGCGGTGCCTTACGGGCGGTGAAACGATCCAGCACCCGCGCCGGGTATTCACAGAATTTCAGCAGACGGATAAAGCCGACCATGGCACCAGGGCCAAACTGGCGCAGGATATTGAACGAGAGTCTCAGTGGGTTGCGGTAAAATAGCAGTGGGCGTCCGGTTGCGCCGGTCAGGTTGGTTGCCATTACGGGCAGGGGAATCATTTCCACACCGTGGGATTCGAAATCGAAGTAGTCCTTGATCTCTTTTGACAGCGGGAACAGACAGCTGGCGCCGACTTCGTTCTGGCAGCCTTTGAGAATTTCCCGGGTGCCCCCCATGCCACCCACATAATTGTTCTTCTCCAGTACCAGCACCCGGTGCCCGTTGCGGGCCAGCACCAGGGCGTTGGCCAAGCCATTGTGCCCGGCCCCAATAGCGATACAATCGAAGTCCGTCTGGTGCCCAGTTTGGTTGTTCATACTGCCGTCCTCCGTCTCAACAACCTGCTCGAACCCGAAGTCTTTCGAACATATTATTAAAAATGTCCGAAAGGGACAACAGACGGTTGCAACTATGGGAGGGGTAAATGCTGCAATCAACTTTTTGCGGGCATTGCCCCATCGCAGCATGAACTGGACACAGCGCGGCTTTTGCCGCAATCGGCCCGGACGGTGCTATCGAAAAACGTCGTCTCTGTGAGGGCCACAAAATCGCCACCGTGATCGGGCTCGGTAAGATCCAGGCAACATATTTCATTGCAGTCTATAGCCACTGTGTTCTCCGTCTTGGTAATGTGCCTAGTCGATTAGCATCGCCCGTTGCAATTTAGCCAACAGTTTCTTCTGCCGGTCGACGTTTTCTGGCGCTGTAATGTCGCCCCCCACAAGTGCTTCGAAAACCCTTTGTGAGAGGAAATAGCCCGTCGTAAGGTTGAACATGGCAATGGTTTGGATGACGAGGTCGGCGCGGTCGGGGTTATCTATACCCACCTCACCGAGAATATCCACGCTCTGGGCAAAGAGTCGGCCCAGCCAGTCCATGATCAATTGATTGCCAATGGAGTCCGGGTCGCCTTGCAGCGCCTGTTGGAACAGCGCTGCCACAGTGGGATGTTCCAGCAGTAAGTCGGTCATTACGGTGGGCAAGTCCGCCAACGCGCGTAGGCTTTCCTCGCTGTCGAGGTGCAGCTTCATCGCCTCAGCCATGGGCGATAAGGCCCGGTCGAGCACGGCGCTGTAGAGTTGCTGTTTGCCCTTGAAGTAGTTGTATAAACCGGGTTCGCGGATGCCCGCCGCCGCGGCAATCTCCCGCAGGGAGGTGGCATCATAGCCCTTGCGTGCAAAGAGGGGTTCCGCCACATCTAGAATGCGGGCTGCAGTCTGTTGTCCCTTGGCGCCCTTCTTGGCCATATTTCCCAACGATTGTTAATTTGTGAATCGGTCATTCTACGGATTCTCGGACAATTATCGAGTGATCGCCGGAGTAAGGCAAACAGGCTTGCACTAAAAATTAATGAGTGATAATTTATGTCGCGTTGAACAGGAGAGTTCCCTATGACGATTAAAATCCGTGACGTGGTAAACAACGACGCCACTCTAATTAGCCGCCGCGCCTGGAGCGACGACCATATTTACGAGCTGGAAAAAAAAGGCATTTTCGCCAAAACCTGGCTGTTTTTGGGTCATGAATCGCAGGTTAGGAAGCCCGGGGATTTCGTCCAGGCATTTATGTGTGAGACGCCCATCATCCTGAGCCGTGGTGAAGACAATGAAGTGCATGCCATGGTCAACAGCTGTACCCATCGCGGTCTGCCGGTTTGCCGCAGCGACAAGGGCAACACCAAGCGCTTTATCTGCCCCTACCACAACTGGTCTTATAAGATCGATGGGGAGTTGGCGGTGATTCCCCAGGAAAAAACCATGAAGTGTAAGTCGGACAAGAGCCAGTTGGGCCTGAAGAAGGTACCCCGGGTGGAATCCTGGCGCGGTCTGATTTTCGGCTGCTTCGACGAATATGTCGAGCCCCTGGAGGATCATCTGGGTAATATGAAGTTCTACCTGGGTGCGTTCCTCGATCGCTTCCCCAATGGCATTGAATTTGTCGGATCACCCCAGCGCTGGGTGATTGACGCGAACTGGAAAGTGCCCATGGAGAACCAACTGGGGGATGTGAACCATGGTCCCTATCTGCATGCTGCGGTGGTACCTCAGGAGGCCGCAGACGAAATCAATGAATTCGGCTACAGCGTGGTGCCGGGTAAAGGGCACGGCGCGACCTTCCGATTGATGCCGGAAGATGCACCTGTAGACAATGTCGCCTGGGGCATGGAAACCATCACCGGGATTCTCGGTGGCGAAGAAGTGCAGAATTATCTGCGCGAAATCCAAGCCAGCGCCGAGGAAAGAGTTGGTCCTGTGCGCGCACGTATGAAAGGGCTGGCCTACGGTGTCTACCCGAACCTGTCCTTCCTGTGGTCGAACGCCGGTTTTAAGGTGTCGCATCCGAGGGGGCCCGGTAAGGTGGAGTATTGGTCCTGGTCAATCGTACCAGCCGATGCGCCGGAACATTTGAAGAAAGTTCTGCGCAACAACCACGCCTCGTTCTTTGGTCCCGGTGGCATTCTGGAGCAGGAGGATTCCGAAGCCTGGATGCAGCAATACCTGGGTTCCAAGATTGATTTTGCCGATGATCGTCCTTATTACTACGGCCTCGGACTTGGATTGGAAAAGCCACATCCGGATTTACCCGGCATGGTCGACAACACGGCAAACGAACACTATGCCCGTGCTTTTTATCTACGTTGGCGCGATGCGCTGCTAGCAGTGGAGGACGAGGCATGAATAACTACAACAGTGCGGTGACGCCAGAGCTCCAGCTGTCCATCGAACAGTTTTACTATCGGGAAGCCCGCCTCCTGGACGGGCGCCAATACCAAACCTGGCTGGGCCTCGTCGATCCGGCGATTAGTTACAGCATGCCGGGCCGCGGCAATCCCATGGTAAATAATCGAGAGCACGGTAATGAGGCCATGATTTCCGTTGAGCGGGAACTGGAGGGGCTGGACTCCGACGGTTTACCGATCCGGGATGAGGGCTTTCTGGTGTTATCACTACGGGTCGAGCGTAGTTTCAAGATGAATGCCTGGGCGGAAACCCCGCCGGCACGCACTCGTCGCATTGTTGGCAATATTGAAATTACTGATGTGACTGGAGAACAATTCTTTGTGCTGAGTAACTTTCATCTGTTCTATGCCCGTCCCGGGGTGCCAGATTCGTTCTACGCCGGACAGCGCAGGGATGTCCTGGTGAGGGATGGCGATCACTACAAGATACTCAAGCGCGAGATCGTAATGGATATGGCCAACGCCAATGTGCCGACTCTCGGGCTGTTTCTGTAACTACTATGCCCCGTGAGGGCACAGAGTGCCAGGGCAGCCCAGGGCCACCCTTTTTCCCACCCACTACGGTTAAAAATTGTAGCGGGCAGTAACGCCGATAGTGCGCTCATTCTGGATATTGGATTGGGTGTAGGACCCGCCGCTGGCGGCGGTGTCATACTGGTCCGGACCCTGCTCGAAAGTAACTTCATCTGAGTCGAACAAATTCTTCGCCCACAGGGATATATCCCAGGAGAAATCACTGCTGCGTAGACCCGTGTACAGATTGACCACGTGTGTGTCCTCGAAGGTAGCCCGGGTAATACCGAGACCTGCAGATGCGTCGGTGTTGTCGCGCTCATCTGTATACTTGTATAGGCCACGGATGTACCACTCAGTGGATGAAAAGGACACGAAGAATTCCGAATTCAAGCTGACGGTTAACTCCGGCTCACCTCCCAGGTTTTCTCCTTCGATGTCGCAGGAGCCAAGCACCTCACCCGGCTCGCGATCGTTGCAGGGGGCCTGTGCACCATCATCCCACTCGCCTTTGGCGTATGAGAAGGCACCACCCACTATCCAGTTCTCTGAAAGCAGGTACTGGCCCTCCAGCTCAAGCCCCCAAATAGTGGCATCGCCGTTGTAGAGCAGCCCGCCCGAAATATCCTGGGGTGCGCCGGTGTCATCCAGCACCTGGACACCGCGAACAAAACCAAAGTAGCCATCAAATTGCTGGTAGTAGAGAGCGCCATTGAGGGTGGCACGCCCATCCATGTAGCGGCCCTTGAACCCGAGTTCGATTGAATCACTGGTTTCCTCATCGTGAATCAAATCACCCTCGCCATTGGGCAGGTGCGCCACTGCCGGGGTCGGGTTGATCGAAATGCCACTGGGGCGATAGCCCCGATTGTATGCCGCGTAGATGGCCGTGTTATCTGTCCAGT
>JABHWT010000017.1 GCA_018657645.1 Halieaceae bacterium | reverse complement strand
GGCAGAATCTAGCCGATGCGGTGGAACAGCAACTGGAGCGCGAGTTCAGCGAACAGGAACGCCTGGCCCGCACCCAGGACCACCGGGAAGGTATGCGGGCCGTCATTCAACGCCGGGCCGGTAACTTCTCGCGCCGTTAAATCAATTGGCCTTGTCCAGGGAGTTCAGGATCGCCTCAGTGTGTTCACCGGGGCGGGGAACCCGCCCCACTTCCTGCGGGGTAAGACTGAACCGGGGTGCGGGGGCCGGCTGCAGCGGAGCATCGCCCTTTACAAAACATTCCCGCGCCCGGATGTGCTCATCTTCTGCCGCCTCCGGCAGCGACAATACCGGGGCGAAACAAGCATCCGTGCCCGAGAGGAGTTCACACCAGTGGGACCGGGGCTGGCTCTTGAACAGGGCGGCCATCTTTTCCCGGGCAGCGGGCCAGGATGCGGTGTCGTACTGGCGGGCAAAATCCGGGTCCTCGGCGAAGCCGCATAGGGAAACCAACTCCCGGTAGAACTTTGGCTCCAGTGCTTGCACGGTGACGTGGCGCCCGTCGGCACAGGCGTAGGTATTGCACCAGTGGGACGCTGCGCCAAAAAAGGTTTCACCCGGCGTCTCGCTGATGGCGCCCTCGGCGCGCAAGCCGGCCAGCAGGGCCTGGTTGTACACCGCGCCGTCGCAGATTGCGGCGTCGATCACCTGCCCCTCTCCCGTCCGCTGGACATGGAGCAATGCAGAGAGGATACCCATTACCAGCATATTCGAACCGGAGCCGATATCGCCCAACGCCGTTGGTGTAGGGTAGGGCGCGTCACCGGGCAGGCCACCGTAGTGCAAAATCCCGGAAATGGATAGGTAATTCAGGTCGTGCCCGGCAGCGTGTGACAGGGGGCCGCTCTGCCCCCACCCCGTCATCCGACCGTACACCAGGGCCGGGTTGCGCTCCAGGCAGACATCGGGGCCCAGCCCCAGGCGCTCCATCACCCCGGGGCGGAATCCCTCGATCAGCACGTCTGATCGTCCCAGCAGGCTCAGCACGACGTTCACACCTTCCGGGCCTTTCAGGTCCAGGGCAATCGATTGCTTGCCCCTGTTGAAAAAACCACCCTGCTGGCCCACTGCGGCGGCATTCTGGTTGGCGATAGCGCGCTCAACCAGAATGACCTCCGCTCCCAGGTCGGCCAGTATCATGCCTGCAATCGGGCCCGGGCCAATGCCGGCGATTTCAACGACTTTAATACCTTGCAGCGGTCCCACTCAATTACCTCCGGGCAATAAGATGGTGTGTTACCTGGCCTGCATCACGGTGGCCGCATCGAGGCGAATGACCCGGCCGTTCATGTAGGCATTCTCCGCCAGGAAGGCGCAGGTGTGGGCGAACTCCTCCAACACACCCATGCGCTTGGGTGCCTCGCACATCTGGATCAGGGAATCCTGTACTTTCGGGTCCAGGGTTTTGACCAGGGGAGTGCCAAACAGCCCCGGGGCGATGGAATTGACCCGGATGCCCAGGGGGCCCAACTCCCGCGCGGCGGGGATGTTCATGCCGTTGACGCCGGCCTTGGAGCCGCTGTAGGCGCTCTGGCCGACCTGGCCCTCGTAGGCGGCGCCGGAGGAGATATTGATAACCACGCCACGCTCGCCTTTCTCGTCCGGCTCGTTCCTGGCCATCTGCTCGGCGCACTTGGCCATGACATTGAACACGCCGATCAGGTTCACATTGATCACTGTGGCGTATTTCTGCAGGCCACTGGCCACACCCTCGCGATCGAGGATCTTGCAGGGCAGGGGAATGCCGGCGGCGTTGATGTCCACGTGGATCGCGCCGAACTTGCCCATGATGGCGGCGATGGCAGCGTCAATGCTCTCCTCGGAGGTGACGTCGGTCTCACAGAAGATGGCGTTTTCCTCACCGAGTTCCGCAACTGTCTCCGCTCCAGCCTCGGCGTTAAGGTCCAACAGGGCAACCTTCGCGCCCTTTTCGCTCACCATATAGCGGGCGGTGGCCTGGCCCAGGCCTGAGGCGCCACCGGTGATCACTACAACCTTGTCTTTCAGTTCCATGGGTTACTCCAATCAATCTTTAGCGGAAGGCGTTGATGCCGGTCAGCGCGCGGCTGATCAGCAGTTTCTGGATCTCGGTGGTGCCGTCGGGGATGGGTGCGATAATCGCCTCCCGCGCCAGGCGCTCTACGACAAACTCCTTGGTCACGCCATTACCCCCATGAATCTCCACGGCGTCACGGGTGGCGGTAACCGCTATTTCAGTGCCGTACCACTTCGCCATAGAACATTCCTTGTCCGCACGCTCTCCCTTTTGCACCATATCCATGGCTCGATAGCTGAGCAAACGCGCTGCATCTATTTGCGTGGCCATGGTAGCGATTTTTTCCGCGATCAGCTGATGTCCGGCTATGGCCTTGCCGTGTTGCAAGCGCTCCTGGGAATACTTGATGGATTCGTCCAGGGCGCGTCGCGCCACGCCGATGCCCCAAATGGCCATGTGACAGCGGGCGTACTCGAAGATTTTGAGCGTATTTTTAAGACCAGAGCCGCGTTCGCCCAGGGTATTACTCACCGGCACCCGCACATCCGACAAAAAGACCTGCGCTGTGGACTGGCCATTGAGTGCCATCTTGGGGATACCGACAACATCGTAGCCATGTTCTTCCCGGTCTATCAGGATATGTGAGATTTCCCCTTCACCCGTTCTACAGGTGCAAATAAAAACGTCAGAATATTCGCCATTGGTAATCCAGGTTTTTTCGCCGTTAATCACCCACTCATCGCCATCCAGGACGGCACGTGTTTTCACGGCGGCAACATCAGAGCCCACATCCGGCTCGGAAATGCCCATGGAGATGAACTTGTTGCAGGCCAGGATATCCGCCACGTATTTTTCTTTCTGTTCTGCTGTCCCCAGTTGTCTGATTATCTCGGCACCGGTACAGTTAATGAACCCGGGAATAGCGATATCCAGAGAGGTATAGGCCACTTCTTCAAATACCATCAGGTGGGTTAACCAGTCCATGCCAAAGCCTCCCCACTCCTCAGAATGCGGCGCCTTGCATATGCCGAAGTCAGTCAAGGACTGGAGCCATCTCTGCATTTTTTCACGCGGAATGAAGCCCTCGCCGTGCTCGCGAAAGGCCGGTTCGATTTCCGCATCCAGGAATTTGCGCAGATTCTCGATGATCATCTGCTGTTCTTCGGTTCGTTGGAAATTCATCGCTCTGGTCTCCTTTATTGCTTGGCGAGTATGCTGATGGCGGCGGTGGCCTCTTCGGTGCCGATGATGCCGCCGCCGTTCTCCTGTACCGCGACGCGTGCGCCTTCCACCTGACGGGCTCCGGCTTCGCCGCGCAATTGGGTCACCAGTTCGAAAATCTGGCCCAGGCCGGTGGCGCCGATGGGGTGTCCCTTGGATTCAAGGCCCCCGGAGGGATTGACCGGCACCCGGCCACCGATGGTGAAATCGCCGCGTTCTGCGACGGGACCGCCCTCGCCGAAGGGCACCAGTTGCAGGTTCTCAACCTGGATGATCTCGCCCATGGCGGTGGCATCGTGCACTTCCACCACGTCTACATCGGCTGGAGATATGCCCGCCTGTTCGTAGGCAGTCGCCGCAGCGAGAGCGGTGACATGGTTCTGGTACTCTGCTGCTGACCGGCTGGTTCCGGAACGGAATACGCTACTGAGTAGCCTCACCGCCCTGGCAGAGTCTCCCCCGAGCCGCTTGAGGCCCTCGGCGCTGCACAACACCGCTGCGGCGGAGCCATCGGAAATGGGTGCGCACATCGGCAGGGTCAACGGATAAGTGATGGGGGGCGCTGCCAGTATTTCATCCACTGTGTAAGGGTTCTGGTACTGGGCCAGAGGGTTGTGCACCGAATGGCTGTGGTTCTTGGCGGCAACCGCGGCGATCTGGCGCTGGGTGGTGCCGAAAGTCTTCATATGCTGGCGGCAGAAGGCGGCGTACACATCCATGAACATGCTGTAGGGTCTGTCGGACTGCGAGCCCTCGGGCGGGTTAATGCCCTCCCCCATTTTCAGTAACTCGTCGCGATTGGCCTCCACCGTGGTCACGTCCCAGGCGGAGTCAAAGGCGGCAAACATCTTCGCCTTGTCGTCGATGTTCATTTTCTCGGTGCCCACCGCGATGGCGATATCGCAGCTACCTGCGCGGATGGCCTGGGCGGCCAGGTACATGCTGGACGTAGCGGACGCACAGGCGCTTTCCACGTTAAAAATGGGAATACCCTCGAAGCCTATGGCACGCAGGGCGACCTGCCCCGGAATCATGTGCTGGTCCTGGAGGAAACCGATGACGCAGGAAGCAAAGAAGGCCTCACCCACGTCGGCCGTGCCAGCTCCGGCGTCCGCCAGGGCCATCTGTACCGCCTCTGCGGTCAATTCCTTATAGCTTTTGTCCAGGTGGCGGCCGAACTTTGTCATGCCGACGCCGGCGATAAAAACATCTGTCATTTCACTCTGCTCCTGTTCCCTCGTGTCTTACTGTCTTCGCGGCGCTAGCGGCCCCGGTATTCAGGCTTGCGCTTCTCGGCAAAGGCGGCCAGCCCTTCCTGCATGTCCCAGGAGCGCTGGTGCTTACGGAATTCATACATCTCGTGAAGCAGGGCGTCATCGCGGGTTTTGTCTGCGGCGCCATTGGCGACCATTTTCATCCGGCGCAGGGCGATGGGGCTCTTTGCGGCTACGTGGAGGGCAAGGCTCTGGGCCGACTCTTCCAGATCATCGTCAGGCACGACCTCGTTGACGAAGCCGTAATTATGCATTTCCTCGGCCGACAACGTCTTGCCGGTAAACAACAGGTATTTGGCTACGTTGTGAGGAATTATTCGGGGCAAAACGGCAGCACCACCCGCACCGGGGTAAACACCAAAGTTCGCATGTGCATCACCAATCCGGGCGCTTTGAGCGGCAATCACGAGATCGGCACACATGGCCAGCTCCAATCCGCCGGCCATGGTAGTTCCGTTGAGAGCGGCAATGACGGGCTTGGGAAAATCCCGCAATGGGTTCATTACGTTCTCGCAAAGCCGATCGATGAAATCCAGCTCTCCCGGCGGCATATCCAGGCTATCCAACACTTGCTTCAAGTCAGCACCCGCGCAAAAGGCCTGGCCATTACCTGTGATCACCAGCACTCGAACGCCATCATCAACTGCCAGTTGTGCCAAGTATGTTTCGAAGAGGCTTACCATCTCCAAACTGATTGCGTTCATGTCATCCGGGCGGTTCAGTGTCAACCACGCAATACCATTCCTGTTTTCACTAAGAAGACTTACTTCACTCATTGAGTTGGCTCCACAGGTGCTGTTGTTAGAGATTTACTTCGGCTGGCCAGGTGAGTTAGCACAGCACATCCGTATTCGGGACATGATCCAAGATACGCTCGGGAGAAATTACAGGCAGGTCATAACGATTAAAAGTGTTGTCTGGATGGAATTGGCTCGCTCACCACTTACTAACTGATCTCCGATACCCCGCCGCGGTCAAAACACTCGATCGAATACTGACTCACCTGCGCCAGAAAGAACGGGAAACACCGACTCGGCCATTGCTGGTGCCACCGACCAGAGCGCCACCTGGGACGTTGCCACTTTTCGCTGGGAAGGATTCCAGACCAACAGCACCCCACTAGCAAGGAAGCCAGGGAAACCGCATGGCACGAGCGGTTGCGCGCGCTCGTTCAGGATTGACCGGATAGGAATGGCATGCCCAACGCCGTGAACAGGATTTTCGGGTCAATAGATGGAAACTTCGACAGGTCTGCAGGTCCAGTCAACACAATCAGCGAGGATGTCTACTCTCGATAGGCCGTTAATATGTCCTATACTTTATACTTCAACTCCATCTCTTTAACCAGTTTTCAAACTCTGAAGGTTTCAAGCTATATCTGGCGATATTTCCCTCATGCAAACCAGTCAGTTCCGTCTCCACCATTTCCATGAAGCGCGCTCTGTCTTGCTCCACAATTTCTCGTCCTATGAACTGCTTTATAGCTGAAACCGCCTCGCGCTTGTTTAGAGCGGAACGGACAATATTGGAGACCAACTGAGCGATGAATTCCCTGTAACGCAACCGAAACGGATCGGGATCACCGAGTGATTGACGAGCCGCAGAATATCGGGCGCAAGATCTCTCATAGGCCCAAACGAAAACATCAGCCAACAATTCAGTGCGGTTGAACTCATAGACGCCTAGCAAGCCATCAATGTAGGCTTTCTCAGGTACATCGACAAAAGAGAGAGGGCTCAGGTTTTCTCGAATGAAAGGAATGTTTGCTGCCAGGCGAGATACGCGTTTGTTCACGTCGTCAAAAGCTTGCAGATAAGGCAACTGCACCATGGCGAAGAATGCCTGCTCGAAAGGATCTCTGATTGCGTCTGCCTTGAATAACACCTCATCAAAACACTCATTTATCAACGCGCCGCCTTGCAGCGGTTGAAACACGCTTGCACCAATGCCGACCGAGTGCTGTCTCAAGCGGCCGCAGGCTGCAGGATCTGGCAGCAGGTTTTCTGAAAGCAGCGCGTGGAGGTTACATATCGTGTATCGGTTTAACCCCGTATCCGTCGCTGACTGCACGAGTAATTCAATGGCTGCTTTATGGTTCAGGATCATCTGGGTTTCCAGAGCATCCCTGCCCTCGGCGCTATCACCCAATTGGATGAGCCGTTCAGTTTCAAGTAGGGAATAGGTGTTACCCTCAAGACGACTGGAATTCCACGTCAGATCGATCAACAGCCTGTTGTAGATTTGCAAGGCATAGGTTCCCGCTGCGAGCAAACTCGTTTGGGATTGACCGATCTCCAGTAAATGTTTACGCACTTCCCCGGGCAGGTAGAAAGTGCGGTTGGGCTGATAAGTTCCGATAAAGTCTCGGTTGTAGCCCACAGGGCGCCTATGCTGAATGGGTTGCAGCACAAGTCGTTTAATCTCTGAGCCTACCTCTGAGATCGGGATATAGACCTCGCCCTCGGGGGTCCCGCTCGTCAAACTAAGCTGTGCTCCACCTACCTCGATGTTTACATCAGCACGGATAGCTGGAACTTTGTATCGACTACCACGCCCTCCCCCTTCGAGAAGGAGTTGCTTCCTTTCCACCAGTACGGCCAGCCGCCGTTGCAGTGTTCTGCGATGGATTTTTGTCTCTATGGCATCGCTTATCTCATCAATAGAGGCGCCCTCTGGAAAGCTGCCAACGGCTCTCCGAATGGCTTCAAGTTCCTCTTCTGAGACTTGTTTGGGCATAGGGGTTATGTCGCATTTTCTTCAATTGCGACATATAAACGCATTTATCTGTCGCGATCAAGCTATTGCGACAAATAAAGTGTCGCGATTGGCGGGCCGAGCTATAGGGGGTCGGTGCATCACTTGCGGGAGATTTGCGGGACTTGCTGTGATTTGTTGTGCTCTGTGGTGCAAAATGCGCTGTGGGTGTTCGGATTTAAGTTAATAAAATCAATCGCTTAAAAATCTCCAGCAAAATTCATAATGCTGGGGTCGGTGGTTCAAGTCCACCCGTAGCTACCACTTATTCCAAGCACTTTTTCTTTATTTTTCATAATCTTAGCGCATTTTTCCGATTGCGCAAAGGTGGTCGTTTTTTGGCCGATTTCCGCTGGGGCCCAAATGGGGCCCAAACTGGGCCCACCCTGCGCCCAACACCCATTCTGTGGAAGTTTTGCTCTCTACTTTTCATACTCTGTTTCCATTCGGCAAACACCGCTCCCACTTTTCTGCTACGCGGAATCCATAACCTCGCGCGCGAAAAACCCAGGCCTGCGGCCTGAATTTTTCGGAGATTTAATGGGGTGGGAAAGCACACTTCTTGGTCACTCCCCCTCCGTACAATTCTCCAAAACTACTCGTTTCCCTTCCGCAAGCAGACATTCGATATCCATGAAATGTTAGGTCCATGAGGTGATCAACAGGGCATTGGGTCCTACCGATCACCCGATCGCTAGGAGCGAATTATGGACACACTTACCTATCTCACTACGGATGAACTTTCCAGCCGCATCAAGTATGACGCCAGGACCATCCGCAACCGCCTGAAGGATTCTGTACTCCTTGAGGGCATCCACTACATCCGACCCTTTGGTGGCCGCAAGATCCTCTACGTGTGGGAGCGCATCGAGAAGGATATGGCGCGCCCTACCGCTACAACCGCCTTGATGGCCGGCATTCAGTAAGGGGGCTGTCATGGGATCTATTCGAGAACGTCGAGGCCTTCTATTTATCGATTTTCGGTATCGAGGAGTACGCTGCCGCGAGTACACCAAACTCAGCGATAAACCAGCCAATCGAAAACGATTGAATACGGTTTTAGAACGAGTGGAGGCAGAGATTACGCTCGGGACATTTGACTACGCCGCCTACTTTCCGAAATCGGACCGCATTGCTCAGTTCAAAGACCACGATGAACGGATGGTGCAGGTCCAGTCAGACACACCCACCTTCGCCGACTTCTCAGACCTCTGGTTCTCCGAAAACGAGATCGGCTGGAAGTACTCCTATCAGATAACGCTACGCAGCTCACTTGACAAGCACATCCTGCCTGCGTTCGGCGCCCAGCCTGTCAGTCACATCACCCGCGCGAGCATCCTTGCGTTCCGGGCTGGCCTCGCCAAGATACCGCGCAAGGACGGAAGCATGGGTCTCTCCCCTGCCCGGATCAATACCATCCTGGTACCACTGCGCCTTGTGCTCAGTGAAGCGGCAGATCGCTTCGACTTCGAATCACCCTACAAAAACATCAAGATGCTGAAGGTGCCAAAGACCAAAGTGGACCCATTCACCCTGGATGAGGTCCATCGAATCATCACCCACGTTCGTGCGGACTTCCGTCCCTATTTCACCGTTCGCTTCTTCACTGGCATGCGCACCGGAGAAATTCACGGCCTGAAGTGGAAGTACATCGACTTCGACCGCCGCGAGATCCTTGTGAGGGAAAGTCTCGTGGCCGGAAAAATGACTGACACCAAAACCGACAGTTCCGCCAGGGATATCCCAATGTCTCAGCCAGTTTTTGATGCCTTAAGAGAACAACACAAACGTACTGGGGATATGGACTGGGTGTTCTGCAATGGCGAAGGAAAAAATCTTCAGATTAATAACGTATCCAACCGCGTGTACAGGCCGATTTTGGCCCTACTGAACCTGCCCTATCGCAGGCTCTACCAGAGCCGACATACCGCGGCGACCTTGTGGCTGGCGGCCGGTGAGAACGTGCTCTGGGTATCCCAGGTTCTAGGCCATGCCGATCCCCACGTCACCTTCCAAAAATATGCAAAGTACGCCCCGGATCTTACCCGACGGGATGGGTCAGCATTCGAGGCACTACTCGCCCAGAAAATGGGCGACCAAGATCAAAACAACCAACAAGGAGAAGACTCATGAACGGATTCTTTAACAAGCCCCATACACCCGAAGAACTGGAAAAAATGGCGGAGCAGCAGCGGAGAAAACTCTTTCGAGACTACTCCAATCATCTCTGCTCATGGCACGGAATTGATCCACACGGCGGACTGCTCGGTCCTTATCTTCATAGGGAGCCCTGCGGTAACAACCTTGAGGCCACAGTGCGCTGGCTGAAAGACTATGTCGGCGTCCAGGACATTCTGGCTGTCTACATCGATCTTGATGAATGGAAATCGGCGTTCAAGACTGAACTTTGCAACAAAATTCCGACTGAGTTCTGGGGAGACGAATAATGAACGAGTTTGAGCTCATTCCCACAGGCTTCGGCCTGTGCTGGATAGCCTACTACCTCCGTGGAATCCTGCGGATTCACAGGTCACGCACATCTCGGGACCGGACCACGACCTTCTGGCAGACCTGGCTTTGCTTCTGGCTAAGCCCGGTCATTATCAAGGATGCTTTCCGCTGCGCCCTGACTTCACTGGGCGCCTTTCTGAGCGTCGAGATAGCTCGGGGTGAGAACGTGGAAAACGAAGGCGATAACGATTCAGAAATGGATCACTTCTAGCGGTGCTTGCACCGCCTTCCCTGCCCTACCCGAACACAGGTCCTCTAATGATTATGAAGCCCCTAAATCAGGCCACGGCACTCGAGATCCGCTATGAGAAGTCGATAAAATGTCTACTTGATCTCGCACTGGATCACAGCTGTGAACGCGCGCGAGTCGCCGCAAACGTGCTATTGAGTGCGAACAATGCCCAGATTCGGCCCAGTACTAACTGGATGCTGCATATTCCAGACCTTTGTCATCTTGATCAATACAGCCTTGATGCCGCTCTAGGTGTATTACATGGAAGAGTTAGCCTGAACCGTTACCCTGAGGTAGCGATTCAGAATGGCCCACAGCTTTTCGAAAGATTATGGCGAAGATGGCATAACGTCGAGGAATGGTAGGAGGTATTACCAATGAATAGAGATCTTTCTCGGGAGGATGGTAG
Source organism: Halieaceae bacterium (assembly GCA_018657645.1). GTDB lineage: Bacteria > Pseudomonadota > Gammaproteobacteria > Pseudomonadales > Halieaceae > JBALVT01. The sequence continues at coordinate 9,539 of JABHWT010000017.1, read as the reverse complement.
AAATCTGATCGCAGGGCAGCTCTTTGGAGGCTTATAGGCGCAAGTAACCGTTAGCGGTTTCTTTAAAGTCTTTATTCAACGATGCCGAGATCGCCATACCCAATGCCTTGCGGGTATCGGCCGGATCGATAATGCCGTCATCCCATAGTTCTGAGGTCGAATAGTAGGCGCTGGAGCGCTGAGCAAAGTCCTTGGCAATCGCATCGTGAATTTCTTGAATCTCCTCTTCTGTGGGCACTTCACCACGACGCTGCAGGGAAGCCACCTTGACGCCGGTCAGCGTTTTGGCCGCTTGTTCGCTTCCCATCAGCGAGGTCTGGGCCTGGGGCCAGATGAAATGGAAGCGGGCATCATAGGCACGACCGCACATGGCGTAGTTGCCCGCGCCAAAGGAACCGTTGATCATTACCGTAAATTTTGGCACATCCAGGTTAACCTGGGTCATCAACATTTTTGCACCGTCTTTGCAGATGCCTTCATGCTCGTACTCCTTACCGATCATAAAACCGGTAATGTTCTGCAGAAAAACCACAGGTGCACGGGAGCGGTTACAGTGCTGCATAAACTGGGCGGCCTTCTTGGCGCTGTCGTTGAACAACACGCCGTTGTTGCCCAGAATGCCGACTTTGTAGCCCATGATATGAGCAAAGCCACAAATCAGTGTTTCACCGTAATCGGGCTTGAATTCATGAAATCGGCTACCATCAACAATGCGTGCAATAACCTCGCGAACATCAAACTGCTTTTTAACGTCATCCGGAATAATGCCGTAAAGCTCTTCGGGATCGTAATACGGCGCCTCGATTTCCTGTTTGTCGATAATGGCTTTGTTGCGCTTGCGAAAGGTGCCCACAATCTCACGGGCCAGGGCGATACCCTCTTCTTCGGAGTTAACCGCATAATCGGAGGTCCCGCTGATAGAGGCGTGAACATCAGCTCCGCCCAATTCTTCCACGGTCACTTCTTCACCGGTCGCCGCTTTGACCAGGGGTGGTCCACCCAGGAAACAGGCGCCGATCTTGCGGACAATAATGGAGTAGTCACACAATGTTGGCACATAGGCGCTACCGGCAGTACAGTGGCCCATAACCACCGCAACCTGTTCAATACCCAGGCCACTTAAAATACACTGGTTGCGGAATACCCGGCCTCCGTGATACTTGTCGGCAAAGAGTTCCGATTGCAGCTGCAGGAAAGCGCCCGCCGAGTCAACAAGATGAACCACCGGCAGGTGGTTTTCAATAGCGATATCCAGCGCGCGGGTAATCTTTTTTGCGCTGAGTGGAAACCAGGCGCCGCCCTTGATAGAACCGTCACCGGCAATAACTATCACCTCGCGACCATTGATAATACCGATGCCACTCAGCACGCTGGCGCCCGGCGCTTCGCCGTTGTCAGAGGCATTGGCCGCCAGCGAAGACAGCTCCAGAAATGGCGTACCCGGATCCAACAACATTTCAACACGCTGAGAGGCCAAATTCTTGCCCTGTTTTTCCAGCCGGTCCAGGCCCTTCTGCGGACGTTTGTGTTTGGCATCAAAATCCCTTTGGCGAAATTCATCAACCAGGCTTTGGTTATGGCGTTGGTAAGTCAGAAACTGGCTTGAGTTAGTATCTATAGTAGAATGAATTCTACGCATGGTCATCCTCCGGTGCGTGGACTACAGCGAGAACGGCACCCTTGTCAAAGGCATCACCTGCGTTATAGTTCAGGGATGCAATCGTGCCGGCGCCAGCCGCACGAACGATGGTTAACAGCTTCATGCTCTCAATGGTAAGCAGCGCTTGATCGGCTTCCACCTTATCGCCTTCCTTGACGTGTATTTCCACGACAATGCCCGGCATCGGTGATTTGGCGCTCAGGTCGCCCTCTTCAGACGCCTCACGGGCCTGCTCCACCGGATCGAGAACTTGAAGGAAAAATACTTCACCAAAAGCTTCAATGAACACCGCTTCGCCTTTCATCGCCACCTTGGCCTCGGTAGAGTGCTCGCCAACGGTAATGCGATATTTATCCAGGCCTAGAGATTCCAGCTGTATCGGCTCAAGAGCGCCATCATTGATACTGAACACTGAGCCTGCTGGTTTACGGATAATAGAGGCGCCATAAGTATCAACTCCTAGAGTGATCTGCCTTTTCATAAATACCTCCAGTTGCCTATAGTGATGTGCGGCTCCTGTGGTTGCACAGTGGTGTCGTTGAAATCACGATTGCTCATCGCCGCGAGGCCAAGCAGTAGCTTCAACTGCTCCTCTTGCAACACAGGGCGCTTTAAACTTTCTGCATGCTCGGCAATAAAACCCGTGTGTGTGTCACCGTTTTTATAGGCAGCATGCCCCAGCGCCCGGATCAGAAAATCGCGATTGCTGGTCACACCCAGCACCGTTGACTGTTTCAGCGCCTCGATCATTTTTTCCGTCGCTTCTTCCCGGTTCTGGCCGTGGACAATGATTTTCGACAACATGGGGTCAAAGGCACTGCTTACCAGCTGACCTTCGAAAAAACCGTTTTCAATCCGGGCCAGGTCTTCAGGTAGCTGATATTTGAGCAGTGGCCCTGTCGCCGGTGTAAAATCATTATCCGCATCCTCGGCGTAGAGTCGCACTTCGATGGCATGGCCATTAAGGGGGATATCGGACTGCTTGTGCGACAGATGTTGACCTTCGGCGACCTTGATTTGTTCCTCGACCAGGTCGACGCCGGTAATCATCTCAGTAATCGGATGCTCAACCTGAATGCGGGTATTCATTTCAAGAAAGTAGAACTCACCGTTTGGCGCGTAAATAAACTCAACGGTCCCCGCATTTTCATAACCGGCCTTGGCGGCAATAGCCACAGCGGTGTTACAGATCTCCTCGCGCTGCTCAGGCGTCAGAGTGGCGGAGGGTGCCTCTTCAATTACCTTTTGGAAGCGGCGCTGGATCGAGCACTCGCGCTCATTGAGATGCAAAACATTGCCGTGCTTATCCGCCAGGATCTGGACTTCAATATGTCGAGGCGAGTCCACAAAACGCTCAGCGTAAACCAGGCTGTCGCCAAAAGATCGCAGCGCTTCGCCGCGAGCCAGGGCAATGGACTCTTCAAGCTTGGCGGGGTCGCGCACAATCTGCATACCCTTACCACCACCACCGGCTGCGGCTTTGATCAATAGAGGTACGCCGATCTCTTCGGCGCGGGAAATAAACGCTTTATCATCGCCTTCATCGACCACCGATGGCGCTATCGAAAAACCGTGTTCAATACAAAAACTGCGAGCACGCACCTTATTGCCCATCAAATTGATGACTTCCGCGCTAGGCCCAATAAAGATGATGTCATTATCCGCCACACGGGTGGCAAACTCAGCATTTTCTGACAGGAAACCAAATCCCGGGTGAACCGCATCAGCGTCCATATCTTTGCAGGCCTGAATAATTTGCTCCATATCCAGATAGGCCGAAACCGGAAGGTCGCCTAACAGTTCGACTTTTTTGTCTGCCATCTGCACTGCTGGGGTTTTGGCGTCGACGGCGTGGTAGACGATCACGCTTTCGATACCCAGGCGCTGAAGTGTTTTAATGATACGCACCGCAATTTCACCGCGGTTCGCTATCAGCACTTTTTGTATACTCATAATGCCTGTCCTCCTGATGTCTCACTGTTTTTAACTTGTGAGCAGGCTATGATTGATAACCCCACAATATCCTCCGTCGAGCAAGCTCGAGAGAGGTCCATCCAAGGTTTTTCCATGCCCTGGCTAACAGGCCCCAGTGCCTGTGCGCCTCCCAGTCTTTCGGCAATCTTGTAGCCGATATTGCCTGCGTCAAGGTCGGGAAAAATTAGAACGCTAGCCTGTCCCGCCACCAATGATTCGGGTGCTTTTTGTTTGCCGATATCAGGGAAGAGCGCCGCATCAAACTGAAGTTCGCCATCAATGTTCAAGTTTGGCGCAAGCTCTCGGGCGAGAGCCAGTGCCTGTCTCACCTTATCCGTACGAGGATGTGTTGAGCTGCCTTTTGAGGAAAAACTAAGCAGGGCAACCTTCGGCTCTTCATTAGTAAATGATCGATGGGTATTGGCGCAGGCGATTGCAATCTGTGCCAACTCCGTTGCGCTGGGGTCCGGCACTATGGTGCAATCGCCAAAGGTTATGATCCGATCCGGAAACTGCATCAAGAAACAACTGGAGAGCAGATTAGCAGTTTTATCCAATCCCACCCCCCGAATACCGGCGCGCAGCACCGCTGCTGAGCTGGCGACAGAACCCGCCACCCCGGAATCGGCATAGCCCACACTCACCAACAGGGCTGCCAACAACAGATCGCAGGCCCTTACTTCGTCCTGCGCACTTTCTCTGGATATCCCTTTTAGAGCCTGGCGTTCAATATGAAGGTTTACTGCTTTAGCAAACCACATCTCTTTGTCGAGGTTGCGATCAAACACCAGCAAACCCTCAATAGGCGACGCGGGCTCATGTAAGAATACAGCCTGTGCAAGCTCGCCCTGTAACAGTGTGCGCGCCGCCGCGATAATACGTGGGTCATTTTGTTCGGGGAAAATAATTCTGCGCGTTCTTGCTGCGCCTATTTTTTTACGCAAGGCATTTAATCCTGACATAGGGAAAGTCACCTATTGGTTTAGCTCGTCGGCAAATCGGGCAATACGTGGCTTGGTTGCAGCCCATTTCGCCGGAACTGTAACAGGCTGATCCAGGAACATTTGCGCATACGTCTTGCCTTGCGTGTCATAGCGCAAAGACCCTGCTCCACCACCGCCCAGCACGTCATCAATGATGTAGTTAAACGAAAAAATGCTCGGCATTTCCCAGCGTCTTACCCGGGTCGGATTGTAATGGGCAAAAAATGTTTTCATCACCTCGGTGGAGATCTGCTCGCGAATAATGGTCGCGAATTCAGGCTCACGAGCAATCAGGCCTATATTGGCGCCGTCACCCTTGTCGCCGCTGCGTCCCCAGGCAATGGCAATTAATGGCACCTGGATGGTATCTCCGGAAAGATCAACCGTAGGCGTTTGACCGACCGCTCGTTCCGGTATTTCAAGCGGTGAGCCTGCGAAGATTTCCACGTCCTGCTTGTCGCCGTTGACATCCACGGTGACGGCCACATGTTTTTTGTCCAATAGAAATGCAAAGTGACGGATTACCGGGCTTGGACGTGGCCGTCCGGCAAATACACCGCAGGAGCCCTGTCCCATACTGATTCCAGCGGGAACGAATTCGGTAGAGAAAATCTCCAGCGCTTCTTTTTTCGCATGACGCAAGCCGACCTTCAGAATGACTTCACGAGCATCTTCAATCCGGCTGTTTGCACCATAGGTATCCTCCGCACCGATCACTTCCGTTGAGACTTCATCATAGTCGCCATAACCGGCTTCAATGATAAGGCGGCGGGTGCGTTTTACGATGGCGTCTAGCTGTTTGCGAGCTTTTTTCGCTGCGTTACGTCCCCCGATCATCATGGTGGCGATGATTTTATAACCGTCCATGTAGGTGGCGCTGACCTTGTACGTCGGTGTCGCATCGCGGCCTTTAGCGCCTTTCACCTCAACTTCTTTGTCGTTGAGTTGGGTGACGCTTATCTCGGAAAAATCGCAGACAACATCCGGTAGCAGATAAGCCTGGGGGTCGCCCATTTCATACATGATCTGTTCTGACACTGTGCCTACGCTCACCAAGCCGCCGGTGTTCTCGGGTTTGCTGACTATAAAAGAGCCATCGGCCTTCACCTCGGCAATTGGCAGCCCCATATCATCCCAGCCATCGACCTCGTCCCAGTCGGTAAAGTTGCCGCCCACAGCCTGCTGCACACACTCCAGCACGTGTCCCGCCAGGCAGGCCGACGATATCAGGTCGTTGTCCTGCTGGCCCCAGCCAAACTCGTGCATCAGTGCACCAACCACTACGGCACTGTCGGTGCAGCGACCGCAGATCACAATCTCTGCGCCTGCATCCAACGCCAGTTGAATGGCCGGGGAGCCGATATAGGCATTCATGCTTGTTATTTTTTGGGGCAGCGCACTACCGGATCCCATCTCGGTGACGCCCAGAGCACGAATTTCCTCAGCCCGCGCCATCAGGTTGTCACCTTCGACGAGCGCCACATTCAGTTCAACGCCCTCTGCTGCCGCCGCAGCCATTAGCGCGTCGCGACAGGCTTGTGAGTTAATGCCGCCGGCATTGGTGATGACCTTGATGCCCTGTGCTTTTATCTGCTTAAGCAGCGGCTGCAACGTTTTGATAAAGTCTGGCGCATAACCGGCCTCCGGATTGCGCATCATTTGCGCCCCCATGATCGACATGGTGGTTTCGGCCAGATAATCGGACACCAGATAATCTATATTGCCCTTTTCTACAAGCTGGTTGGCGTTGTAGGCACTATCGCCCCAAAAGCCAGAGTGGCAACCGATGCGGACAGTTTTCTCGCTAGACATAATCTTTCCTTCGCTCTTTGTTGGTTTGATGACACCGCCCACTACTTGCCCGGCCACAGCGGCTTGCGTTTTTCCGCGAATGCCGCTAAACCTTCTTTGGCATCTTCGGTTTTGCTGAGGCTGTCGATAACGACTTGTGCGTGGCTTAAGCGCTGTTCAAAATTCATGGATTCCATTGCCGCCAAGGCCCGCTTGCCAACCCGAATGGCGGTAGGGGAGTTTTGCAATATTGGCTTCAGCAAATCATTGAGTGCCGCATCCAAATCATCCACGGCATCCACTACTGCGTTGAGGATGCCATTTTCATAGGCTTCGTCCGCGGACCAGCTGCGGCCCGTAATAGCCATCTCATAAAGTTTGCGCTGGGGAACCAGGCGCAGCATATGGGCGAGTATGATCATGGGGAAAAGACCGATTTTTGCTTCGGGCGACCCCAGCTTGGCATTGCGTGAACATATCGCCATATCCGCCATACAGGCCAGACCAAAACCGCCACCCAGGGCATGGCCATTAATGCGTGCAATCACTGGCACACTCACCTGGCTCACCACCTTGAATAACTCGACCAGCGGATGGTCATCCCCTGCACGTATTTGATATGGGTTATCTGCTTCGCCTTTGGCACCCGCCTTGATGTCGCCACCGGCACAAAAAGCGCGATCGCCGGCCCCGGTCAACACAATGGCGCGCACGGCATCGTCGCGGGCTAGCTCCTTAAAAGCTGCCGTCAACTCTGCAAGGGTCCCAAGGTCCAGGGCGTTCATGGCATCAGGTCGGTTAATCGTCAACCAAACAACGGCGTTATCTTTTTTTTCGGTGACTAAGTTTTTCATGCATTGCCCTCGTAACATTTACTGCAGGTCAACATCACAGCCAGCGGCGCTTAATGATGTGCAGTGCTAATAATTCTATGGCGAGTAACACGCTTACCCTGGAACTGAGGCTGGTGCTCTATGTGCCAGCTATACTAAAATAGTTCGATGTTTCTACTCAGGTGCCTTCGTGCTAATCGCTTAACTTTTCGTGCAATCATTCTGCCCAGCTTTGTTTTCGATTTTTTGTAAACAGCCCGCTAACAGAAGCATTACTTGTCCGATCAGGTCACCCCTGTCACAATAAAACACAGCATCATTCAATGACGTCAACCAACCAGGTTCTTTGACTATGCAGTCTTCCACGCTCGAGTCGCCGCGAACGCTTTTAAGTTGGACTAGCGCCATCGCTCATGCGCTTGAGGCGAGAGGGGTCAAAAGCCAGGCGCTTTTTGAGAAAGCAAATATTCCCTATCCAGGCGAGTCTGGCGCCACCGAGCGGGTCGAAACCCGCAAGGTCTCGGCTCTAGTGCGGCTGGCTGTTGAGGCTACTGCCGATCCCTGTTTCGGTTTGCAACTGGTGCCCTACCTTCACGCTTCGAATTTTCAGGCACTGGGGTACTCACTGTTTTCCAGTAGCAACCTTAATGAATTCTGCCTGCGCCTGGTGCGATTCTTCCGCCTGATCAGTCAAAGCTCCCAGCATTACCTGGAGGAAGAAGAGGATGCTTACAAGCTGACATTTGTGATCACCAACCTGGAGGTCTGCGATGAGACCGCCGATGCATGGATGGGTACCCTGGTGCATTTCTGTCGCAGCATCTACCGGCCAGATTTTGCTCCCCAACGGGTCGATTTGATGCGACCGGAACCGGAGTATGAATCCGGGCAGTTCGGCAATTTTTTCAATGCGCCGGTTAACTTCGGCGCCGGGGAAAATGCTATCTACTTCAACAAGGACGACATGTTCGCGCCCCTGCCCAGTGCCAACAGGGAGCTTGCACGGCTCAATGACGAAGTTATTATCACGCACCTTGCACGATTGGAACGAAATGATGTTGTGCGTCGGGTGGAGGCTTCCATTATCCAGTTGCTGCCCACCGGGGATTGCAGCCGTGAAGCAGTAGCAAGCGGTCTAAATATGAGTGCGCGCAGCCTGCTCAACAAACTCGAGCAGCGCGATACCAGTTACAAGGAGATACTGGAAAATCTGCGCTCGGTACTAGCTCAGCAGTACATGGAGCAACCCAATATGCCGATCACCGAGATCACGTTCTTGCTAGGATTCTCCGACACCAGCAGTTTTTCCCGTGCCTTCCGCCGCTGGACAGGCCAATCCCCGTCGGATTACCGGGCTGGCCATACCGCAAGCGGGGATCAGACCTGAGCAAATCCAGGGCAGGTATCACGAGGCCCACAGGGTTTCGATGCGGTGACCACTGGTGGCCATGGCCGCGGCCACGACGTCGATCTCGTCTCTATATGCCTCGGCAACGCAATCACGTTTGACCTTTAAAGTATGTGTCAATACGCCACTTTCGACGCTCCAGGGAGTGGCGCAGATGATGATGCCGGCGATCCGCTCGTGGGGTTCCAGATCTGCGTTAATCTCGGCGGCCAGCGCCGCGAGCTGCTGTTCCACTGCGCCCCTATCAGCCGATGCGGATTCCGAGAGAGAGCAGAGCATGACGGGCTGGGTAAGGGCAAAGCCATACAGGCATTGCTGCTCCACTAAGGCACTGCGTGAGAATGCATTTTCAATGGGTACAGGCGCTACGTACTTGCCCTTGGTAGTCTTGAAGGTGTCCTGCACCCGCCCAGTAATATGTAGATTACCCTGATCGTCGAAGTACCCCTTATCTCCAGTGTGGACCCAGCCATCGACGAAGGTCTCTGCCGTTTTCTCGGGATTTTTGTAGTAGCCAAGGGCCATAGCTGGACCTCTCCCGAGTACTTCGCCGCTATCGACTATCTTTACCTCGAAGCCAGCACAGGCAGGCCCCACACCCGCGCTGCCGTCAGCAGCTGGCGGCGAACAGGTTATCGGGATCAGCTCGGTCTGGCCGTAGACATCATGTAGAGGCATACCGAGAAGGGCATACCATTCTTTGGTGGCGTTGGGCGTTGGTGCGGTAGCCGCGACCAGAAAATCGATGTCCTGCAGACCCAGGCTGGCGCGAATCTGTCGTGCCAGCTCCTCTCCACCCGCTTCGGACAGCCTGGCTTTAAGGGTCTGGTCATCGATACCGGTCCTGACCAGCACGCCCTGCAGCAATTTCTCCCAGATGCGCGGCACGC
>JABHWT010000018.1 GCA_018657645.1 Halieaceae bacterium | reverse complement strand
GATTGGGCATAAAAATTCACCTGCGATGCTAGCCCCTATCATCACCGCTATCCCATTATTATGGAGAAGAAAATTTTCTCTACTCCTGTTGCTGTCTGTTCTAACTGTTGAAACGGCCTATTCTGATGACCAATTTGGTAGAGAGCGGGATATTAAGGCGGGCTACCTTTATAACTTCTTGTTGTTTACAGACTGGCCGGACGACGTGCCATCTGGCGAAGAACTTAAATTGTGCCTGCTGGGAATCAGTGATTTTGAAAGTGCATTCGCTGCGGTCGAAGGCACAGACATAAAGGGGGCTAGTCTTGCCGTAGAGAGTTTCCCAGCCGAGAGCGGGCCGGCGTTATTAGGTGATTGCAGAGCTTTATTTATCCCAGCCGAGCATGCCCACAAAACAGATTTAATAATAGGGCGACTGCGGAATCAGTCGGTGCTTACGGTAAGTGAAGTGAGCGGATTTATTCAAAAGGGCGGCATGGTCAATTTTGTCAGGGTTGGTGACAACATCCGCTTTGAAATCAACAAAGTCTCGGCGGAGCGAGAAAACATCAAGTTTCGATCCACTATGTTAAGGCTGGCGACCAGAGTAATCGAGGAGAGCCGCGATGATTGACCCGGCCGATCCAATCTCAGTCATCTCCAGGATTTCATGGATCAACCGTCTGTCGATCAAGGGTAAGTTGATATTAGTGATTATGGCAGTTAGTTGGACGATTCTGATTGTGTACAGCATTGCCATGTACGGATTTCACTGGGCAAACACTCGAGATCGTATGGTAAGTGAACTGACGATTACTTCCAATGTAATAGCGAATAACAGTGCCGGAGCTCTTGCCTTCAACGACGCTACAGATGCCACGCAGATTCTACATTCCTTGAGATCCAAAGCGACTATAGAGTATGCAGCGCTCTACACAGCAGACGCCAGATTGCTTGCGAGTTATCGGCGAGACTCGACCGTACAGGTGTTTACGCCAAGCTATGAAGAAACCCAGGGGTGGGTTTTCCAGAATAATATGCTGGCGCTTTGGACCCCTGTTGTAATCGAAGGTCGACGGATTGGAAGCGTCTATTTACAGTCCAATTTAAATGAATTTAACGAAGATTTGATTCGCAATCTCCTGGTTTCACTGGGCCTTCTTACAATAGCCACACTGTTGGCATTTCTGCTGTCAACGCGGTTCAGTAGATTCATTTCAGGGCCTATTTTTATTCTGACCAGCAGTGTTGACGAGGTCACCAAAGGGAATCTTGCAACCCGGGTCAATATAAACACTCATGATGAGATGGGCCGGCTGGCGAGCGGGTTCAATAAAATGACAGAAACACTCCAGGCAAGCGTATCCAGTTTGCAGGACACACTAGCGAATACGGAAGACGCGATGCGAGGGCAACTGGTGGCGCAGCGACAGGCGGAGCAAGCGAAGGATGAATTGGAGGATGTTTTTGCATCGCTTCCGGATCTGTATTGCCGCATGGAAATGGATGGTACTGTGACCGACGCTCAAGGTAGGAGTGAGAGCATGTTTGTTGTTTCATCCAAAGAACAATTGATCGGAATGAAAATACAAAATGTGGTTCCTGAGGAACTGGCACCCATATTTGAGGAGAAGGTAAAAGCACAAGCCGGGCTCAGTGAAATGCAAAGCTGGGTGTATGAGCTGCGCACTGAAGAGGGATCTGGTGTTAGAACCTTTGAAAGCGGATTAACCCAGTCCGTGCGATCCAATGCACTGATTTTGATAACACGAGATATTACGGATGCCTCTCAGACAGAGAAGGCCCTTCGCCGATCGCAGAAAATGGATGCGCTGGGTCATCTTACCGGCGGAATTGCCCACGATTACAATAATATGCTTGGCCTAATTCTCGGGTACTCCGAATTGCTGCAGGCTGAACTGGTGGACCAACCGGAGCTGCTAGAGTACGCCGATGCCATCTTCTATGCAGGTGAGCGTAGCGCAAATCTAACCAAAACCCTGCTATCGTTTTCTAGATCAACGGCAACATCTAAAAAGATACTCGATATTAATGCCCTGTTAATGTCCGAGCGGTCAATGCTGGAGAAAACGCTGACCGCCAAGGTAGTTCTTGAATTTAAGCTCCAGGAAGATCTCTGGAAAACCAAGATCGATCAGGGTGAGTTTGAGGATACGATTATAAATATGAGTATAAACGCAAAGCATGCCATGCAAGATGAAGGGCTGCTTGTATTCACTTCTTCAAACCAGACAATTGAGGCTACAGAGGCGAAATACATGGAGTTGACGCCTGGCCAGTATGTCCTGCTTTCCGTTAGCGATAATGGGTGTGGCATGAGTGATGAAATTAAGGCCAGTATATTCGACCCATTTTTTAGTACTAAGCCCGCTGATCAGGGAACCGGACTTGGACTTAGTCAAGTCTACGGCTTTGTGAAGCGTTGTGGTGGCCATATTGGTGTTTATTCTGAAGTTGGTATAGGCACACGTTTTTCAATCTACTTCCCCAGAGCAACGGGGACAGAGTCACCCGAGGAGGAAAATGAGCCTCAGCCTTCCCTTCAGGCAGAAAATACCGACGCGACAATTCTTGTGGTTGATGACGAGCAGGTTCTCGGAAACCTGACGAAGGAAATACTGGCAGGCGCCGGATATCAAGTTACCTGTGTCAGTGACACGAGTGTTGCACTTGATATTCTAAGCCGAGAAACCATCACATTACTGGTAAGTGATGTCATCATGCCAAAACTCAGCGGATATGAATTAGCGGAAAGAGCAAGGGAATTACAACCTGGCATCAAGATTCAACTGTGCAGTGGATTTGGTGGCACAGATGCCAAGCACATGGATGATGTGTTGTATCAGACTATGCTTTCAAAGCCATACACTGCGGTATCGCTATTGCAGCGAGTTAAAACCTTGCTGGACGAAGAATAGCCGTAGCTCAATTAGGCGAGGTATTGGCCCAAATCGACCGCAAAAAACGGACTAATCACTGCTTCCTTCTCCACGAAAGACCGACAGTCTGTTAGCCTGGATTAGCCGCCTTATAAGCTCTAATTTCGGTATTGAATTGACCGGCGACAGACTCCTCGGCGGAAACCGCAGCATTATAGGACTCTGTTGCCTCGCTGTGAGTCGCATGAGCGGCTGCTTGTTCTTCCTCCGTCCCTTGAGCTATGGCAGCGTCAGCCTCGGAAATGATCGCTTCGAGACATTTCATGTACTCGATGTTTGCGGCCTGATATGTTTTCACCATTTTCTGCCCCCCTAGCATATCATCCATGGTCGAGTCTGCGCCGGATGGTAGCTCGGGCGCATCAGGGCTAACGCACTCGGCCATAGTGGTCGTGCTGGACAAGAACAATCCCAGCGCTAATGCATGTACTATTTTCATTATGATTTCCTAGCTATGTGTGAATGGGAAACATTAACAGGCAAACATCGGTCTGCCAAGGTTTGCGGGGAGGGAGATTTGTGCCCAGCTATTGCCGGCCCACCCACAAAGTGGGTAAATCGTGGGCTTTTTCCAAATCTCGGGCTATTGTTTCGGCCTCGGCTTTGCTCCTCAGCGCCACCACTCGAACCCGGTAATAAGTAGCCCCTTCTTTCTCTGCTGGTACTACAACCACTGAGCCAAGGTCAGGCTTCACGCGAGCAGACCATTGATTGGCCGTGGCCTCCTGACTATAAGAGCCAAAGTTGACAAACCAACCCGACACCGCGGTGACAGCCTTGTTGGTCTCAGCGTCTGTGGAAACGGGCTCGGGGCTGGCAGTGTCGGTCGGCTCGGAAATGGTTTCGGGAATGGACTGTTGTGGGCTTGCAAACTCTGATGCGGTCTGTTGAGAGGTCAATTGTGACTCCAGACCCGTCTGTGTATCTCTTAGCAACCGGTTTTCCATTTCCAGCTCATCGATTGTCGCTTGCAAAATGGCAGTGGCTCGCTCCAGGTTTTTCTCCGCATCACGGCGGGCTGCAACGTCAGCGTCTCTGGTGACAATAGCCAGGGCAGCTTGTAATTTCTGAATTTCTGACTGGCTTGAGGCTCTCTCCTGGATGATGCTAAAGCCGCCTCCAATCAGCAATATCAGCGCAACCACGGCGATCGCAACGTGTGCGCGTGGCCAGGTTGCCGGGTTCAGGCTAAACAGAAGCGCGGGGTTGTCCTCCTCAGTATCCCACTCTTGCTCGGGTTCAGATGATTTTTCCTCTGTAACCCCGGAGCTGTCGGGTTCCTCCTCAAAAGAGTCGGATTCCGGCTCGAACAGATCTTTATCTTCCAGCAGTGCAGCCGGGTCGACATCATAGTCGACGGCACTATCCTCTATATCATCGCTGGAATAATTACCGCCTTCATCGCCGGTTGGCAAGCTGAGGTCTGGACCAGTATCGGGTTCTGGATAGTCGGAATCGGGCAGGCCTAGATCATCGGGATCAAAGTCCAGAGCTTGCCCGTCATCGTCGACGGCGGGTGAATTCTCGTCTTCTGTGTTGTCATTCATGCGTCAATGAATTCCATTGTCCGCTGCTGTTGTCCCAGATAATACCAGACCCTGTGATCAAATGTGGAGTCTGTTTACGCAGATGGGATTCTATGTTGGACATTTTTTTGGTCCTGTTGCCCATGCAGTGGATGCACCAGCAGCCCAAATTGGGGTATTTAATGGGTGCTAATAGCGCAATTTAACCCTGAATTCGTGAGCCGGGCCAGAAATTTGGTTAGAATGTTGCAATGGACGTATCAGATATTCTATCCCCTCTGAACGATGCTCAACGAGATGCTGTAGCTGCTGACGGGCAGAATCTGCTGGTGTTGGCAGGGGCCGGTAGTGGCAAAACCCGCGTCTTGGTACATCGAATTGCCTGGCTGATTCGGGCACAGAACTATTCACCCCATTCCATTCTCGCAGTGACCTTTACCAACAAAGCGGCGCGGGAAATGCGCGGCAGAATAGAGGAGATGCTGGATATCTCCACCTCTGGAATGTGGGTGGGAACATTTCATGGTCTGGCTCACCGACTTCTGAAAGCCCACTGGAGGGAGGCCGGGCTGCCCCAGAATTTTCAGATTCTCGATAGCGATGATCAACTGCGGCTGATCAAACGGGTTTGCCGGGAACTGGAGCTTGATGAGAGCCGCTGGCCCCCCAAGCAAGCACAATGGTATATCAACAGCCAGAAAGATGAGGGGCTGCGTGCAGATCACGTCGATGTGCAGGGCACAGATTTGTTCCAACAAACCATGCTCCAGGTTTATAGGTCATACGAGGCAGGCTGTGAGCGGGCAGGGATGGTTGATTTTGGTGAATTATTATTGCGAGCCCACGAGTTGTGGTTGCACTGTCCCGCTATTTTACAACACTATCAGGGTCGCTTCAGGCAGATTTTGGTAGATGAATTTCAGGATACCAACAGTATCCAGTATGCCTGGTTGAGGGTGTTGGCCGGGGAAAATATACCGGTGGTAGCCGTAGGTGATGACGATCAGTCAATTTATGGCTGGCGCGGGGCAAAAATAGAGAATATTCAGCGTTTTGATCAGGATTTTAGCAGTACTCAGACCGTTCGATTGGAGCAAAACTACCGCTCCACCCAGACCATCCTCAGAGCTGCCAATGGTGTTATAGCCAATAATTCCGGTCGACTGGGCAAGGAGTTATGGAGTGCTGGCGATTCCGGAGAGCCGCTAACTCTATACGCGGGCTTTAACGAACACGATGAAGCACGTTTTATTGTCGAGCAAATTAAGTACTGGGTAGAGCAGGGGAATTGCCGTTCCTCTGTGGCCATTCTGTACCGCTCCAATGCACAATCCCGAGTACTTGAGGAGGCATTGATTCGTGCAGAGGTAGCCTACAGGATTTATGGGGGACAGCGATTTTATGAACGGCTGGAAATTCGCAATGCGCTGGCCTACCTTCGCTTGCTGGTTAACCGGCATGACGATGCTGCACTGGAACGGGTAGTTAATACGCCACCGAGAGGCATCGGCAGCAAAACCCTGGACATAGTTCGCGCGGCTGCCCGTGCCGGGGAGACGTCTTTGTGGCAGTCAATTTTAGCGGTCGTTGACGGTAAGCAGGTGTCTGCAAGAGCCATTGGGGCCCTGCAAAATTTTATTGGACTAGTTGATCATATAGACGCAGCAACGCAAACACTGGAACTGGAGGCACTGGCTGAACACGCGGTCAAGGTCTCGGGACTCCTTGTATACCATCAAAAGGAAAAGGGCGAGAG
This sequence comes from Halieaceae bacterium, assembly GCA_018657645.1. Classification (GTDB taxonomy): domain Bacteria; phylum Pseudomonadota; class Gammaproteobacteria; order Pseudomonadales; family Halieaceae; genus JBALVT01. The sequence continues at coordinate 8,350 of JABHWT010000018.1, read as the reverse complement.
AGGTCGGGCTCGCCTTGAAAACCTGGAAGAACTGGTCAATGCGGCCAGGCAGTTTACGCCAGAGAGCGATGAGACAACAGTCCTGCAGCAATTTCTGGATAAGGCCGCTCTTGACGCCGGGGATGCTCAGGCAGCAGAGCACGAAGATGGGGTTCAGCTAATGACCCTGCACTCAGCCAAAGGCCTGGAATTTCCCCTGGTATTTCTTGCTGGCATGGAAGAAAACCTGTTTCCACACCAGATGTCAATGGAGGAGCCCGGGCGACTGGAGGAAGAGCGGCGTCTGTGTTATGTGGGCCTCACTCGCGCGAAGGAAAAAGTAGTGCTTACTTACGCGGAAACGAGGCGTATGCACGGCACTGAGAGGTTTAATGCCCCCTCGCGATTTATTCGTGAAATCCCGGCGGAATTATTGCAGGAAGTGCGCCTGCAGACGACGGTGGCCAGACCGGTGAGCAGTTATGCCCAGGCAGAGATTCCCGACACTGGAATTAGCCTTGGTCAACGGGTGTATCATCAGATATTCGGGGAGGGCATAGTTTTAAATTTTGAGGGTCGTGGGAGCAACGCCCGGGTAGAAGTTAATTTTGATGCCGAGGGCAGTAAATGGTTGGTGGTGCAATACGCCAAGCTCCAATTGATCTAAACACCGAGAAGTAGGAATGGGGCCAAATGACAACAAGTATTATTGAAAGACGCTACACGCCGCTAATTATCCTGTCACTGGTGGCGGCACTGGTGGGAGTGCTGGCGATGTGGTCGACAGAACACGCATCGAAAACGGACCCGCAGCGATCATTATCCTCCGCTGAGTCTGCGATTGGCGCACAGCGCCATCATTGGACTATTGTAACGACATGGCCAAAGAATTTCCCAGGTCTTGGCATGGCGGCCGAGAACTTTGCGCGCATGGTAGGCGAGATGAGCAATGGCCGCTTAACTGCGCGGGTTTATGGGGCTGGCGAGATTGTGCCTGCCTTTGAGGTTTTTGATGCGGTATCCCAGGGTAGCGCCGATGCGGGGCATGGGGCAGCCTACTACTGGAAAGGAAAGCTACCTTCATCGGTGTTTTTTACGGCAGTTCCCTTTGGTTTTACTGCGCAGGAAATCAGCGCTTGGCTGCACTATGGCGGCGGATTGGAGTTATGGCGGGAGGCCTATGCCCCCTCGAATCTGATTCCGATGGCGGGGGGTAATACCGGGGTGCAGATGGCGGGATGGTTCAACAAAGAGATCAATTCCCTGGATGATATCAGGGGACTGAAGATGCGTATCCCGGGTTTGGCCGGTGAGGTATTTGCCGCAGCAGGGGGCACGGCAGTTCGTATTCCCGGTGGCGAATTGTATACCTCTTTACAAACAGGTGTTATCGATGCCGTAGAGTGGGTGGGCCCTTATAATGATCTGGCACTGGGTCTTCACGAGGTAGCCAAGTACTACTACTACCCTGGTTGGCACGAGCCCGGTGCCCAACTGGAGTTTATTGTCAATAAGCAATCTTTCGAGGCCTTACCCAAAGATCTTCAAGCGATAGTAACCACCGCCTCGCGTGCTTCAAATCAGGATATGCTCGATGAATATACCGCTCGCAATAATGCCGCCCTTCGCGAACTGGTCGATCGCCACGGTGTTGAATTGCGTCCCCTTCCTGACGACGTAATTATTGCCCTAGGGCGCGGAAGTGAGAAGGTTATGCAGGACCTGATTGCCAGGGATCCAATGTCTGCCAAGATATATGCCTCCTTCAAGCAGTTTTATGAAGGTGTTCGGAGCTATCACCATATCTCTGAGCAAGCATATATAAACGCCCGCGACCTGGTGCTAGAGTAAAGACAAACGGGCCGAGACTGGGGTGTCAGGATCGAATTGAGCGAGTTCGGCCGGTCTCGTCAATGGCCACAAAAACAAATTCTCCCTCGGTCACTTTGGTTGGCTCACCGGCGTGAAGCGAGTTGATCCACACTTCTACGACGATGCGAACGGAGCTGCGCCCAACCTCCAGTACGTCGGCGTAACACGTAACCACAGCTCCCACATGTACCGGGGTCATGAATGCCATGCCATCGACAGCCACGGTAGCAACCCTGCCACTGGCTACTTTGGATGCCGTAGCCGCACCTGCCATGTCCATCTGCGACAGTAACCAGCCGCCGAATATGTCGCCATTGGCGTTGGTATCTCTGGGCATAGCAATAGTTTGAAGCGCTAGCTCACCCTGTGGTGCAGGCGTGGAATCGATGTCATTCATTGCTTAGTGTAGTGTCCTGATAGGCAGCGAGAGCCGGGTGTCACATGGCGTTAATGCCCAATTACTGTTTCACAACGGCGGGAAGCCATGTTGCAAGCTCGGGCCATGTCCAGAGAGCGACCAACACTGACAACTGAATAATTATATAGGGAACAACCCCTCGGTAGATAGCACTTGTTTGCACGGATTCAGGTGCTACCCCGCGCAGATAAAAAAGGGCAAAGCCAAAGGGGGGGGTTAAAAAGGAAGTCTGCAGGTTGATAGCGATCATTATGCCCAGCCAAATTGGATCCAAACCCATTGTTAGCAAAATGGGGCCAATAATGGGTACAACTACAAAGGTGATTTCAATGAAATCAAGAACGAAACCCAGCATGAAAATGAGCAACATGACGACGAAAGTTGCCCCCATTACGCCCCCCGGGAGCTGCCCGAAGATGTCGCGGATTAGCTCATCACCGCCAAAACCGCGAAAAACAAGGGAAAAAATAGCGGCGCCGATAAGTATCATAAACACCATACAGGTAACTTCCAGGGTGCTCTGGACTACCTCTGACAGGCGGCTGATGGTCATTTCACTCCTGATGAGAGATAGCACAAAGGCACCCACGGCACCCACGCCTGCGGCTTCGGTGGGAGTGGCCGCACCGGAAAGAATCGACCCCAGCACTACCGAGATCAGGATTAGCGGAGGTAGCAAACCCTTCATGGTATCTGTCCAGTTGATACGCTCAGCACTGACAGGTGGTGTTGACTCGGGCCTTAGCCAGGCGCAGGCCAGCAAATAAAGAATATAAAGCGCTACCAACAAAAGCCCCGGAATCAGGGCACCTATAAACAGCTCGCCTACTGACACGGTTTTTGGATTGAAGATATTCATATTTAGCTGGGCCTGTTGGTAGGCGTTGGATATAACGTCTCCCAACAGAACCAAAGCGATTGACGGAGGAATAATCTGTCCCAGGGTACCCGTTGCGCAAATAGTGCCAGCGGCCAGTGACGGGCTATACCCGGCGCGCAGCATAGAGGGTAGAGAAATCAGGCCCATGGTGACTACAGTGGCACCGACGATGCCTGTACTGGCCGCTAGCAGCATTCCCACGATTACCACTGAGATCCCCAACCCGCCACGCAGGCGGCCAAAGACCCTGGCCATACTTCCGAGTAATTCTTCGGCTACTCGGGACTTCTCCAAAAAGACACCCATGAGAACAAACAGGGGAACAGCGATCAATGTGGCGTTGTTGATCGTGCCATACAGGCGGCTTGGAACGGCAATCAGGAAAGAGGGGTCAAAAACATCGAGTAATATACCGCCGGCGGCAAAGACAATGGCTGTGCCTGCCAGCGTAAATGCGACGGGATACCCCAACATGAGCAGCAGGCATACGGCTAGAAACATATACAGTGATAAGTAGTTTTCCATTAATAGCTATCCTCGACCAAGGCCAGAGCATTGCGCAAGGTCTCGGCAATACCCTGTAATAACAGGTTGAAGGCCATTAAAGGAATCACGCTCTTGAGCAAGAAAACCGCTGGAATACCATTGGGCTCGGGAGATACTTCTTTGATTGTCCACGCGTCGATAACGTAGCCCCAGCTAATGCCGAAAACAAATATACAAAAGGGTATCAGGAAGATGATACCGCCCAGTGCATTAATCCAACAGCGACAGCGAGGTCCGAATTTCTGGTAAAAAATATCTACTCTCACATGTCCGCCTGTTTTTAAAGTGTAGGCGGTTCCCAGCATGAACAGGCAGCCGTGCATATAAATAACCGCTTCCTGGGCTGCGATAGAGCCCTGATTAAAACCGTAGCGGAGGGTTACGATAGCGGTGGTAAGCGCTGCCATGCCCAGACAAAGCCAGGCCAGCAACCGGCCACAGAAAGTAGAGTAGGCGTCGATGTAGCGCACAATTTTGTGCAGAGTTAGCATCCTAAAACTGTCTTTTTGATTATGCCTGAGAAGAGTATCATAGCCTTTCACATGAGGTGAAAAGTAATTCAATCTCAACCACATTGATCCTGGAGGCTCTGTTGTCAATGCTGACTGTAATCTCTCCCGCAAAAACACTGGACTGTGAAGCGCCCTCCACTACCCGTAAAACGTCAGTGCCTCAATTTCTCGACAGTGCTGCCGAGTTGGTTCAGGACATGCAATCGCTTTCCCCCGACGAGATTCGCGAACTCATGAGCGTCAGTGAAGGCATTGCACAGCTCAATCATCGTCGATTCATGAACTGGGCACCACCCTTTAGCCTGGAAAATGCAAAACAATCGGTTCTGGCTTTTAAAGGGACCGTTTACACTGGTTTGCAGGCAGACACCTTCAGTGCCAGACAATTCAACTATGCTCAGCGTCACCTGTGTATTCTTTCAGGTCTCTATGGGTTGCTTCGGCCGCTAGATTTGATCCAGGCCTATCGACTGGAGATGGGGTTGAAGTTCATCAATCGGCGAGGCAATAACCTGTATCAGTTCTGGGGCAGTAAGATTACCCATGGTCTCAATGCCCAGCTTAAGAAAAACAGGGCGGATCTATTGGTTAACCTGGCTTCCATGGAGTATTTCAAAGCGATCAAGCTAGGTGAGCTGAACGCCGATGTTATCACCCCGGTATTTAAGGACATGAAGTCTGGCAAGTACAAAATAATCAGTGTTTACGCCAAGAAGGCGAGGGGCCAGATGGCGCGATTTATTATCGACAATGAAGTGACCGACCCTGACGGTCTGAGGAAATACGACTGTGATGGTTACCGTTACAATAAGGGCGAATCCACTGCCAGAACGCTGGTTTTCACCAGGAAAAAGGAGGGGTAGAAAAGGGACTGTAAGCGCTGAGATTCTGGCAGTTATCTTTGTGCTTAGTCGTGAACTTGCAACTGCAGAAGAGATTTGCCAGGCTCAAGGCAGGTCTTTAAAGGGTAGCAGGCCATAGGCGTCGGCGATATATTCATTCGTATGCACCTCTTCTCGTGCAGTGAATTCAGCTACTGCGGCAGATAACTGTGGGTTGGCGATCCAATGATTGGAAAACGTTTTGATTGGTTTAAAGCCACGCTGAATTTTATGCTCACCCTGAGCACCAGGGTCAAACTTCTTCAGGCCGTTGGTAATACAGTATTCGATACCCTGATAATAACAGGTCTCAAAATGGAGGCAGTCAAACTCTTCAACAGCACCCCAATAACGCCCGTACAAGGTCTCGCGGGAGCGAAAGTAAAGAGCCCCGGCAACCGGCACGTTTTTCAAATAGGCCAGAACCATTACCACCCGATCACCTAGACTGGCCGCCACTTCGGAGAAAAAGGCCTGATTGAGATAACCGCGGTGGCCACTGCGCCTGGCATAGGTGAGTTGATAGAAATGGTAAAACTGTTGCCACTGGAGGGCGGTGATTTCCGCGCCCTGCAGTGTTCGTAATACCAGTCCCTGCTCTGCTACGCGCTTGCGTTCTCGCTTCAAGGTCTTGCGTTTGCGGCTATTAAAGGTGGCCAGAAAGTCATCAAAATCGGCAAATCCTTCATTGAACCAGTGGAACTGGGTCGCCGTACGTCGGTGGATTCCCTGGTTTGCTAAATTTGTCGCGACAATTTCTTCCGGGAACAGGAGATGCCAGGAGGAAATCTGACGCTTACTTGCCAGCGTCTTAATGCCTTGGAGCAGAACATTGTAAGCAGTAGCCTGGTCCAGGCTCTCTGTTGCTCCCAAGCGCGGCCCCGTCGCCGGCGTGAAAGGAATGGCGGTCACCAGTTTGGGATAATAGGCCAGGCCACTGCGCTGCCAGGCGTCGGCCCACGCCCAGTCGAAAACATACTCTCCATATGAGTGGTCCTTGAGGTACATAGGCATAATCGCCGCGACTGTGGCCCCCCTTCTTATTACTGCGTGACAGGGCTGCCAGCCATTGCTTGCCGAGGTGCAACCGGTTTTTTCTAAACCCCACAGGAATTCATGTCTCATGAAAGGATAATCATCGCCCGCCAGATCATTCCACAGGGCGGGGTCAAAATCCTCCAGCGATGCTAGAAACTCGACGTCGAGGGCAGCATGGGCAGAGATCCTCGACACTGCCTGCTCAGCTTCCAGGCGTTAACGGGTAGTTGAGCACTATGCCGATGAACACCGCTATTCCTACCCAATTGTTGTGCTTGAATGCCTTGAAGCAAGCCGCTGGCTGCCGTTGTCTGATGAGGTATTGCTGATATCCAAACAGGGCAATGACAACAACGAGTGCGAGAGTGTAGGAGGTACCCAGGCCGAAGCGTTGCCCAGCCAGAAAGAAAGCCAGTAAACACATGCCCTGCAGACACCCGATGATCATACGGTCTGCGTCTCCAAATAGAATGGCCGTAGACCTAATTCCCACTTTCAGATCATCTGCTCGATCGACCATGGCATATTCTGTGTCGTAGACAATGGTCCAGAGCAAATTGCCGAAATACAACAGCCACATTTCAGCAGGCAAATAACCCATTTGGGCTGCAAATGCCATGGGTATGCCCCATGAAAAGGCTGCACCTAGAACAATCTGTGGCAAGTTTGTGTGACGTTTCATGAACGGGTATACCGATGTCAGCAATACTGCCACCAGGGACAAAAAGACGGTGAGAGTATTGGTGAGTAGCACCAGGCCAAAAGCCAGCAAGCAGAGCAAGGCAGCAAATATAACGGCTTCGCCCAGGCTGATTGCTCCAGTAACCAGCGGGCGATCAACGGTTCTGGCAACCGCCCCATCCAGGTTCCGATCTGCCATATCGTTAACAATGCAGCCCGCAGAGCGCATCAGGAAAGTTCCGGCTATAAAAATGGCTAATAAAGAATAATCGGGGACTCCCTTGGCGGCAATCCACAGGGCGCCCATAGTGGGCCACAGTAAAAGCAGCGTACCGATCGGCTTGTTGAATCTGATCAGTGATAGAAAAGCGGCTATTTTGGAAGAAATTGGCATCAGATTACGGATTCGCAGGAAGAGATCGCCAAGCTTACTGTTTTAAGGATGAATTTGCAGCGCTTACCTTTCCTCGTTGCGAGCGATGTACCGGCAAGGTCAGAGGACGTGTAATGCGCAACGGGGCGCCAACAGGGCTCGGTTTGAAGGTCATTGAAGATAGCGGCAGGGCACACTGGCATTAAACCTTGGCGAATTGACCCTTCCCATCTATCCACCGATGGATAAGAGGATCCACCAATTCTGGATGGCGTTGTAAAATGGTTGTCGCCAGTGACTGCACCTGATTCAGTAAATGTGCATGTGCCGGCAACTCGGCCACGCGAAATTCCATCAGGCCAGTCTGGCGAGTGCCCAGAACTTCTCCGGGTCCGCGAAGCGCCAGATCTTTTTCGGCGATAATAAACCCGTCATTGCTCTCGCGCAATGCAGACAGGCGCTGTTTACCGTCGGTGGAGAGGGGCGTTTGATAAAGTAATACACAGTGGCTAGCCTCGGTGCCACGACCGACTCTACCACGTAGTTGATGCAATTGTGCCAGGCCCAGGCGCTCCGGGTTTTCTATAATCATGAGGCTGGCGTTGGGGACATCGACGCCTACTTCAATGACAGTTGTTGCTACCAGCAATGGTAACTCGCCTCGTTTAAATGAGGCCATGACGGCCGCTTTTTCTGTTGGCTTCTGGCGACCATGGATTAAGCCGACCTGCAGTTGTGGAAGTTGCAGCTGCAGGTCGTTTGCTGTTGCCTCGGCCGCTTGTGCCTGAAGCGCATCGCTCTCTTCGATCAAAGTACAGACCCAATAGGCTTGCCTGCCCTGCTGACAGGCATTGGCGACTCGCTCTACTATTTCGCCCCGACGGTCGCTATCTATAAGCACGGTACTTACCGGTCGTCTGCCCGGGGGCAACTCGTCTATAATGGAGCAATCCAGGTCGGCGTAGGCTACCATCGACAGAGTGCGTGGTATTGGTGTCGCGGTCATCACGAGCTGATGTGCCCTGCCCACTGCGGGGTCGGCCTTTTCGGTGAGGGCTAGGCGTTGGTGAACGCCGAAGCGGTGCTGCTCATCGACGATAACCAGACCCAGGTTTGAAAAGGTTACGCCTGCCTGAAACAGGGCATGGGTACCCACTACCAGAGCGGCAT
>JABHWT010000176.1 GCA_018657645.1 Halieaceae bacterium | reverse complement strand
TACCCCGGCGATGTTTTCTATTTACACTCCCGTTTGCTGGAGCGAGCAGCACGGGTGAATGCAGACTATGTCGAGAAGTTCACCAACGGTGAAGTCAAGGGTAAAACCGGCTCCCTGACTGCATTACCGGTTATCGAGACTCAGGCAGGCGATGTCTCCGCCTTTGTCCCAACCAATGTAATCTCTATTACCGATGGCCAGATATTTCTGGAAGCCGATATGTTTAACGCGGGCATCCGCCCAGCGATGAACGCGGGTATATCAGTATCCCGGGTTGGCGGAGCGGCTCAGACAAAAATAATGAAGAAGCTGTCCGGTGGTATTCGTACCGCATTGGCGCAATACAGGGAGCTGGCGGCATTCTCTCAATTTGCCTCCGATCTCGATGATGCCACAAAGGCCCAGTTGGACCACGGAGAGCGCGTCACCGAATTGATGAAACAGAAGCAATATTCCCCGCTGAGCACAGCGGAGATGGGAGTGATGCTTTACGCGGCAAACGAAGGTTATTTGAATGATATTGAGGTCAGTAAAATAGGTGATTTTGAAGCTGCGCTACTGTCTTTTATGCATGCAGATCATGGCGATTTAATGAAATCAATAGTCGAGTCAGGCGACTACAATGATGACATCGAGACATCATTCAAAGAAGCGCTCGAGAAGTTCAAAACTACTCAAACCTGGTAAGCCGAGGACCACCAGATGGCAGTCGGAAAAGAAATTCGAACTAAGATAGCGAGCATCCAGAATACGCAGAAGATTACTAGTGCGATGGAAATGGTAGCCGCCAGTAAAATGCGTAAGGCGCAGGATCGCATGTTCCTGGGTAAGCCCTACGCTCGCCGCATGCGAGCGGTCGTGGGACACATAGCCAATGCCGCACCCGAGTACCAGCATATGTATATGCAGGAACGGGAAGTCAGCAGGGTGGGATACATTGTTATATCGACAGATCGAGGCCTTTGTGGTGGTCTGAACAACAATTTATTCAAGGCCACGATTCAATCCATGAAGGAATGGTCCAATAGGAACGTGGAAATTGAATTTAGCCTCATCGGTGCCAAGGCCGCAGCTTTCTTTAAAAGCTATGGCGGTAATATTAGTGCAGCCGTTCGAGATATTGGTGAGGAGCCGTCGATCTCTGACCTTATAGGGTCGGTAAAAACCATGCTGGATGCTTACGCGGACGGTAAAATTGACAAGCTATTCCTTGTCGGCAACCAATTTGTCAACACCATGACCCAGGATCCAACGGTAGAGCAGCTGCTGCCATTGGTGGCAGAGAAGAGCGAGTCTATGACGCATCATTGGGATTATATTTACGAGCCCGATGCAAGGGAGCTGTTGGAGGGTTTGCTTACTCGCTATATTGAGTCGCAAGTGTATCAAGCGGTGGTTGAAAACGGTGCCTGTGAACAGGCAGCCAGGATGCTGGCGATGAAGAGCGCGACGGACAACGCGGGCGATATGATAGACGATTTGCAATTGATTTATAACAAGGCCCGTCAATCGGCGATTACCCAGGAGTTGTCGGAAATTGTTAGCGGTGCGGCAGCGATTGGCTAACGTGCAGGTAAAAACAAGGTGAAGGGCGACGACTCTCAGGTCGGCGCTCCAGGCCAAACAGAATTGAACTTTGATTTAGAGGATCCGAACATGAGCAGCGGACGAATTGTACAAATTATCGGTGCCGTAATCGACGTGGAGTTTCCACGCGAGGACGTGCCGAAGGTATATGATGCTTTGATGGTAACAGAAAAGGACCTGACCCTGGAGGTCCAGCAGCAGATGGGTGACGGTGTCGTTCGCACAATTGCAATGGGTGCTTCGGAAGGTGTTAGCCGAGGCCTCAGCGTCGAAAATACAAGGGCACCGATTTCGGTACCGGTGGGCATAGAAACATTGGGACGTATCATGGATGTTTTGGGTAATCCCATTGACGATTGCGGTCCCATTGGAGAACAGGAGCGAGCCTCGATTCATCGCAAGGCACCGTCCTACGAAGAACTGGCTGCGTCCGACGATTTGTTGGAGACCGGAATTAAGGTGATCGATCTGATTTGTCCGTTTGCCAAGGGTGGTAAGGTAGGCTTGTTCGGTGGCGCTGGAGTGGGCAAGACGGTCAATATGATGGAGTTGATCAATAATATTGCTACCGAGCACTCCGGGCTGTCTGTTTTTGCCGGCGTGGGTGAGCGCACCAGAGAGGGTAATGACTTCTATTTCGAAATGCAGGAATCGAAAGTAGTAGACATTGAAACACCCAGCAACTCAAAGGTGGCGATGGTATATGGGCAGATGAATGAGCCCCCTGGAAACCGCCTGAGAGTTGCCTTGACCGGCCTTACCATGGCTGAGAAATTTCGCGATGAAGGCCGAGACGTGCTGCTATTTATCGATAATATTTATCGCTATACACTTGCTGGCACCGAGGTGTCTGCATTGCTGGGCAGGATGCCCTCCGCAGTGGGGTATCAGCCCACACTTGCGGAAGAAATGGGTGTTCTGCAGGAGCGCATTACTTCCACCAAAGCCGGCTCTATTACATCTATTCAGGCGGTCTATGTACCAGCAGATGATTTGACAGACCCATCGCCCGCGACGACGTTTGCCCATCTGGATTCCACCGTTGTATTAAGTCGCGATATTGCCTCGAAAGGCATATACCCGGCGATTGACCCGTTGGATTCTACCTCGCGTCAACTCGATCCATTGATTATTGGTGCCGAGCATTACGAGGTGGCGCGAGGCGTACAGTCTGTATTGCAGCGCTACAAGGAACTGAAAGACATCATAGCCATTCTGGGAATGGATGAATTGTCAGAGGAAGACAAGCAAAGCGTTGATCGCGCTCGCAAAATAGAGCGGTTCCTGTCACAGCCATTCCACGTTGCTGAAATCTTTACCGGCTCTCCTGGCAAGTATGTCTCGCTGAAAGATACGATTCAGGGCTTTAAGGGCATTCTGGCCGGCGAGTACGATAGCTTGCCGGAGCAGGCATTTTACATGGTCGGTGGCATCGAAGAAGTCGTCGACAAAGCACAGAACCTGTAAGGTTCCGAGAGGCCCTCCAAATGGCTATGACAATTCACTGTGATATCGTTAGTGCAGAGGAAGAAATCTATACTGGCGTGGTCGAACTCCTTGTAGCTAGCGGTGTCGATGGCGAGCTGGGTGTGAGTTATGGCCACGCCCCCCTACTGACCTCTTTGATCCCCGGGCCGGTTCGGCTGGTGATTCAAGACGGGGAAGAGGAAGTGTACTACGTGTCGGGAGGCTTTTTGGAAGTTCAACCTGGCGTGGTGTCTATTCTGGCAGATACAGCTCTGCGCGCAAATGACGTAGATGAAGCTGCAGCCGAGGAAGCTCGCAGGGAAGCGGAACAGGCGCTTGCTAACCAGACCGGGGAGTTTGATTATGGCCGCGCCTCAGCGCGATTGGCAGAAGCTGCAGCTCAATTGGCTACATTGAGAAAAATGCGCAACCGCGCAGGTCGAGGCTAGAGAAATTGCCACAAGGTATCAAATAAAATTTGCTGCGTAGAAGCGATGGCCGCTGAGTCAATAATGACAACCACAGGGTAATTTCTGTTGGCCAGCGTTATCATGGCCACTTTCGGGGGATAAATAGCAATATAGGAGGCATCTGTAGCGTCACTGGCAGGCAGCCATTTGCGCTCGGCAAGGTCTGCCTCATCACCTCCCTCACCAACGGCGATTACCCGCACATTAATGCCACGACTAACGCGTTGCCTGGTAAAATTTGGGAAGGGCCGATACAGGTGTTCTCGCAAGGTTTTTGTTGAAATTACAGCGTAGCCGCGCGCCGGGTTTCGAGCGCTACTATCCAGAATATCGCGTAGCACTAATTCGACGCCGTCGTCACCTTCATAAAAACGGACATTACCCAGACTGAATTCATTTTGAGTTTGCTGCAACGCCGGGACAATGTCTTTGCGTAGGTGGTCCATGGCAACGGACAGGGCCTGCTGTTTACTCTCCCCGAGCGTTAATAATCGCTGTGGATCTTCGGCTTGAAATACCCGGCGCTTTCCTTTGGGGAAGTAGCTGACGATGCCCCTGGTCGCAAGTTGCTTGAGTGATTCATAGGTGCTACCGCGATTGACACCGGATTCTGCGGCCACATCCCGAATGGACGCCGGCCCCAGTCGAAGCAATGCCTGGTAGATTCGTATCTGTCGGTCATTCAGGTCTAAATGATGTAGGCTGTCGAGTTTCATTGTTGTCAATTATATTGTGACAAAGACTATTGTCATGCAGAAATTACTGTTTAATATGACACTTACTGCATAAATTTGTCAATAAATACGTGACAGCAAAAGTTACACTGAAAATCTAAAGAGTGAGTTTTTATGAGCTTGGAAGTTATTATCCTGGCTGCAGGCCAGGGTAGCCGGATGAAATCCCGTCTCCCCAAGGTATTACACCCGGTGGCGGGAAAGCCGCTACTGGAACATGTCGTTGCCACTGCTGGGAGCCTAAACCCGGTGGCAATTCATGTAGTCGTCGGGCATGGTGCCGAGAAGGTAAAGAATGCACTGTCAGACTACACTCTGCATTGGACATCGCAGACACAGAGGCTCGGAACAGGGCATGCCGTGTCGCAAGTATTGCCTGAGCTTAACCCCGACAGCACGGTATTAATTCTGTATGGTGATGTGCCTATGATAGCTGGTAAGACACTATCTAAACTGATTGGCAGCGCGACAAGCGCCCCGGCGTTGCTTACCGCGCAGGTGGGGGATTCCTCAGGATATGGGCGCATAATTCGCGATGAAAACGGAGAGCTGGTCGCCGTCGTGGAGGAGAAGGATGCCGACGCAGCGCAGCGCCAAATTACAGAAATTAACACCGGGATAATGGCAGCCCCTGCCGCAGACCTGTTTGAATTGCTGCCGCGAGTTCAAAATAATAATAGCCAGGGGGAGTACTACCTGCCGGACATTCTCTCACTGGCTGTTGCAGAAGGGAAAACCGTGAGCACTTGTGAGGCTGAGTCCGAACTTGAAATTCTGGGCGTCAACGATCGCATTCAATTACAACAGATCGAGCGAGAGGTCCAGAGACTCCAGGTTGAACAGCTGATGCGAGAGGGAGTTACCATGGCCGATGCGGCTCGGGTGGATATCCGCGGCAGCCTGACCTGTGCCGCAGATGTCAGCATTGATATCAATGTGCTGTTCGAGGGGGAGGTTCGATTGGGCAATAATGTGACTATAGGTCCAAACTGTGTTTTGTCCAATGTATCCGTGGGCAATGGTGTGTGTATTAATGCCATGAGCCACTTGGAGGGAGCCGAGATTGGCGATAATTGCACCATTGGTCCCTTTGCTCGATTACGCCCGGGCACTGTATTGAGAGAAGGGGCACGTATTGGTAATTTTGTTGAAACCAAGAAGTCGGATATTGGCGCTGGCAGCAAAGTGAATCATCTAAGCTATATTGGCGACTGTGATATGGGGGCCAATGTCAATATCGGTGCGGGAACGATAACCTGCAATTACGATGGAGCAAATAAGTTTAAAACGGAAATTGGAGATGGTGTGTTTGTGGGATCCAATAGTACTTTGGTGGCGCCACTGGACGTTGGGAATCGCGGCTTTATTGGTGCAGGTTCTACAATTACAAAAACTGTAGCCGAGGATGAATTGGCCATTGGTCGCGCACGCCAGAGGAATATTCGGGGCTGGCAGCGGTCTCGCAAAGAACATAATAAGGACTGACCATGTGTGGCATTGTAGCAGTAGCAGCGCGTAGAGAAGCATCAGAGATTTTGCTCGAGGGATTAAGACGCCTGGAATATCGGGGGTATGACTCGGCCGGAATGGCACTGATCGACAATGAAAAGAACCTGTTGTTGCATAAAAAACTGGGTCGGGTCAGCGAGTTAATGAAAGCCCAGGCTATGGAACCACATTTGGGTTGTGTAGGCATTGCACATACTCGATGGGCTACCCATGGAGAACCTTCTGCGGCTAATGCACACCCCCACATCTCGAACCAGCGAGTGGCTCTTGTGCATAATGGCATAATTGAAAATCATGCTGCCTTGCGCGGGGAAATGATCGATTTGGGCTACGAATTTACGTCGACAACTGACAGTGAGGTGATAGTCCACCTGCTACATCATTTCCTGCGCGATGGTGAAACTATGCTCGGTGCTATGCAAAAGGCTGTAGGGCGGTTGCAGGGCGCCTATGCACTTGCAGCCCTCGATACTGAAAATCCGGGTCAAATTGTTGCTGCCAGAGAGGGTAGTCCATTGGTTGTCGGAGTTGGTATAGGCGAGAACTTTTTGGCCTCTGATCAACTGGCACTGCGCCAGGTAACGGATAGATTCATCTATCTCGAGGAGGGTGATCTGGTTCAGATTACATCCGCGTCCATGCAGGTAATCGATCTCTCCGGCCAGCGGGTTGAGCGTCAGGTGACGCGCATATCAGAGGCATTGGAGACCATAGACCGTGGTAATTATGACCATTTCATGCATAAGGAAATTCACCAGCAACCGCGGGCACTAGCAGATGCCTTACAGATCGACGCCGATCGACGCATCAGTGCAAAGTGTTTTGGTACGGGTGCAGAAGCTGTGTTTGATAGGGTTGCCGCAATACAGATAGTGGCCTGTGGCACCAGTTACCATGCTGGAATGGTAGCGCGCTATTGGTTGGAACAACTGGCGGGAATTCCCTGCCAGGTCGAGGTAGCCTCGGAATTTCGATACAGAACTCGGGTGCAGCATCCGGGCACCCTTCTGGTTACCGTGTCGCAGTCCGGGGAGACCGCAGACACTTTAGCCGCGCTTCGTAATGTGGCTGAGGGCGAGTTTGTCGGCAGCCTGGCGATTGCCAATGTTGACAATAGCTCGCTGGTTCGGGCCAGTGATCTGGTGTTTCTGACCAGAGCTGGAGCAGAAATTGGTGTCGCTTCCACCAAGGCATTTACGACGCAATTGGTAGCCCTGATGATGCTGACCATAGTGCTGGGCCAACGACGAGGCTCGCTTACAGAGAATAAGGCACGGGAGCTAACCAATGCCCTGCACAGTCTCCCGGAGTTTGTTCAACAAGTGCTGGAACTCGATCCCACCATTGAAAAACTGGCGGAAGCTTTTATTAACAAACACCACACGTTATTTTTGGGCCGCGGTATTCACTATCCGGTAGCAATGGAGGGCGCCCTCAAACTGAAGGAAATTTCATACATACATGCCGAAGCCTATCCGGCGGGAGAACTTAAACATGGGCCTTTGGCACTGGTCGATGCGGATATGCCGATTGTAGCAGTAGCGCCCACGGATGATTTATTGGAGAAGCTCAGGTCCAATCTGGAGGAGGTGCGTTCCCGCGGTGGCGAGTTGTATGTATTTGCCGACAAAGAGGCTGGCTTTGCCAATGGCCCCGGGCTCAGGGTACTGCAATTACCCAGCTGCCCAGAGGTTCTGATGCCCATCGTCTATACAGTGGCACTGCAGCTTTTGTCCTATCATGTTGCCCTGCACAAGGGTACCGACCTGGACAAACCAAGGAACCTGGCGAAGTCGGTCACCGTGGAATAACGGACTTGCAGGACCTTCTAGGGGTATGGCCTTAGGTCTTACTTTAGATTGCCGTGCTCGTGCTCCCTGTTTTCTATCCAGGTTGCCAGTTGGTTTTCGTGCATTGGGGGGGCAATGAAATAACCCTGGGCGGCGTCGCAGCCCATGGCTATCAGGGCCTTTAGCGCCTCCTCGGTTTCTACGCCCTCTGCGACGACCTTCATCTTCAATTTGTGCCCGAGCATTACACAGGTCTCTACTATGGCGAATGCCTCGGCGTCCTCCATCATATTGATGACAAAGCTCTGGTCGATTTTGAGCTCGGTGAACGGTATTTTGTGCAGCAGAGATAGTGAGGAATACCCGGTTCCAAAGTCGTCGACTGACAGCGGAATGCCTTTCATTCGCAAACGCGTCAATATTTCCAGGGACTTATTTAAATCCCCCATCAATGCGCTCTCTGTAATCTCCAAAACCAGCTGAGAGGGAGCGAGGTGATTTTCAGTGACGATATCGACGAGTTGCTCCGGTAGCGCCAGGTTGCCAATATTTTCGGCAGAAATATTGACGGACGTGTGTAACATCAGCCCCATTTCGAGCCAGTGCCTGCTTTGCGCGAGAGCCATGCGAATAACTAATTTGGTGATTTCCGATATTAGTCCCAGTTTTTCCGCCATGGTAATAAAAGCACCGGGGTAAACCAGTCCCCGCTGGGGGTGAGCCCACCGAACCAGTGCCTCTACACCCAGTAGGCGACCTGTTGCCAGCTCCACCTGAGGCTGATAGTGAAGCATCATTTGCTCATTGTTAATGGCGTTTGCCAACTCCAGGGTAGAGGGTTGCCACTCCCTGGTGCCACCACTGAGCACAGGTCGACTCTCATCCAGAGCCAATTTCTTTAATAGGCTCTTAAATTTGGATATGCGTATAGGTTTTACAAGGGTGGCAATGCATCTAAGCTGGCGGGAGGAAGCCAGCGCCATCGCCGAGTGCAGAACACTCTCATCCTGGCCGCTCATCAACACCAGAGAAGCACGAGAATGTTGCTCGGCGAGGCTACGAATAACTTCGATGCCATCTATGCCCGGCATGCACAGATCCAGCAGTATGAGCTCATCCTCATTGTGTGTGAGGCTGAGAAAAAGCTCGACATCTGAATATTCCGTTACATCATAACCAGCCTGGCTCGCTGCAATATTCAGCATATGAGCCATTTGCTGGTCGTCGTCTACAATGGACAGCTTCTGCATTATCGCCCACTCCAGAGGCGCAGGGTGTTCGGTATTCGAATGAGGGTCGGGTCGCTAATAGCGCAATTATAGCAGGTCTCAGGTAGCGCGGCTCTTCTGCACTGACAGAAATGAGAGTAGTGATTCAAAGATCGAGCTCGGGCAGATCGAGAATTATGGCTCGGCTCAAGCCCAAGGTGCGGGCAAGCATCGGCAGGTCACCGGCAAGCGGATTACCATATGATAGTCGCATGAGAAGCATAGACTTTCAATATTCAAAGATAAACCGGCGGAAATCAACTACAAATTCTCGATGGATATCTAGGTCCAAGCTGGATAAACTCGACTAAAGTACTGATTGGGCATAAAAATTCACCTGCGATGCTAGCCCCTATCATCACCGCTATCCCATTATTATGGAGAAGAAAATTTTCTCTACTCCTGTTGCTGTCTGTTCTAACTGTTGAAACGGCCTATTCTGATGACCAATTTGGTAG
>JABHWT010000351.1 GCA_018657645.1 Halieaceae bacterium | reverse complement strand
CCCGCCATTCCGGAGACTCCCATCATGCCGTCGTTGCAGGCAAAGAACGGCTCCAGTGTCGCATAGTCAATTGGCCAGTCCGTGGCAACACCATCGAGACTTTGGGTCCTGAAATCAGCTGGACGCATGCGCGGGAAGTGTCCCGCCCACAGGATTGTACTGCCGCCCACTGCGTTAAACATTGCCGGAGAAATGGGCGATTCGGTGTCGTTAATGGGGTAGTCAGCAGGGCCTTGCCGGGTATTGGGATTGAACGAAAAATCGCCCTGGCCACGTGCCTCCCAGTCCATTCCTGTGGTTGGGTACTTATCCTGGTGCATCAGGTCGCCCTGCTCCATGCACACAATGTGCATACGGGTTTCGGCCAGGCTCCAGGCCACTGCCGCGCCCGATGCGCCAGCACCTACTATCAGTACATCTACGGGTTCGCTTGACAAAAACAAGTCCTCTGGCAGGTATCGTGAGGTGGCCGGGTGCTCACACAGGGTATGCCCCGAGATTAACTGTGCCGGCGACAAGCGTCAATGCAGAATATAGTCCATAATAAGAGAAGCTGGGAAGCGGTTGCGTGACGGGGGGTAGTGGAGAGTGTTTCTATGGGCCTGATCAAAGCAGTGGTTTTGTTGCTCGCAGTGATTTGGGTACAGGCATTAATACCACCCTTTTCTGCAGCAAGTGAAAAAAGCAATAACTTGTTCAGCATTTCACTGGCGCAGTTGGCTCAAGTCAAGGTGACCACACCCTCCAAAACAGCGCTCGCACTGAACGAGTCACCCGGCATTGTCACAGTCTATAGTGCCAGGGAAATTACCCTGTTTGGTGGTCGGGATCTTGGCGAGGTGTTGTCCCGAGTACCAGGATTCCAGGAGTATGGAACTCTGGAAAACGGGCGCAACAAGATTTCAATCCGCTCCGATCAGGCCTCGACCAATAACAGCCATGTGCTGATATTGTTAAATGGCACTCCCCTCAATCGCGAGAGCTACGCTCAGGGGATTTGGAAC
Organism: Halieaceae bacterium; assembly: GCA_018657645.1. Lineage (GTDB taxonomy): Bacteria > Pseudomonadota > Gammaproteobacteria > Pseudomonadales > Halieaceae > JBALVT01. Next base: position 4,905 of record JABHWT010000351.1, on the reverse strand, counting down.
GAGGCCATGCTGCTGGCCATTCCACTGCGAATTATTAGTCAAATCGAGGTGACCCGCGGGCCGGGATCGGTGCTCTATGGCACCAATGCCCTTGCCGGCGTCATTAACATTGTCACGAAGCAGGGTGATGACTTGAGCAATCGCGTGGCATTGTCCTATGGGCGCTTTAACACACGCAAAGCCGAGGTCGATGTAGGGCTCAATGTGCGGGACTGGCGGTGGAATACCTCGGTTAGCTTGTCTGAGACAGATGGTTGGCCCTTCGAGATGAATGACGCCAATAATGAGCCATTCAAAGATGACGCATGGAGCAAAAATCCGGGTATTTTGTCGACATTAACAAAAGGCCAGTTCTATGCCAGCGCCTATTGGGGCAATGCTGACCAGTTCACCATAAGAGGCCCCAGTGACGGTTTAGCCGCCGGGTTTACCGACAATAGCAAGTATATGCTTGAAGCGGCCTACACCGCCGAGTTTGAAAGCGGTTGGGATTTGAAGACCAGTTTTTCACACGTCGGCGGTGACACCGATCATGCGATTGTACTGGCCACAGGCCTGGGTGTTCTTACTTACAAGAGCAGGGATTATCGATTGGAATCTACGGCCAGTGGCTCTCTGGATAACGGCGTGACCTGGGTAATGGGGGCTACAGCTGATTTACTCAGCGGTGAGGCCTCGACGATCGAAGATTGGGATCAACACCTGCTGGGTGTTTATGGGCAGTTGACTTACAACGTCGGCAGCACAAACTATCTGGTGGGCGCTCAGTTCAATCGAGCGCAGGATGGCTATCGACGCTGGGTTCCGCGATTAGGTGTGATACATCAGTTCTCCAAAGCGTGGGGTGTCAAATTATTGTACGGCCAGGCTTTCCGGGCCCCCTCTGCATTGGAAAGAAAAATACAAGTTGCAATACCCACACTCACACTTAAAGGAGAGCCCGATCTCGACCCGGAAATTGTCACTAACTGGGATGCGCAGGTGTTTTATAACAATGCCGGTTCATCTTTTAGTCTGTCTATTTTTAGGGCCGAGGAAGAGGACTTGATCATTCGGGATGTGATTGTCCCGGGCAATGTGAAATTTGCCAATAAGGGTAAGCTGGTTGTACAGGGTGCAGAAATGGAGTTCAAAACTACCTATGGTGATCACTGGTATTTTACAGGTAACTACAGCTATCAGCAGAATCACGATGACAACGGGTTTGATAATTACACGCTTCTTCCTCGGCAGTCTATAAAAATGGGCATCGGATACACCGCGGAGAATTGGTCTGTGGGAATGTTTGACTCGTGGACTGACGACTACTACAGCAACAAGCTATTCTACCCCACCGTAAATAAAACCAACCCTCGGGCCCATAGACATCATCGATTGTCAGCGAATATTGTATACGCTCCCAAACGATTGCGAGGTTGGAGCGTGAGCGCCTATTTTGACAATTTGCTCAACGAAGACCTTTATCTCCCTATACAACCTGGCGGCCTGCACTTCGACATTAATACGACTCCCGTAATGGCAGGGCGTTACTATCAATTGTCTATTGAAAAGACGTTTTAAGGCTATATTGCAGGTGGCAGCGAGCAGTTTTTCAAATAATGTGCCGGCTTGCGCCAGGTTATTATTGACCCAGAGTTGCATATGTCACAGCGACTTACCGCTTGTAACATAGCACGCCCTGGGTCAACGGAAGCGGTCGCGGAGGCTGTAAAACAACATTGCTGCCACCAGTCCAGGCCAGCGCAAAAGAGTACCCCCGGGAAATTTGGGTGATGGAACGTTGGCCATAATGTCAAATCGCTCGGTGTTCCCGCTTATCACCTCGGCCAGTAATTTTCCTGCCAGCGTTGCTATGGGCACCCCATGACCGGAGTAACCGTGGGCGTAAAACACACGGGATGATAATCGACCGAAATCCGGCATTCGATTCATTGTTACCGCCAGGGCGCCCCCCCAGCCGTATTCGATACGTGTATCGATCAACTCGGGATAGATGCGCAGCATATATTTGCGAACAAAGTTCTTTATATCAGCCGGAAATTGTCGGGTGTAGGTTTCGCCACCGCCAAATAACAGGCGATTGTCGCCAGACAGCCTCCAGTAGTTGATCACAAACAGGCTGTCTGACATCGAGGTGTCATCGCGGATCAGTTGCCGTGCGAGGGCTTCGCTTAGCGGTTCGGTGGCCAGCATGTAGTTATTAATGGGCATAATCCGACCCGCGGCGCGAGGTTCCAGCTTTTCCAGATAACCATTACAAGCCACTACCAGATGGCGCGCCTCTATCTGTCCTCCCGCTGTACTGACCCGGATACAGTCGCTCTCCGTGTAGGATAGTACACGGCTGTGTTCGTGAATTCTGGCACCTGATTTGTCAGCAGCTTGCGCCAGCCCTATAGCGTAGTTGAGTGGGTGTAAGTGTTTACTTGCGGTATCTAGCACGGCGCCATGGAAACCGCGACCGCTGGTCATTTGGGCCAGTTCTGTGGGAGGAACATAGCGTTGCCTGTTGTAATCATAACGGCTTTGGAGGTGTTCTACGTCCTCGGCCATCGATGCAGCATCAGCGGCACTGGAGGCGAGGTGCAGATCACCTGCCTTTAGATCGCAATTGATATTGAACCGGTCGATAAGGCCGCAGACAGTGTCTACAGCTTCGAGGCCAAGTTGCCATAGAGATCGTGCCTGCTCCGGACCCACCATCTTTTCCAATTCGACCTGCCCGGCGCGCTGACCAGTGCCCACGTGCCCGCCATTGCGGCCCGAGGCGCCCCAACCCACCCTGTTCGCCTCCAGAACGACAACACTGTAGCCTAAATCGCGGAGGTGAATGGCGGTGGAAAGCCCGGTATAACCCCCTCCAATAATGCAGACATCTGTGCTGTCCTCCCCTCTTAAACACGGAAATTCGGGGGTTAAATTGACAGAGGCGGCATACCAGGAGTTGGTGTGTTGGGCTTTTCGCATCGCTCTACTATACCCTCTCAGTCTCTGGTGACGGCATAACACATTAGGGGTAGGATTTACTGAAAAGCCTTGAGCATAGATTTGGAGTACTGCGATACTGGCTCCCTGCGGTAAAATGGGTTTTTTAAGGCGCTCAGTACACCGGTTTTAACGGAAGCGAAACGGACGGCTTTGTGACAATGACAACCGATAATTATTTTGGTAGCGAGACACGCTATCGTCTATTTACCGGCATGAAGTATCTGGTGTATTTGTTGTTGAGCTTCAATGTATACCTGTTCTTGCAGGAGGAAGTGTCGGCAGTGCAGCACACTTTCGCCGGGGATCTGCAGTTCGAACAAATCATCCAGGCTTTTGCTGCAACCATCGATACGGCGGCCTGGGTGATACTGTTACTGCTGTTTGAGCTGGAGACCTCGGTGTTGGACGACAGCATGATTCGCGGCGCGGTGAAATGGGGTCTGCACGGTACCCGTGGAATATGTACTGTCGCTATCGTCTATGCCTTCAGTGGTTACTGCCGGGAACTCATTACCTTGTATAATGTTGAGGCGCTTTCCATTGGCGACCTCTGCCAGCAGGTAGATCAGGGTTACTCCCTTCTGTTGGGTATGGACAAATATGCATTGTTGGATGCGGCGAACTGCAAGACATTGGGTGCACAGGTATACCAGCTCAAAGACTTCGATATCATAGCGGATAGTAGCCCCTTACAATCGGTGAGGTCCCTGGCCTGGACCGATGTGATCAACTCTGCGTCCTGGTTATTGGTTGTTATTGTGTTGGAGATAGAGGTGCGCATGCAGTTGCGGGGTGACCTTTCGGATAAGGTCATGGATGTTGCACGAACTATTAAGTTGATACTGTATTTTGTCCTTTTTGCAGCGGCCGCCTATTGGGGGTACGCGGGAAATTTTCTGGATTTTTGGGACGCTTTTTTGTGGCTGTTCGCTTTCATTTTCATTGAATTGAATGTTTTTGAATGGCACTTTGAGACCACACACAAAGAAGCGCTCAGCTGAGGAGTTAGCATGTTTACCGATGATGCTTTGTGCAGCTTACGCAGGGATGCGGGGCGCGGTTGTGTCGAGATAATAGACCAGGCTTTACTACCACATAGACTGGAATGGCGGGAGTTGGATTCGTTGGCGTCCTACTGTCACGCCATCAGTTCCATGCAAGTCCGGGGTGCACCTCTGATAGGAATAACGGCGGCCTATGGTTTGGCGCATGCGTTGTCGGAGGAACCATCGTCGGCAACACTTGAGCGAGCCGCCGCAAAGCTGTTGGCAACTCGACCGACGGCGGTAAACCTGCACTGGGCACTAGAGGAGGTGAAGGAGTCGGTTCGCCAATTGCCCTCCGATCAATGGTCGGATGCAGCACTTGCCAGGGCGGATAGCCTGCGCGTCGCCGACATTGAAAACTGCTCCCGAATAGGAGACCACGGACTGGAATTGCTACGTCAGCTTGCAGCGGAGTCCGATGGTAACAGGCTCAATATCATGACTCACTGTAATGCGGGCTGGTTAGCGACGATCCAATGGGGCACGGCCCTGGCACCGATTTACAAAGCGCATGCGGCGGGAATACCTGTACACGTATGGGTATCCGAAACCCGACCGCGTAATCAGGGTATGTACCTGACAGCCTGGGAACTGCAGCGAGCCGGCGTTCCCTACACAATTGTGGTGGACAATAGCTGTGGCTTACTGCTGCAGCAGGGAGAGGTAGATTGTGTCATTGTTGGAAGCGATCGCACCGCCGCCAATGGCGATGTATGCAACAAGATTGGCACCTACATGAAAGCCCTGGCCGCACAGGCAAATGGGGTGCCCTTTTATGTCGCATTACCGGCATCCACCATCGATTGGGCTTGCCCCTCGGGAGGCTCTATTCCAATTGAAAGGCGCGACGGAGGTGAAGTGCTGACTGTGG
>JABHWT010000356.1 GCA_018657645.1 Halieaceae bacterium | reverse complement strand
CAATGCCATAGCTCGACTTTTACCGAATTTCTTCGCACTGAAGAGTTTATGGACAGGCATTAGTTAGTGCCCCGCTGTATCCGTTAATCCAGAACCTTACCGACTGCGACTCGGAAACGATCGACAAACAGGTCGATTTCCTGGTGGCTAATCGTCAGCGGAGGCGACATGACCATGTGGTCACCCACCGCTCTGCATAACAGCCCGTTATCCAGGCAGCTCTGGTGGATCTTTGGCCCGAGGGATTTGGCCGGCAGGTCGCCCGGATCAAAACTGACTGCGCCCAGCAAGCCGTAGTTGCGTATGTCTATAACCTGCGGTAGATCTTTTAGACTGTGCAAAGCATCTTCCCAGTACTTGCCGGTCTCACCGCCGGCGCGGGTAAAGAGGCCCTCCTGTTCGTAGACATCCAGTGCAGCCAATGCTGCGGCAGATGCCACCGGCGTGCCGGCATAGGTATTGCCGTGGAAGAACTCGGGTACATTGGTGGGTGTGTTGGAAAAGATGCTCTCCTGAATAGCGTCTTTTACCAGCACAGCACCCATTGGCACTGTACCGCCGTTAATTCCCTTGGCGCAGGTCATGAGGTCGGGGACAACATCGTACTCAGTGGCTGCAAATGCAGAGCCTGTGCGCCCGAATCCAGTGATTACCTCGTCGAAAATAAGCAGTATATCGTGTTGATCACAGAGCTCTCGAAGACGCTTCAGGTAACCCACAGGTGGTGGTACCATGCCTCCCGCACCGGAAATGGGCTCGATCATAACAGCACAGATCTGCTCTGCACCGCGCAGGGCTATGATCGCCTCAAAGGCCTCGGTCATTATCTCGGTGCCGTGAGCAGGGGTACCCCGCGTGAACGCGTTGGCCTCGATGTCCAGCATGCCCGGCAGAAAATCCACCTGTTCCAACACCGGAAAACCCTGGCGGTTGGTTGGAAGACCTTGCATGGAAGTTCCTCCAATGTTGACTCCGTGGTATCCCTGTTGGCGAGAAATGAAGCGGGATTTTCCGCCCTTACCTCGGGTCTGCTGATAGAGGTGGGCAATCTTCAGCGCGGTATCTACTGCCTCGGAGCCAGAGTTGGTAAAAAATGCCCGATTGATACCGGGAGGCGTGTGTTTCATCAGGCGCTGGGCAAATTGAAATGCTGGAGGTGTGCCAAATTGGAAGGGCGGGGCGAAATCGATTTGCATCAACTGGGCGTGAACGGCATCGGCCACCGACTTGCGGCCGTGCCCAATATTACAGCACCACAGGCCGGCAGTAATATCCAGTATGGGCAGGCCATCCTCTCGATAGAGGAAACAACCCTCGGCACGGGTAAAAATACGCGGATTTTCCTGAAAGGCGCGAACATTGGTAAATGGCATCCACCAGTTTTTCAGGTTCAGGTCAGTCATTGTCATCTCCTCTACTTATCCAGCCCGCCCATTAACATGTATTTTATTTCTACGTAGTCATCGATGCCGTATTTGGAACCCTCGCGCCCCGACCCGGACTCCTTAACCCCGCCGAAGGGCGCCATCTCATTGGAGATAATGCCCTCGTTAATGCCGACAATGCCATATTCCAGAGCCTCGGCGACACGCCACACGCGCCCGATATCGCGGGTGTAAAAATAGGAAGCTAGCCCGAACTCCGTATCGTTCGCCATTTGAATAACTTCTTGCTCGGTGGAAAATCGGACAACGGGGGCAACCGGGCCGAATATCTCATTGCGAAAGACCGCCATATGGGATGTAACTTCAGTCAACACCGTTGGTTGATAAAAGCAACCGCCCAGAGAGTGGGTGTTACCGCCAAGCGCAACTTTGGCGCCGGCGTTGACGGAGGCATCAACCAGTGCTTGAACATCGGTGACTGCTGAACTGTTCACCAGGGGGCCAATGGTGATGCCTTCCTGCATACCATTGCCGACGTTAAGCTTGGCCGTGGCTTCTACCAGCTTCGTCACGAATGCATCGTAGATTCCTTGTTGAACAAAAAGACGATTTGAGCAGACGCAGGTTTGACCGGCATTGCGGTATTTGGAGATCATGGCACCCTCGATGGCGGCGTCGAGATCGGCATCGTCAAAAACAATGAACGGTGCATTGCCACCGAGTTCCATCGATGTTTTTTTCACCGTGGCGGCACATTGTTGCTCTAGCATCTTGCCCACGGGGGTAGAGCCTGTGAAAGTCAGTTTGCGGACCGAGGGATTGCCGGTTATCTCGCTGCCAATTGCCGATGTGGCACCGGCGACCACGTTGAGGACACCCGCCGGTACACCTGCGCGTTCCGCCAATTCTGCCATTGCAAAGGCCGACAGCGGGGTTTCGGTGGCTGGTTTTATTACTATGGTGCAACCTGCAGCCAGGGCCGGTGCGGCCTTGCGGGCGATCATAGCGTTGGGGAAATTCCACGGTGTAATGGCCGCGACGACACCCACTGGTTGCTTGATACACACGATACGCTTGTCGTTCGATGGGCCAGGAATAACATCGCCATAGATGCGCTTGGCCTCTTCGGCAAACCACTCGATAAAGGCCGCGCCGTAGGCAACTTCTCCACGTGACTCGGCCAGGACCTTGCCCTGCTCTGCGGTCATGATAATTGCCAGATCTTCCTGGTGCTGCATCATCAGGTCGTACCACTTGCGCAGAATGCCAGCGCGTCTCTTGGCTGGCAGTAGCCGCCACTCCACCATGGCCTTCTCGGCAGCCTCGATAGCCCTGGCGGTTTCTGCGGCGCCGAGTTTGGCGACCTCTACAATCAGTTCGCCAGTAGCGGGGTTGGTGACAGGGAAGGTGTCGCCACTATCGGCGTCGATCCACTGGCCGTTGATATAGGCCTGGGTTTTGAGTAGACCCGGGTCGGTAAGGGGCAGGGGCATGATGAGAGTCCTCAATTTGTAAACAGGGTTGAAGTTTAAGTATTACAGATTTTAACTGCTATACCTGACTTCAGGTAGAAACACTGTCTGGCAGTAAACTGGCCAATGGGTCGCCCGTTGCCTGGCTGGGCTCGGCAAGAGCGTCAAAAAAAAGTGAAAACAACTGATTGTGGGACGAGAGGCCAAGCTTCTGATAAATATTCTTGCGGTGAACCTGCTCGGTCTGATTGCTGATTCCCAGTTGCCTGGCCGACTCTTTGGAGGGGTATCCCTTTAGTACCAGTTGCACTACCTGTAGCTCTCTGGGCGTTAGTACGCTGCTCCCAAATTTCTGCAACACCGCCTGCACTTGCCTGTGCAGGCTGACTTCAGGTGACTCGCCCGGATCAAGGGGTGTCGGCCACTGCTTTCGCACCAATGCAGCTACGGTGGGGGCTATTGCTGCTAGCGCCGATTTATCCTTTGAGCTAAAAGCTCTCAGTGCTGAAGTTCGCTCCAGTGATATGGCCACAGGGGAGCCGTCGCCACTCTCTATCAAAAAACCGGTATGATCCCGCACGCCATTGGAGCTGTAATATAAGGCGTAGTAATCGCTGTCCCGGAAATTAGCCGGGGCAATATCAAGAATATGGAAAAAGCCACGAACACCGGCTTTGGCGCTGAGATAGAGTGGCGAGAGTAGCCACAGGCCGTCCCGATAAGCGCCGCCAAAGCCGTGTTGATCACCTGCATGGAGTTCATTGTGAATAACTCTCAGGGCACTGGCCTCGGGGTAGGCCATGATGACCGCGCTGTCGAAATCCGCCCAATCGCGAATGAACTCCAGTAGGGCTGCAGGGAAGCCATCTTCGCCGATGGTGTCTATGACGCTGGGCAAACCCCTAATTTTGTGATCGAAGGGCGACATGTGTTTCGCTTCCGGTAGGCTATTGGATTCGTCGGCTTCGTGTTGACAAGCCATATTTGCGGACCATGCCACGCAACTGGTCGTAACTCAGATCCAGCGCAGTGGCCGTTAGACGTTGATTATGCCTGTTTTGCTCCAGGGCATCGCGTAATAATTTTTCCTCGAACGCCGCAACCCGCACACTGAAGGCCACTGGTTCACTGGTGTCTGACGATAGCGTTACTGTCTCCGCCTCGACCGGGTCGAGCGGGTCCTGGTAGGGTGATTGGAATGGGTTCAGAATGATCTCTGCCACCGGCAGCTCCGGTTCACCCCAACGGTATACAGAGCGTTCAACTGTATTTTTAAGCTCTCTAACGTTGCCGGGCCAGTCGTGTTGTAGCAGCGTTTCCAGTGCTTTCGGGGTAAAGCCCGCAAACAGGTCCCATCCCATCTCAGCGCACATCTGCATTGCGAAATGCTGTGCCAACTCCGGGATGTCCTCTGGTCGCTGGGACAATGAGGGCAGGTGAACGACATCGAAGCTCAGCCGGTCCAGGAGGTCCTCCCTGAATTTGTTTTGGCGAGCCAATTCCCGGATATCACCGTTAGTAGCAGCTACAATTCGCACATCAACGCGTAGTGTTTGCTGTCCGCCCAGTCGCTCGAATTCGCCATACTCCACAAGGCGAAGCAGTTTCTCCTGCAAACCAAGGGACATGGTGGCAAGTTCGTCCAGGAACAGGGTGCCACTATCGGCCCGCTCGAATCGCCCGTGGTGAGTGCTCCGAGCCCCGGTAAACGCGCCGGGTTCATGACCAAATAGTTCGGACTCCAGTAGTGACTCGGCGATTGCCGCACAGTTAATCTTTATCAGAGGGCGATCCCAGCGCCCAGATAAGAAGTGGAGGCGCTCGGCCAATAGCTCCTTACCGGTGCCACGGGCACCCAGAATCAGCACGGGTCGGTCTATTCGTGCTAAATGTGAAATTTGATCAAGCGCCGCAGCCAATGCGTCGGAATTGCCGATCATACTGTCTTTTGTTCTATTCATAGGCTAAATATACCCTATATAAGGGTAAAATATACCTATAAAGAGTACAAAATACCTTTAAAACACAAAAAAATGTAAGTCCGTCTATTGGAGATTGTCATAAAATCCTTATAAAACAATAAGATGCAAGGTCTGGCACGATTAGTGATATAGCAATAGTGTAAGGCTGAAATCAATGGCGTGTTCAATAAAGCACCCCCGCAATTGCCGGGGTAGGGAGTTAGAGTCATGAGTACACTGGATGAACGATTTTTGATTTATGCAGCGCTGGCAATTCTGTGCAGTACCGTCAGTGTTTTCTTGGGGTTGGCGGCCGGCGTATGGTCTTTTTTGCAGATTTGTGCCGTCATCGAATTATTGTTCTGGATTGGAGCCCCAGAGGGCGACGATTCAGTAACTAACTGGTAATAGTAGGAAACAGGAGAAGCACCATGGGTATATTTTCCCGAATGACCGACATTATAAATTCCAATCTCAACGCACTGCTGGATCAGGCGGAGGATCCTGAAAAAATGATTCGCCTGATAATTCAGGAAATGGAGGACACTCTGGTGGAGGTGCGCAGCTCTTCGGCCCGGGTGTTGGCAGACCGCAAGGTGGCGGCGCGCAGGCTGGATCAAGTGCGCGACGAAGCCAATAGCTGGGAGGAGAAAGCTCGCCTCGCTATCAGCAAGGGTCGTGAGGATCTCGCTCGAGCTGCATTGCAGGAAAAAAGGGCAATTGAAGAGGAAGTGGTTGTGGTCGAGTCCGAGCTCACTGCCACCGATGAGCATATCCAACAATTGAGTGACGAAATCGCACAATTACAGCAAAAGCTGAGCGACGCAAAGGCGAAGCAAAAGGCACTGTTAATGCGAAGCAAAACAGTGGAATCCAGAATCAAGGTAAAGCGGGAAATTCATCGCGAGGCCCTGGATAACGCATTTCAGCGGTTTGAGCACTTCGAGCGGCGCATGGATAATCTCGAGGGACAGTTAGAGTCCATGGATCTCGGACGCGATGTGCCACCGGATCTGGCGACGGAAATTGATGCGCTGCAGCAGGACGACAAAATCAATGATGAACTCGAGCGTTTAAAGGCGGAAATGGGGCAGTCTTCAGCTGACCCAGAGTCGGCTGAAATCAAGTAGACTGTATTTGGCCATCCGTTTTATTAATGGCAGCATGAGGCGCTATCCAAGTGCTGCCCAAGGAAGGAATTAATGCAATTTTTTCAATTCATGTTTGTCCCGACCATTCTTTTTATGGTTGTCGTGGCTCCGATCTGGATCACGATGCACTATCGCAGTGTGAACCGATCATCGCGCAGCCTCAGTGACGAGGAGCGAGAGTCCGTCGAACACATGTTGGTCACCGTTGACAAACTGACAGACCGTATCAGTGCTCTGGAGTCAATTTTGGAGTCCGATCATCCGGGCTGGAGTCAGCAAGTTCCCCGGCGAGAGCCGGGTGAGGAGTAAATAATGGGTAGAAGACAGCGAAGGCGTAATCAAGGTAAACGCGGCCAGTATGCTTATGGAGCCAGCAGGTTTCGCGCGCGCCGAAATCAATTTCGATCTCGAAGAGGCGCTGGCTGGGGTATGAATCTCTACCGCAATACACGAGACGGCAAAATCGGAGGAGTGGCCGCCGGTCTGGCCGATCACTGGGATATTGCTCACTGGGTGGTGCGTCTGCTCTGGGTCGGGGCTTTTCTGTTTACCGGCTCACTGGCTTTTTGGTTGTATGTCGGTGCCTGGTTCGTACTGGCACCAGGACCATCTCGCCGAAGAGAAGACGGCCAGCAACAGTACTACGACGCTGATTGTGACCAAGAGCGCGTCGACATGGAATACGACGAGCGCAGCCACGACTATAAACCGAAGAAGGTATTTCGTTACAGTGACAGCGCTGAAGTGCGGCTAGAGAGAGCGCGCGGGCGCCTGGATGCAGCACTTAAGCGGGTTGAAGATATGGAATCCTATGTGACATCGAGGCGCTATAGCCTCAACAAAGAGTTCTCCAAGCTCTAGACCTGGTCAACCCCCCCCCTCCCGATCCAAGGCATGTGCGTAGAGCACAGGGTGGGGGTATGCCCGCAGAATGTATAAAGTTAACCATTGCAGGGGAAACGAGCAATGACGGTAGGTCTGGAAGTGACTGTTTGGATGGATATGCCGGTCTGGCTGGAAACCACGCAATGGATTGGCATAATGGAGTGGCGGATGCTGATGGACTGGTTGAGTGTGAACTATATACTGGAACTACCCTAGCGTTATTCTGGGGCGAGGGGGCTTCACACAAATACCATTGTTCGCTATTCTATGCCCATTAGATTCTCTATATACAAGGAGCCTCAATGCGGCAATTGACCGGTACGACTATTGCAGTCCCGACGTTTCCATGGTGCTGTTGCTGATGGCCCTAGCCGCGTCCGTATCGCCGCCCAGTCCATTGCTTGCATTAACCGAGGCACCCCGGGCCGCCGGAGAAGTTATAGCGCTTAAACTGAGTGCCAGAGTTCTTGCCAAAGCACCCAGGGGAGACGGTCACCCGGTAATGGTCTTGCCTGGATTTCTGGGGGCAGATGGCTACAGTAGTGCCTTCAGACGGTTTTTAGGCCAGCGCAATTTCGTTGCTAATGGTTGGGGGTTGGGTCGCAACCTGGGGCCGCGCGAGGGTGTACTGGAGGCACTTCACGAGACTATTATGAGGCTCTCCGATCGCTATCGGGGGCCCGTGTCACTCGTAGGCCACAGCCTGGGAGGCATCTACGCTCGGGAGTTGGCCCGCGAAATGCCAGACCGAATCCGCCAGGTTGTTTCTTTAGGCAGCCCTTTTGGCGAGGGGCGTGAGGCGGCTTCCTACCCCGCCCGACTGTTCGCTGCGATGAATCCGGATGAGGATTTACCCATCGACAAGAGCATGCTAGCGGTTGCACCGCCAGTGCCTACTACAGCGGTTTATTCTCATGGAGATGGCATTGTTCACTGGAAAACTGCCGTGCAATCCGAGGGGCATTCACAGACTCAAAGCATTCAAGTGCGCGGCAGCCACTGCGGCATGACCCTTAATCCGACGGTGTGGTTTCTGGTGTCCGTACTCTTGTCCCAGGCTCCGGGAGAGTGGAAGCCCTTTGAAGCCACTGGCTGGGCGAATTTGTTTTACCCGACGACAGGTTGATTCTGCCCTTAGCTCGCCTTGCCCAACTCATGCCCGTGAAATTCAATGTGACTGCCGATAAAACTGGCGATAAAGAAGTAGCTATGATCATATCCGGGTTGGCGTCGAATGGTCGCCTGATACCCGGTTTCCTCGCAAGCCTGCTCCAGCAGTCCGGTTTTTAACTGCTCCTGAAGAAATTGATCGGATTCGCCTTGATCCACCAACATGGGTAGCTGATCGGCTCGCTCTCTTATCAACTCACAACAATCGTAAGTTCTCCAAAGTTCGCGGTTGTCGCCCAGATAATTGATAAAGGCCTTATCGCCCCAGGGGCACTGGGTGGGGGCAACAATGGGAGCGAAAGCAGAGACCGACCGATATCGATCCGGGTTGCGCAGGGCAGCTACCAGTGCACCGTGGCCGCCCATTGAGTGTCCGAATATTGAGCAAAGGGCTATCTCGACTGGAAAATGGTCGCCGATCAGCGCGGGTAACTCCTCGGTGACATAGTCGTACATATTATAATGCCTGCACCAGGGCTCTGCGGTGGCATTGAGGTAAAAACCGGCACCGAGGCCGAAATCCCAGGCGCCCTCCGGGTCGTCGGGTACGTCTGGCCCCCTGGGGCTGGTATCCGGCGTCACAATAGCGAATCCATGTTCAGCGGCGTAGCGCTGAGCACCCGCTTTGTGAACAAAGTTTTCATCATTGCACGTCAGGCCAGATAGCCAAAATAATACTGGCACATTTTCTCTGGTGGCCCTGGGGGGCAGATAGATGGAAAAGCTCATGCCGCAGTTTAAAACCTGAGAGCGATGACTGAAGCGCTGTTGACGTCCCTCAAAACAGCGGTAATCGGAGATTATATCCAAGGGTCTTTGTGCTCCGGTGGATGGCTTAGTAAATAACGACCGAGCGAATACTCTCGCCGCTGTGCATTAGGTCAAATGCACTATTGATATCATCTAACTCCATAGTGTGGGTGATCAGGTCGTCGATATTGATTTTTCCTTCCATGTACCAATCTACAATTTTGGGCACGTCGGTACGACCGCGCGCGCCACCGAATGCAACACCGTGCCAGGACCGACCTGTCACCAGTTGGAAGGGGCGGGTAGAAATTTCCTGGCCAGCACCGGCTACGCCGATTATATATGATTCTCCCCAACCCTTGTGGCAGCACTCCAGGGCTTGTCGCATGACATCCACATTGCCGATGCATTCAAAACTATAATCGGCACCGCCATTGGTCAGGTCCAGAATTGCGCCCACCACATCCTCGGTTTGGGCGGCGTTGATAAAGTCTGTCATGCCAAAGTTCTTACCTAGCTGCTCTCGGCCCGGGTTTAAGTCAACGCCAATAATTTTGTCAGCACCGACCATGCGAGCGCCCTGGATAACATTTAGGCCAATGCCACCGAGGCCAAATACAACGACATTGGCGCCGGGCTCAACCTTGGCGGTGAAGGCTACGGCACCAACGCCGGTGGTGACCCCGCACCCGATGTAACAGATTTTGTCAAAGGGAGCATCCTGGCGAACCTTGGCCACCGCAATTTCCGGTAAAACCGTGAAATTGGAGAATGTGGAGCATCCCATGTAGTGCAAAATTGGCTTGCCATCCAGTGAAAAACGACTGCTGCCATCGGGCATTAGGCCAGCACCTTGCGTCTCGCGAACGGATTGACAGAGGTTGGTTTTGGGGTGGAGGCAGAAATCACACTGGCGGCACTCCGGCGTGTAAAGCGGAATTACGTGATCCCCAGGTTTGACCGAGGAGACATCGGCCCCCACTTCGCGCACTATACCCGCCCCCTCGTGGCCGAGTATAGCGGGAAAGGCGCCCTCTGGATCGTCACCCGATAGAGTGAACGCATCGGTATGACATACGCCGGTGGCCATAATCTCCACCAGCACTTCTCCCTTCCTGGGCCCCTGGAGATCCACCTCGGCAATTTCAAGTGGACGACCTGCGCCGAAGGCAATCGCTGCTCTAGTTTTCATGGCATTCCCCGTGAGAATCGTTGATTAATACAGCATTGCAGCATAGCCGATGATGCCGTTCAATTAAATAGCCTAAACCGCTTGGGTAATGGCCGTATTTTTCATTAATCTACAATCCACAATAGCTGTTAATCTATACAGACTCAAAGAGGAGTGTTGATGCTACACCGTATCTGGGCGGGTTTTTTCGTGGTTGCCTTTTGTACCGGCCTGTACCAGTGGCTGGGAATGGGGGACGCACAGGTATTTCAGCGCATGGTGAGCGCAATGTTTGAGATGGCAGGATTATCAGTGGAACTGGCGATCGGGCTAGTTGGGCTGATGGCGCTGTGGCTGGGGGTGGTCGCCCTGGGCGAGGCAAGTGGTTTGGTCGACAGATTGGCGAGAATCCTATCTCCGGTGTTTACCCGGTTAATGCCAGAGGTACCCCAGGGACATCCTGCCATATCATCAATGACCCTGAACCTCTCGGCCAATATCCTGGGCCTGGATAATGCTGCCACTCCCCTGGGTGTCAAGGCAATGAAGGATCTGCAGAGCCTGAATCCATCGCCAGACGTGGCGAGTAATTCGCAAATACTGTTCTTGGTTCTCAATACATCATCGGTGACGTTGTTCCCGGTGACTATACTGTTATATCGGGCTCAAATGGGTGCGGTAGATCCAGCCGCCGTGTTTGTTCCCATCCTGATTGCCACCAGCTGCTCTACCCTTGCCGGGTTACTGGTCACGGCCTGGGTGCAGCGAATCAGGTTATGGGACTCGCTGCTAATGGCATGTATTGTAGGGGGGTTCGCGCTGCTGCTGGCCCTGGTGGGCTGGTTTTCAACGCTGACGATGAGCGAACTTCAACAGCAGTCCAGCCTGACGAGTAACCTCTTGATTATGAGTCTGGTGACAGTGTTTCTGCTGACGGCCTACTACCGCGGAGTCAATGTTTACGAGGTCTTTATTGAAGGCGCTAAACAGGGCTTTCAGGTAGCGATTAACATTATTCCTTACCTGCTTGCCATGTTGGTAGCCATTGGTTTATTTCGCGCCAGCGGCGCTATGGATATTCTGATGGCGGCTCTACTTGATCTGGTGTCCAAAGCGGGCTGGGATACACGGTGGGTTGATGCCATGCCAACGGCACTAATGAAACCTCTGTCCGGATCGGGTGCGCGGGCGATGATGATAGACACCATGAATACCTTTGGTGTTGATTCATTTCAGGGGCGACTTGTAGCGACAATGCAAGGTTCTACCGAAACCACATTTTATGTCCTGGCGGTGTATTTTGGTGCTGCGGGCATTCGTTATACACGTCATGCGCTGGCCTGTGGCCTGACAGCCGATGTGGCTGGGATTAGTGCTGCAATATTCGTATCTTACTGGTTTTATGGTTAGGGCGCCTCAGGCTTGCAGGCGAGTTTAGCATCAAGGTGGTGCCTCGAAGGTACGCTGAGGTACTATGATACTATTCAGAGGTGGACTAGACTTGTTTTATCTAATCGAGGCAAATGTGGAAAATTTGGCTTGCTCTGTTCACCGTTGCTCCTTAGGCTCTATGTTCCTCATTAATCAGAAAAAGGATCTTTTATGGGCAGGTTGCTGATAGTCGCCGATCCAAAGGATAGTTGCTTTGCCACCCCCCGTGGCCTCGAATTGGCGCATAAGCTGGGGTTGAAGGCGGAAGTTGTAGCTTTTGTCTATGCGCCGCTCAAGCGCTTGAAAGTCAGTACGGGAGAGAAGGCGGCCATCAAGAAGCGCCTGCTTGGAGAGCGAGACAAGGAAATCCATGCGCGAGTCGATCAGTTCAAACAGCCGGGGCAGAAGGTTGTTGTGACCGTGGTCTGGGAAAAAGATATTTCTCGCTGGGTAACCAAGCGCTGCTCGCGCCCGTATGAGGCCGTTGTGAAGACCGGTCACCGTTCCCATTCACTGATTAACACCTCGACCGACTGGCAATTGTTGCGAGAGTGTCCAGTACCGGTGTTGATAGTGGCCGAGAAAAAATGGCATAGAACCAAGCCTATCCTGGCCGCCGTTGATCTGGGCACTGCGAGAAAGGAGAAACGAGCACTAAATCATCTGGTAATTGCCACCGGTAAGCGTATGGCCCAGGCCCTGGATACCCAGTTCAAGCTCATATGCGCGCTGGAAATTCCCACTTTGCTGGCGGATCTGGATCTGGTTGACCCCGTTGCCTATACCAATGAAGCCAAGAAGGCGATGAAACCACATATTCAGGAACTTGCCCGGGCTCACGATTTACCTGTTTCGGCGTTTCGATGCAAGCGAGGCCCGGTGGCCAAGGTTATCACCAGCGAAGCGGCACAACTGCGCGCACAGCTTGTGGTTATTGGCACCGCAGGCAGGCGCGGTGTTCAGGCCAGGTTGTTGGGAAACACCGCAGAGAGTGTTCTGGTTCATTTGGGGACCGATGTGCTTGCCATCAAACTGTAAGTGCAGCGCTATTGCATAGGCGTTCGCCTACAATACCACCCGGGGAGAACTAGACTATGGCGGGAACCAGTTTACTGCTACTGATTGATGACATTGCCCTGGTATTGGACGATGTCGCGGTGATGGCCAAGGTGGCGGCAAAAAAAACCGCCGCTGTTCTGGGAGATGATCTGGCGCTCAATGCGGAGCAGGTGAGTGGCGTGCGAGCGGCACGGGAATTGCCTGTTGTGTGGGCTGTCGCCAAGGGCTCATTGCGAAACAAACTAATACTGGTACCCGCCGCGTTGGCTATCTCGGCGGTTGCAAACTGGTTGATTATCCCATTACTCATGCTTGGGGGTCTTTACCTGTGTTTCGAGGGTTTCGAAAAAATTGCCCACAAACTACTGACTACCGAAGCGGAAGATGAGGCTCACTGTAAGGAGTTAGCTGAAACCCTGGCCAATCCTGATATGGATCTTGTGGAGTACGAGCGCGACAAGATCAAAGGCGCCATTCGCACTGACTTTATTCTGTCTGCTGAAATTATTGTTATTACTTTGGGCACGGTTGCCGATGCCAATTTTTCTAGTCAGGTTGTGGTGCTATCCGGGATAGCGATTGCCATGACCCTGGGTGTCTACGGGCTGGTTGCACTGATTGTCAAAGTTGACGATGCGGGCCTGTATCTGGTTCGCAAAACGGGTCAGGGGTTGTGGTATAGATTCTTGCATTGGCTGGGTGGTGTGCTGCTGGCATTCGCACCCATGTTAATGAAAACACTAGCGATAGTCGGTACTGCCGCTATGTTTCTGGTAGGCGGCGGTATTCTGGTGCACGGTTTACACCCGGTGCAGGCATATATAGATCAGATCGCATTAGCAGTGGGAGCACTGGCGTTTCTGGGGCCCCTATTGCAGGCTGTAGCACCGATGCTGCTGGCACTACTGTTTGGTATAGTGGCAGGTGGGGTAGCGATGGCAGGTAGCAAGGCGTGGCAGACTCTGCGCCCCTCGCCTTAAGACACCTCTGAATAATGCCATGACATTATTCAGAGGTGTCTTAATATTTAGATAAGATTGGTCATATACTGTAATGTCGTACTTATTCGAACAGGGCGATAACGTGGCTTTTGATCAACCTAGATTACAGCGCGACCACAAACCTTCCTCCGCAGCGGACGCGGGGCATGTACTACCCGTCGTGAGCGCCATCGATACATTGGATTCAGGTCGCGAGCGACTAGAGCAGTACATCGCCGGAATTTTTCATGCGGCTTACGGCGCTAGGATTCTGGAGTATCTGCCGCTGCTGTTCAGCCTCGATCAAGAGGGTGCCACGAATGCCGCATTGGGGCTGCGTAGCGCGTCATACGCGCCGCTGTTTTGTGAACAGTATCTCGATACGTCGGTAGAAGATCAGGTAGTCGCTTTGTACGGTCGCCAGGTGGGCCGCGATCGGATCATGGAATTGGGTAACCTGGTAGGTTCTCAGCCGGGACAAAGTGCCCTGCTATATTTGCTTGTGGTCGCGGCTTTGAACGAGGCTGGCGTGGAGTACCTGCTGTTTGCAGCCAATAAGGCGGTGCGGGCGTCTATAACTCGTTCGGGGTTTACGCCCAGAGTCATTCAGGTTGCCGAGCGGAACAGACTGGGCTCACAGAAAGAATGCTGGGGTACCTACTACGATGGTGAGCCTGTTGTTATGTTGGGTGATATCCGAATGACCATGGGACAGATCAAGGCTCAACCCGTCATGCGGCAAGTGCTGAGGGCCTACCGTCACAGCATCCCGGTTCTGGCGGATTCTATTTGCACTGAAGTTGGGTAAATTCATGGCTTACTGACTTTAGGTGATTGGCCTGAACCGGTCCTCTTTAGTATTCTGCCTTTTATATAGATTGCTACTTCTGTGGCTGCGAAGATGGTTTGCTAGCGCCATACCTGGTAATCCGGTGCTGGATCACTGGCAGTACGCGGGCCAAACAATCATCTCTTGATCGCGGTAGGCGGTAGCCACGTGGGATCAGGACCGTTAACATCATGCAGACATGCGAATACTACTGGTAGAAGATGATCGTTCCCTCGCCATCGGGCTCCAGGATGCACTGGGCCGCGAGGGATTCGTAGTGAATCATGTCGCCACGGGTGATCTAGCACTTGGGGCAGTTCGAGCCGAAGTGCCCGATATTATCGTACTGGATCTGGGCTTGCCCGATATGGACGGCCTACAGGTCCTGGCTAAACTTCGCCAGCGGAAAGAGCACATTCCGGTAATGGTGCTCACCGCCCGAGATGGAATTGAAGACAAGATAGCGGGCCTGGACAGTGGTGCCGACGATTATCTGGCCAAACCGTTTGATATGAAAGAGCTTGCGGCGCGACTGCGTGTATTCGAACGACGCCTGGCAACCGCCGTGACCAGCACCATAACGGTGGGCGAGGTGGTATTGGATACCGCAGCCCATACAGTGCAGGTGGCGGGTGAAAAAATCGAGCTGCCGCGGCGCGAGTATATGCTACTAAAGACCCTGATGGAGAGTGCGGGTAAGGTATTGACCCGCGAATCGCTGGAAACCAGACTCTATAGCTGGGGTGAAGAGGTGGCGAGTAACGCGCTGGAAGTCCACATTCATCACCTGCGGAAAAAATTGCCCGATGATGCCATCAAGACGGTGCGTGGCATTGGCTATACCGTAGTTCAACCATGAACTCCATTCGCAGTACCCTGGTGGTGATGCTCATTGCTGCCTTCACTCTGGTTTCTTTTCTGGCAGCCCTTAACGGTTATTTGTCCAGCATGCGCGAGGCTGAAACGCTAATGGATAAGCAATTGCAACACGCAAGCGAAATGGTGATGGGAACCGGAGGTGGTGAATTGACCGGCGTGGTGGATCTCCATAGTGGCAGTGAAGTTGCATTCCAGGTCTGGCGAGATGGCGCATTGATGCTGCGGTCTTCGGGGGCGCCCCGGCAAATGATAAACGAGTTAACTGTGGGTTTTCGCTATGCCAATTTCTCCGGCAGTCGCTGGCGCACATTGACCCAGCGGGCGCGAGACAATCGTTGGTACATCGTGGCGGAACGCGCAGACTTGCGGCACATGTTGGCGGAAAAAGTAGTACTGGAGTCCATCGTCCCAATGCTGCTATGGCTACCCGTCTCGGCTGTGCTGATTTGGATTTTGGTGGGCTGGGGTTTGCGACCATTGCGAGACCTCAGTCTGCAGATCAACCAAAAACGTAGTGACGATTTGGAATCCGTGCAATTCGCCAACCCCCCAGCAGAATTAGTGCAACTCATAGATTCCACCAACTCCTTGTTGGCGCGCCTTTCTGCCGCTTTTGAGCGGGAAAAACACTTTGCGGCTCATGCAGCGCACGAGTTGCGCACTCCACTGAGCGTACTGAAAGTGCATCTGCATAATCTGGCGGGGGATTTACCGCCGACTCACCATGGTCTTGCCCACGCAAATGCAGGGGTTGAGCGCATGCATCACCTGGTAGAGCAAATTCTGGATCTTAATCGAACAAACCCGGATATTATTAAGGCCAATTTCCGGCGGCTTGATTTATTTTCTCTGGCACAGCGCGTGACGGCTGATGCTTGGCCTGGCTTTTCGGCCAAACAGCAGAGTCTGTCGTTGAACGGTGCATCGGTCATAATGTTTGGTGTCAGTGGAATGTTGGAGACTCTACTGCAAAATATATTGGACAACGCCGGAAAGTACACCGCGGAGGGGGGAGAAATTTCGGTTTTTGCAGGCCGCGAAGAGGGCAGGGTTCGGCTGCGGGTAGAGGATTCGGGCCCGGGTATTGCCGCAAACGAGGAAGCGCTCGTGTTCACCCGGTTCTATCGGGGCGGCGGTAACGTCGAGGCATCGGCCAGCGGTTCCGGTCTTGGTCTGGCTATTGTTCAGCACATTGTTCAACTCCATAACGCCGAGATCCGTCTGGGCCGAAGCCAGTTTTCCACGGGTCTGGCCGTTACCATTGACTTCCAGATCGGCGACCCGGGAATAGTGTCATGATTCGATGTTTGCAGGTTGTAACCATCATCCTGTCTTGGGCTCTTCCAGCAATAGCGGGGACACCCGTATTTGAAATCGAAATTCGAGACCACCTGTTTCATCCCGAAGAATTACATATTCCAGCCAATACTAAAGTTAAGGTTGTGGTGTATAACCGGGATCCGACACCGGAGGAATTTGAGTCTTACGAGTTAAATCGAGAGAAGGTCATCATGGGGGGGCGCAAGGCTAATATTTTTATCGGCCCACTTTCCCCGGGTGTATACCCCTTTTTTGGTGAGTTTAACCCTCGAACGGCCCTGGGCAGGGTCGTTGCCGAGTGAGTGGCGTCAGATGTTGATTAATTCGGTTATTTTAATTTTGCGCGAGGTTTTAGAGGCTGCAATGTTAATTAGTGTATTGCTGGCCATGTCGTCAATTCTGCACCACGGTGTTCGCTGGATCTGGTGGTCTATTGCATTCGGCGGTGTGGGGGCTGTTCTGTTCGCTTCCACTCTGGATTTGATTACTGACTTGCTCGACGGTGCCGGGCAGGAAGTTGCTAATGCCGGTCTGCAGGGGCTGGTCTACTGCCTAGCCGTGGTCATTGTCGCACTGGGCGTCAACGGTGGTGGCCAGCGCGCCATGAGTGTATTCATGGCCAGTGCAGTAGCCTGTGCCTTGATTCGTGAAGGTTCAGAAATACTAGTCTACATTGGCGGATATGCGGCCATTGCGGAATACCGTAATGCGGTGTACGCCGGTGGTGCAATCGGTGCGGGCATAGGTATTAGCCTGGGCATTTTGCTATTTTCTTCTCTGCGCGCTCTGAATCCGACTCGTGGGCATAATACCTGCCTCATCCTGGTGGCCCTGATAGGAGCCGGTATGGTAATGCAGGCGACCATGCTGTTGGAACAGGTGGATTGGCTGCCCTCCGGGAAAGCCCTGTGGGACAGCTCGGTGTTGATCAGCGAGCAATCAATACCGGGTGAATTGCTGTACGCAGTGTTTGGTTACGAATCTACGCCAAGTCCGGTGCAGGCCACGCTATACAGTTTGAGCCTGGCAGTAATGATAGCCGCTTATTTTTTGGCCAAACCGGGGAGGTTCACATCCTATGATAAATGACAGTTATTGGGGGCCAGTGCTGTGCGGAACGTGGCTGGCGATGGCAGCCACCATAGCCGTAGCAGATGGCTCGACGGTGGATAAAGTTTACCACCCCTATGTCGAGCCACTGGAGTGGGAGTTGGAGTGGCGTGCAATTGTCGCCAATAAGACCCCGCAGTCGGGGGAACGGCGCAAGGAAGTGCACAAACTGGGTCTTGGTCGGGCTGTATCCGAGTTTGTATTTTTAGAAATGTATGTGGTTGGCGAGCCATCGTCAGGTGATAATCTGGCCCTACAGGCCTATGAAGTTGAGCTGCTGTGGCAATTATCAGAACAGGGTGAGTATGCGGTGGATTACGGCCTGTTATTTGAATTGGAAAAAGAGCATCACAAGGACCTGTGGGAATATACAACTACGGTGCTATTGGAGAAGGAGTGGGGACGCTTTAGCGGAGCTGCCAACCTCTCCGTGACTTACGAGTGGGGCGATGACATTCACAACGAATTTGAGACCGCCGTCGCTTTGCAGTCGCGCTACCGTTACTCGGAGCGCTTTGAGCCTGCACTGGAGCTCTATGTGGGGCAGGATACCAGGGCACTGGGGCCCGTCATTATGGGCTTTGAGAGATTGGGAGTGATGAAAGCCCTGCGCTGGGAAATTGGCACCGTTTTCGGGCTCGATAGCAACACCGCCGACTATACCCTGCGGGGTGTGTTGGAATATGAATTCTAGCTCTTGCTAGGGAGGGGAGGCTGGCGATAGCGGTCTGGCTTCACCACCATCATGAGAAATGTGCTGTGATGGAGGGCGGTAGAAAGAGAGGGTGAGCCCGCCAGCAGCCAGGCCATTGATATCCGCAGGGTCTATTCAATAAATTTTATCGTGGAGGTGCATATTCAACCAGGTATAAGGCGAGGTGGCTTGCCGAATGGGTGCTATTTGTAAGACACTACACCCAATTGCGATGACATACAAAAATGAGATAACAATGCGCCTACTATATACAGTGTTTATTGGGGTGGTTTTTTGTCTGCCCGTTGTGGCAGCACAGGATATTCCGTCGGATCACGCTCAGAAGACGCTTGAAATATACGGTCGAATCCTGGGCGTAGAAAGCTCAAAAAACTTGGGCAACGTACCTCAGATCGCTAATTACCTGGCGGCCGAATTGGTTGCGGCAGGTTTTGACAGTGATGATGTCGAGGTGGTTCCGCTGGGAGAGACCGCAGCTTTGATTGCCCGATTTCGGGGCGATGGCTCGGCGGGTAAGCGCCCCATTTTGTTCCTCGGGCACATGGACGTGGTAGAGGCTCTGGCCAAAGACTGGGTAAGACCCCCCTTTGAGTTGACCTCGGATGAGACAAACTTCTATGCCAGGGGTGCCATCGATAATAAGTTTGGCGTAAGCCAACTGACCTCCACATTTATCCGTCTTAAAAAGGAGGGGTTTATACCCACCAGGGATTTGATTCTGGCATTTTCAGGCGATGAGGAAACCAGCATGAATACCACAAAAATGCTGGCCTACGAGCGACCCGATCTGGCAAAGGCAGAGTATGCTCTCAATGCAGATGCGGGCGGTGGTAGCCTTGACGCGAGAGGCAATGCACTGATCTACCGCATCCAGGCTGCTGAAAAAACCTATGTCACCTGGGAAATAACTGTGCGTAATCCGGGAGGGCACAGCTCTCGTCCGCGGCCGGACAATGCGATCTACGATTTGGCCAGCGCTATCAAGAAGATCCAGGACTATCAATTTCCTGTCCGCTGGAGCGAGATGACGCTGGCTTACTTTCAGGAGACCGGGAAACAATTGGGTGGCGAATTGGGTGAGGCCATGATTCGATTTGCCTACGACCCCGAGGATAAAACCGCGTCTGACCGCCTGGCAGTAGAGGGGTCTTATGTGGGCAGTACGCGCACAACTTGTGTGGTGACTATGTTAAAGGCAGGTCATGCTGAAAACGCCTTGCCTCAGTCGGCTACAGCAACGGTTAACTGTCGTATTTTCCCAGGTGTAGCGGCTGCCGATATCGAAGCCGAGTTGAAACGCGCGGTGGCCAGCGATGCCGTTGAGTTTGAAATGTTATACGATCCCACTGAAAGTCCCATATCCGAATTGCGCCCGGATATCGTGGCGGCGGTGAGTAAGGCCGTGCATGGCAGATACCCGGGGTTGAAAATAATCCCCTATATGGAGTCTGGCGGTACCGATGGCATGCATTTTCGCAAGGCGGGGATTCCCACCTGGGCGATCAGTGGCGTTTTTATGAACCCAAATGAAATGTTCGCCCACGGCTTGAACGAGCGGCTGCCGATCGCGGCTTTCTACGGCGCTCTGGACCACTGGAGCATTATTATCAAGGAGCTGGCGGGAAATTAGTCAGAAACACTACACTAGTTTATTTGACCGAGTCGGGTTGAAGGTAACGGTTGATGGCTTCTGCCAGTGTTTTTGGTAAATCACAGCTCGGGCATTGTTGCCGAAGTGATTTGTAAGTCTTAAGTGCCAGTTTTTCATCGCCGTGAACCAGCGCTTCCGCCAGTTCCTCAATTCGCTCGACCAGTTTTTCTTCGCTAAGCTCCACTGACACGTAGCCCAGTTGCATGTCGGCTGACATTTCTTCGCTGGCATTGATATCAATGGCGGGGACTGCGCCGGCGAAGGACGCTGCGGGAGCGATCTCAGTCGCAATTGCAGACATCTGTGCGTCATTGATAGCCCGTTTTTCCACTTTGTGTTTTGTGCTGGTGCTTGCTTGCGCAGGGGCGCTCTTCGGTTTTGCTTTTGCATGCGTGAGGTTTTTGCCACGGCGTTGAACCGTCATCTGAGCTTTTTCGAGTGCTACAGAATTTGTTGTCGAAGTGGTGCGGTCGACTGTGGTGGTTTCGGTCTCTTTGCTGGCGTGCCGGGGCAGTTCGATGAAGCGGTCCTCCAAAGTGGGAACTGATGTTTGCTGGGGCAGGGTGATGAATAGGGCTACCGTGACTACCGACGCGGTGGCCACACCCGTGAACCACCAGGGTGGAATAGATGGACGGCGCGCTGGCGCATTGTCTCGAGCGTAGGCCAGGATCGTCTCGTCCAGTTGTGGGGGCGAGACCGGAGAAGGTAGCGGTAGCTTGGCCTTATCGAGCAGCTCGTCATAGTCGTTCATTGTTCACCTCCCATCAGCTCTCGCAGCTGCATGCGCGCATAGCGCAATCTACTTTTCGTGGTCTCCTCACCAGAGCCTGTAATCTCTGCGACTTCCGATACAGAGAAACCCTGCCCCTGCAGTAATAGAGCGTCCTGCTGCTCTGGGGGTAGTTGGCCGACAGCGGCTAGCAGACGCTGCTCAAGCTCCCCAAATTCATAGGCGGCGGGTGTCGCGACCGGTTCCAGCGTGGTCTCAAGTGAGGAATGAAAACTGTCTGGGCGGCGCCAGTGGTCCACCAATCGGTTGTGCGCTATCTGATAAAGCCAGGTTTTAAATCTGGCCTCAGGACGATAGCGACCGGCGGCCTTTACCACGCCCACCCAGCTGTCCTGAGCCAGTTCCTCGACCACAGCTGCGCGGGCACAGCTTCGGTACAAAAATGCATAGAGGCCGTCTTTGTGGCGGCGATACAGGAGCTCGAAGGCTCCGGTATCGCCGTTCTGGTAGGCCAGCATTAGCGATTCATCGCTTTTCAGGCGGTTCAGAAGCGGTAGCATTTAGGACCGGTAATCCTTGAGGCTCCTCTGAACGACGCAATGGCATTAGCCAGAGGAGCCTTAACATTAGTTTGTTGAGGATAGCGATTGTGCCAGCTCAATCAAGTGAATAAACTCACTGCGATAGCCATGGGGGTCGCCTCCACGGGAGTTGCGGGCTAACTTCAGGGCATCGGGGTAGCCCCAGTCAGCGGTATAAGTGCCACCTTGCAGGATTTGACCAAAGCCAGCCACACTGGCGGCAAAGCGTAGATCATCGCTGCTGTTGTCGATGGAAGCGCTCATTGCATCGCGGCTAATTAGCTCAGTGATCTCAATGCTCGTTGCTTCGCCGGGCTGCTTGTAGCGGAGCTTCACAAAGGCTATGTCCTCGCTGGCCGGGAAAGTTTGCCCTTGCGTTGTACGGTATTTGAGGGGGGCAATACGCTCACCTCCTTTTCCAACCAGTGCCACTTCATAAAGCGCTGTCACCGTGTGTCCGGCGCCAATGTCTCCAGCGTCTACCTTATCATTGCTGAAATCCTCTCGATTCAGCAGACGATTTTCATAACCGATCAAGCGATACTCACTTACCACTGCCGGGTTGAATTCCACTTGTATCTTGACATCGCTTGCAATAGTTAGCA
Organism: Halieaceae bacterium; assembly: GCA_018657645.1. GTDB lineage: Bacteria > Pseudomonadota > Gammaproteobacteria > Pseudomonadales > Halieaceae > JBALVT01. The sequence continues at coordinate 6,453 of JABHWT010000356.1, read as the reverse complement.
GGGTGGACTGCATCTCATTGACCAGTACCTTTTGTGCCTCCTTCAGTGAGTCAATGTAGGCAGCATTGCCGTTGCCAACATCTGCTAACTGTTCCATAAGAGCGTAGTTGTAGTTGCCGCTGCCGAAACCCAGAGTAGAGAGAGAGATGCCGGTTCTGCGCTTTCGCTGGATCAGGTTTTTCAGTGCCTCCGTACTCACCGTGCCCACGTTCATGTCGCCATCGCTGGCGATAATGATGCGGTTGATGCCGTTTTTCAGCTTATTTTGCTCGGCCAGAGTGTAGGCCATTTTGATTCCTGCGCTGCCATGGGTGCTACCTCCAGCTTGCAGTTGGTCGATTGCGGCCATGATCTTCGCTCGCTGGTTGCCCGGAGTGGCCTCGAGCACGGTGCCGGCTGCTCCGGCATAGACTACCAGAGCGATGCGATCCTCAGCGGTCATCTGGTTCACCAGTAACCGCAGCGATTTTTTAACCAGGCCGAGTTTGTCGCGTGACTGCATGCTGCCCGAGACATCCACCAGGAATACCAGATTCGAGGCGGGACGCTCGGACACGGGTGGCGCAAATCCTTTGAGACCGATCTGCAGCAAGTGGTGTCGATCACTCCAGGGTGTTGGGGCCAGTTCGGTGGAAATGGAGAAGGGTTGTGTGGTGGACACTGGATTTGGATAACTGTAACCAAAGTAATTAATCATCTCCTCCAGTCGTACTGCGTCTGAGGGGGGGAGGCGTCCTTCGCTCACCAGCATCCGCCGTACGTTGGCATAGCTGGCGGTATCCACATCGATGCTGAACGTGGACACGGGTGTCTCGGCAACGACCTTCACGCCATTGGGTTTATAGTGATGGTAGTTTTCCCGGTCGATCCGGGGTGGCTCATGGAATAGTATGCTTTGGTCCGCAGCGTATCTGTAGGCTGTGGCTAATGGCATAGAATTCGACTTGAATTTATCTCGCTTGGCCGCGGGGACTGTGGGCTGTGTCATCGGTGTCGACTGCTGGACTGGAGTGCCTGTAATTGCATCATCGACGGTGCTTTGAGGTACAATTTCAGCCACCTCAATCGGTGCCTGCTCCCGTGATTCAATACAGCCGGCAATGAATACGGCTATGACAAGGACAATAATAGAATTTTGCGAGTTCACAATGCGTCTCCTGGGTAGGGTTTCATCTCTTTATCGTTGCGAGGGAGAAAAAGGGGTTAAATTATTTGTAGCGAGGACGAATATGTAATCACCAAGCGCATGCAACGAGAGGACTGGAGGCTGCGATGATGTCCCAGCGTGTGGGATACTAACGGGCTTAGAATGCGCACAACCGGCATGACGGGAGGCATCCCAAGAGACTGACTGGAGGAACCAAGAGCATGAACAACGGGGTTATTCAAATTGAAGCACTGCAATTGGCCGTGGCCTTTATTCCGGTAATCATTACTCTTATTGTTCTGTTTAAGTGGTCTCTGGGCGTGGGTAACGCAATCTATGCGGTGGCCCGGATGCTGATTCAGCTGGTGTTAATCGGTTATGTGCTGGCGTACATTTTTGGCGCCGATAGCGCTGGGCTTATTGTTGTGGTGTTGTCTGTGATGCTGTTCGCATCGAGCTGGATTGCCCTCGGAACGTTGAGGGCCAAGCGTCGGCAGTTAATCGGGCAATCCCTGCTGTCGATAACGCTAGGGGGCGGATCCGTATTGGTGCTGGTCACCCAGGGGGTACTCCAACTGGAACCCTGGTACATGCCACGCTATCTGGTTCCCCTGGCTGGCATGATTTTTGCCAATGCAATGACCGCCGTGAGCCTGGCGGCGGAGCGAACTGAGTCTGAACTTGGCCATGGGTTGAGCTGGGAGGAGGCACGTATTATAGGCTCCAAGGCCGCCATGATCCCGGTGATTAATTCACTCTTTGCGGTGGGCCTGGTTTCGCTTCCGGGAATGATGACCGGACAAATCCTGTCGGGTGTGTCACCACTGATAGCGGTCCGCTACCAGATTATGGTGATGTGTATGATTTTTGCATCGGCTGGACTTTCCACGGTGATATTCCTTGGTTTGTCTCGGGCTGTAATGACAAAGTGAAAATACCCTCGTGTTTGACTTGCCGAACCTGTCGCTTTTTCAATGTGGTTGAAAAGTGGACAGATAGCAGGTTCTGAGGCATTGGTGGAAGATTGGTACACATCCGGCAATCCAGGAGCAGTACCATGAATGAAGCCAAGGCGCTTGAATACCGAATCATCCAACAACTACTGCGTCGTCGGGAGCGTCAGCGCAGTCGCTCCGCAGTCGACCGACTCATTGTGTGTCTCACCATTGCTACCTGCATATTGATGGTCTCGCTATACCTGCCCGAATTACTGTGGGTGGTCCTGGCTGGAGCCCTGATTCTCAGCCTGGGGGTGCGCTGACGTCCTCCCGGGGTTTCAATCATACTGGGGTTTACTGCAAGGTCTGACAAAGCGTGGCAAAATACGGTTCGCGCGTTAAGCGGTTTATTGTTGAATGATTGGGGATGAGCTCGCACCCTAGACCAGGGCAGACAGTGTTATGGATTTGATTGTATTTGACCTCGACGGAACATTGCTGAACCGAGAATCGGTTATTTCGGATTACACCCGAGATACCTTGCAACTGTTGGCGGACCATCAAATCGCCTACACAGTGGCCACCGGGCGCACCTTGCATGCGGCCCGCGGCCTGATCCGGGGGCATAATTTTATTCTGCCCCAGATATACAAGAACGGTGTCTTGATCTGGAACCCGGAGCAGGAGAATTTCAGCCGCCAGCATCTATTGACAGAGGACGAACTTGGTACCGTCCTGGAGGCATTTGCCCGCCAGCGAATCACTCCCTTTATTTTTACCCTGGAGCGCGGCAATCGCCACGCAGCCTATCACTCGCCCCTGCAAAGTGAGGTTGAGGTTCGACTGGCAGAAGAGCTTGGTAGCCGCCGTGGTTTACCCTTATTATCGCTATCGGATCTACCGCAGGACGCCCAAATTACCAATATCAGTGCGCTGGGCCCCAGGGCGGCGATTGCAGTAGTCACTGAATTGGTCGCGATGGAAGATCACCTGGTAGCGTATACCGGCATCGGTATACAGACACAGGATGTGCACTGGCTTGACATACACCACAGTGCCGGCAGTAAAGGTGATGCCTTGGCGCAGTTGAAGCAGGATCTGGGTGTAACACGGATTATCTGTTTCGGCGATAGCGACAATGATCTTAGCATGTTCGAGGAGGCAGATGAGGCCTATGCGCCGGATAATGCGCAGCCTGAGGTTAAGGCCGCTGCCACCGAAACAGTTGGTCATCACGACGAGGACGGGATTGCCCGATTCCTGCGTCAACGATTTCAACTGGGCTGATTTACGCTGACGCCGCCAATTGCTGCCTGATGGCCTCTGCCTTTGCCCTGCCAAGCCGAACACGACGGGCACAATACCAGGCTATAAGGCAACAACTTCCAACCCCAAGACCCATGAACCAGCCCAGCGAATCAAGCACAGAAGCGGGGACCGTGCCCGGCTCGGCACCGGGTTGCAAGCCCGCAAGGTCGATGGTAACCCCGGCGGCAAAGTTACCAAAACCAGTGGTGGCCTTGTAGACAAAGGCAGACGCCGCGAAAAACACACCCTCCTGACGAAAGCCTGTCTGTAATTCCTGCTCGTCGAGGATGTCGGCCAGCAGGGAGGCCCCCATTACTTGCAAGCTAACAATGAGGAATACCTGAATGTAGGTCGTTAGAATCATGAGTGGATATAGTATCGCGTGCCCGTTATCGGGAAGCAGACCCAGTAATCTCCCGCCGATAAACCAGATGGAATTCACCCCAAAGGCCATACAAAAAAAAGTGATGAGCTTGGGTTTTCCCCAGCGTTTACCCAAGCCGCTCAATATCGTGAACGCGGTGAGCGCGCCGAACAGGGTAGGTAGTACCAACCCCGCCATCTGCTGTGTGCTGAACTCCCAAAAGTAGGTGCCCAGATAGAGGCCCAGAGCGGTATAGGTGCCGGCACAGACTCCGAATGCAAGTTTGGTTCCAATGGTTCGGCGAAAATTTACATTGGCAACCGCTATGAAAAAGTCAGACAGTGGTTTTTTCAGGCTGAGATTCAGCGATTGCTTATCGGCCTGGGGAAGGTGAGGTATGGTGCTGCGGGTGCCCCATACACAAAACAGAGCGGTGGCCGCAGCGAGCACTGTCGACATCACGCCGTAAAGAACGTAGTTTTCCGCAATGAGACGGCCATCGGCACTCCCATCTGATCGAAATATCAGGGAGTACGCTATGGTAGGCAAAGCCATTCCCGCCAGCCAGGCCACTGTAATTCTGGCCTTGGCTATAACCGTTCGCTCATCGTAGTCCATGGACATTTCGGCGCCCATGGCCTGGAACGGAATATAGTAGATTGTGAGCAGTGTTCGCAGCACCAGGGAGACCACTAATAACCATAGGAATATCTGGAATTCAGTTAAGCCGGCAGGGGGGTTGAATAGGAACAGGAAACATAGTGCAGTGGGTACGCCGCCGGCCAGGATCAGTGGATGACGACGCCCCCAACGCGAGCGCACGGCATCTGACCAACTTCCCACAATAGGGTCGGAAATTGCATCCCATGAAAGTGCTATTAGCATTGCCAGGCCGGCCAGAGTGCCACTCAGGCCCATTACCTGGGTGTAGTAAAACACGACGAAAGTACCGAAAGCGGTGTCCTTCACCGCGTAGGGGATATTGCCGATTGCGTAGGACCATTTTTCCAGAGCTGTTATTTTGCGCATTTGTTAGGTTTGCTCTGGGTCATGTCCTGGCATGAATGGCACATGTTCAGGCTCGGTTATCACTCAAAAGCTACACTTTAGCGTGTTGAACACGCGCTCCACTAAGCACGGCCCACTACCTGGGCGGCCCCAACGTTTGGAACCCCACGTCCTTTAGCGGGCCCTGCTCAGCGGTCAGCTGCAATGTGGCCTTCGGCTGGTTATTTCCTATCATGGTTTAGGCGTGTCGGTTTCAGCCCCCTGTAGCTTCAGAGCTCGCCAGGACTGCTGGATGACATAGGCCCGAATCGCCAGGCTTTCCTGCTCGCTGATTAAGCCCTTGAATGCGGCCATGCCATTTTTTCGCAGTGCGCCCTCCATCACCACACTGTTCCAGCCCTCGGACTGTTGTATCCAGGGAGAGCCGCGCAAGTCCGGAATGAGTAAACCCGAGACAGCATTAAGGCCGTGGCAGCCCATGCAAATATCGTGATAGAGCTTGTATCCCAGGGTCAGTGTTGAGGCATCAGCCGTTTGCTCTGGAGGGTTAAACTTAACTCGCGACTGCCATTGTGGCATGGACAGCTCGCGATCGGCACCGAGCTTGAAAGTCAAAATTCGATTGACGTTCGGTAGACTTTCTGGCTGCACAAATTCGCCGAACACCAGCGCAAATGCTCCCCCCCAACCCACGTTAATAGAAATGTACTGCTCGCCGTCAATTTCGTAGGAGATAGGGGGTGCAACAATGCCAGTAGCCACTGGAAACTCCCATACTTTTTCGCCCTTGTCGGCGGTGTAGGCCACTAACTGACCATCGGCAGTGCCCTGAAAGATCAGGTTGCTGGCGGTGCTTAATAGGCCACCATTCCAGGAACCGCTGTGCTCCACTCGCCACGCCTCCTGCTGGGTAACGGGATTCCAGGCCACCAGTCGGCCGGCCACCAGAGGTCGCATGGCGTCGCGCTCGGCCTGGGCGTCCGGCAAGCTGCCAACGATACCGTCTATCCCCAAATTTGTTAGGCCCGGGCGATAGTTAAAATTGGGGTCGCCACCATAATTGGCGGGAATATCCAACACCGGGATGTAGACCAATCCCGTGTCGGGGCTGTACGACATCGGGTGCCAATTATGGCCGCCCAGGTAGGAGGGAAAGACGGTAAAGGGGTTATCGTCGTAAAAGCGCGCCTCGGGCACCTCGACAGGACGACCGGTTGCCATGTCGACATGGGTTGCCCAGGTGATGTCAATGTAGTTATTAGCTGAAAGCAGAGTGCCGTCGGTACGGTCCAGGACATAGAAAAAACCGTTCTTGGGAGCCTGCATTAGCACTTTGCGGGTTTTTCCCTCCAGTTCCAGGTCAGCCAGAATAATATGTTGGGTGGCGGTGTAATCCCAGGTTTCACCCGGCGTGGTCTGATAGTGCCACACGTATTCACCGCTATCGGGGCGTAGCGCTACGATGGATGACAGGAACAGGTTATCGCCGCCCCCGGGGGAGCGCAGTCGCTGGTTCCATGGCGTGCCATTGCCGACGCCGATATAAAGAAGGTCGAGTTCCGGGTCGTAGGCCATGGCATCCCACACGGTTCCGCCGCCACCCATTTCCCACCACTTGCCATTCCAGGTTTTTGCCGCCATTGCCATGGTCTCATTCTCAAAACCATGCTCTGGATTTCCAGGGATTG
>JABHWT010000067.1 GCA_018657645.1 Halieaceae bacterium | reverse complement strand
GAACCTGGATATTGATATTATACTGGTGTTTATCGCTGGTGCTGCAGCGGGACTTATGGTCTTTTCCCGCATTCTGTACTGGCTGTTGCAGCGATTTCACGAGGCTACTATGGCAATGCTAACGGGTTTTTTGTTCGGCTCCCTGGCGGTAGTATGGCCCTGGAAGCGGGTATTGGACTGGGTTGTCGATAGTCACGGTCAGCTTAAAGCGGCGCAACAGGTGCCGGTGTTTCCACAACACTACCAGGAGGTTACCGGTCACGATCCACTTGTTCTGCTTTGCGTAGTACTCATGGTATCCGGGTTTCTGTGCCTGTGGCTGATTGAATCAAAATGGGGTGGGGCGCGCCTCGAATTGTAAATTGGCGTATTCTTTAAGGTGACACGAACTGACGGGAGCGCCACTCTGCGCACTGTAATCTACAGCCTTGTTGTGGTGTGTCTCGTTGCTTGTGGCGGCAGCGGTTATCGTGCACCGGTTGAAAATCGCCAGGTCAAGCACCGACCCAGCACCGTGCCGTCTGCCCATTATGTTAAACGGGGCGAGACCCTGTACTCTATCGCCTGGCGGTATGGGCTGGATTACCGCTTACTGGCGAGGGCAAATAGCATCTCGTCGCCCTACACAATCTTTCCCGGGCAGAAAATCACGCTCAAGATATCGACCAACACCACTGGAAAAGCCAGCCCGAGTGCTAACCCGGCCCCGAAACCCAAGACGCCTGTGGCAACAGTAAGAGTGCCCTCATCAGTGACTCAGGCCAAAAAACCCAAGAAGGCAGATTTACGCGTATCGAAGTGGCGGTGGCCGACTTCGGGAAAAGTAACCAGGCATTATTCCGTGGCACTTCACAAGGGAATTGACATTGATGGCAAGCTCGGTGATCCGATTTTCGCGGTGGCGGCAGGCACCGTCGTATACGCGGGTACTGGCATTGTAGGTTTTGGAGAGTTACTTATCGTCAAGCACAACGATATATACCTCAGCGCCTATGGCCACAACAATCGACTACTGGTGGCCGAGGGCCAACAGGTAAAGACCGGGCAGCGAATTGCAGAAAAGGGCAGCTCCGGTACCGATACGGTGAAACTACATTTTGAGATCCGCAAGGAAGGCAAGCCAGTTGACCCGCAAAAACTGCTACCGGCAAGATAGTGTTCGGGACCGTGGGATTAGTCGGCAGGTGGTCAGACCCAAAAGAATGTACTCCGCTACTTGTGTTTTGGGGTTGGCCTTGGTTAAACTGATCGACCGGCTAGACATAATCTCAGTGTTTGCACAAGATGAGAGCGAGCCATGCATACGTATAATCAGGCACCAAGCTCGAAACACAATTCAAAAAAGAGCAATGCCGCAGGTGAAGTTGTTTCCTCCAGTACAAAGCACGATACAGCCGCTCAAACCGGAAAGTTAGCTAAAACTACTGTAAGCGGATCAAGCAAAACCGCCCCGCCAACGATTGCCGAACCTATTAAAGTCGAGCTTCAGGGCAGCCGCTACTGTCGCACTCCAAGGGCACCCAGTACTGATAAAACCCTCGATGCCACCCAGCTTTATCTCAATGAGATCGGTTATGCGCCGCTACTGTCGGCGGATGAAGAGAAGTATTTCGCCCGTATGGCACGCGATGGTGTAGAGGCTGGTCGCCAACGTATGATAGAGAGCAACCTGCGACTGGTGGTGAAGATTTCCCGTCGCTACCTCAATCGGGGTTTGACCTTACTGGATTTGATTGAGGAGGGAAATCTCGGTCTTATTCGCGCAGTGGAAAAATTCGACCCCGAGCGGGGGTTTCTTTTTTCTACCTATGCAACGTGGTGGATTCGCCAGACCATAGAGCGCGCTATTATGAACCAGGCGCGGACAATTCGTCTGCCTATTCATGTGGTAAAGGAACTAAATGTTTACCTGCGTGCGGCTCGTCAGCTTACTCAGAAATTGGACCACGAGCCAACCCCGGAGGAAATTGCTACCGTTGTGGATAGGCCCGCGGCAGACGTCGAACGCATTCTGGGACTGAATGAGCGGGTAACTTCCGTCGATACGCCGATAGGCGCAGATTCTGACAAGCTGGTGCTGGATACGATAGCTGATAATCATGAATGCGACCCCTCTTTACTATTGCAAAACAGTGATATCAAAAAAAGCCTTACAACCTGGCTGGAGGAACTGTCTGGAAAGCAATGTGAAGTTGTCTCGCGCCGATTCGGTTTGCGCGGCTATGAGAGTAGCACCCTGGAGGAGGTAGGCCGGGAGATCGGTCTGACCCGCGAACGGGTTCGTCAAATCCAGGTTGAGGCCCTGAAGCGATTGCGGATTATTATGGAGATGCAGGGGCTTGGTAGCGAGTCAATGTTTGGCTAGCAGCGTGTTTAAAAGCTCTCTGGCGGCACATTACTTCGTTATTTTCAGGCTCAAAATGCTCATTTATTGGCATATGAACTCCGCTTTTTCCCCTGAAAACGCCTCGTACTGCACTCGCTTGACGTAGGCCCACAGCCTGCCCCTCTTTTCGGGTATTACGCCTGCGTGAGTGCGCCTTGCCCCGAGCCGTCTGGTTGACACTGATCCTGTGTTATCAGGTTGATAGAGCACTACATTCCATCCTTTAAGAGCTTGTCTGGCACCGATACGTGGTTCAGGGTTTTGTCCTCTCTCTACCTTATTGTCGGCATGAGTTCGGTAGAGTGGCATGCTCACTTCAAATAATTCTATGAGCGCATTATGCTAGTGCCTGTCGTCAAATAGGTGCTGTGTACCGTGCCTCTAATTGAGGAAAGAGGATGAAAGAGAGTCTACAGGCGGCGATGAATTTGCCCCCCATTGATCAGGTGGGTTTCGTGGTGAGGGATATGGATGCCGCATTGGCGCTCTACGGGCCGCTATTTGGCCCCTTTGACACTATGGTTCCCGGCCCGATGACTTATAATTATCGTGGTGTCGATCAGGAGTGCGAGCTCAAACTCGCGTTTGGAAAAAGCGGCGATCTTGAAATTGAGCTGATTCAGTGGGTTTCAGGTGGTAGCCCCCACAAGGAGTTTATTGACTCGGGGCGGGAGGGCATACACCACCTGCGCTTTATCGTGGATGATCTCGAGTCGGCCCTGGAGCGAGCCCAGACGTTTAACTATCAGGCAATCTGGACGGCTAGCTTCGCGCCGGGCCTGGCGGTGGCATATCTGGAGCGGGCGGATGACCCGCTTATCGTCGAACTGTTTGAGAACCATCCGGATGAACCCTACAACCCATGATAGGGAAATTGCAGGCATTCGCAATGGTGCGGGTTTCTTAGGGTGATAATTACAGAGGAAGTGTAATGAGCTTGAATTTTGACTTTAGTGAAGAAAACACCATGCTGGTCAGTGCGGTTGGAGATGCGCTGAGGCCGTGGACCGGCGAGCGCAAAGCTGAACTGCGCGAGATGGTTAATAGTTCAGTTTTTCCGGCCGAATTGTGGCAGACCTTTGCCGAGATCGGGCTAATGGGTTGCCTTGTGCCGGAGCAGTACGGTGGCACCGATGTCGGGTTACTGCCACTGGCCCTGGCCTTTGAGAAGATTGCGGCAATGGGTATTTCCCCCAATATTCTGCTGGTTACCTGCATGGACTCGGCCTGCCTGGCGCGCAATGCCTCCGACCTTATTAAAGAACAATATCTGCCCGGTATCGTCTCTGGCCAGATCAAGTTCTGTTTTGCCATAACGGAGGCGGATGCGGGTACCAACTCATTCAATATGAAAACCCAGGCGGTGGCCGAGGGCGACAGCTATATTATCAACGGATCCAAGACCTTTATTTCGGGTGTTGAAGTGGCGGATTACATGTTGCTGGTGGTTCGCACCACGGCCAGAGAAGAATCTCTAAAAACAGATATGGGCCAGTACCATGGTCTGTCGTTATTTGTTGTGCCCACGGATGCACCGGGCATTGAAAAGCAGCCTCTTCCCATGGGTTTTAACGAGGGTGTTGGGCAGTACACCCTGTTTTTCGATAATGTCGAGGTGCCCGCAAATCAACTGGTTGGCGATTTGGATATGGGGGCGCTGGTAATGTTCAATTCACTGAACCCCGAGCGCATTCTGGCCGGCGCCATGTGCTCGGGCATGTCGGAGAACTGTATCGGAATGGCATCGGAGTATGCTCGGGAGCGCAAGGTCTTTCGAGACACACCGATTGGTGCCTATCAAGGCATCGCACACCCGCTGGCCATGGCCAAAGCCGAGCACGAGGCGGCCCGCATGATGATGCTGAAGGCCGCCTGGGCATACGATAGCAAGTGGGATGCGGCCAAAGTCGGTAGTCTGGCCAATATGTGCAAACTGCTAAATGCGGATTCTGCCATTCACAGTGTCGATGTGGCGATTGAAACCCTGGGAGGCAGTGCCTTTACCGAGGAGCAGGGTTTGCTGCCCTTGTGGAACGGTGCCAGGTTGCTGAAAACGGCACCGGTATCCAAGGAGATGATTCTCAATTTTATTGCCGAGTGGGAGCTGGGGTTACCAAAGTCTTACTAGCAACGTGCAAATTAGCGCGCATCCAGAACGCTATTTTTTTCACTATTCATCGGAGGCGACTGCAAAGGTTAGCTGTTTTGGACACCTTTGAGCTCGCCAAGCGGAGGCCTGTTTTCAGGGGTTGGAGGCACATGGATGTGCCGGAGAGCCTTGCCGCGCAGGGACGCGCGTCAAGGTGGGCCCGTGAAAACAGGCCGTAGCGAGGGAAGCCGAAGGCCGGGCGATGGTG
>JABHWT010000021.1 GCA_018657645.1 Halieaceae bacterium | reverse complement strand
CATGTGAATCGCGTCAAAACCGGCTACTGTCGCCTGCCAAACCTGTGCGATGCGACGCCGGGTATCTTCCATGCGCTGTGGGATCGTTTCCGGCGCAAAACCGGGCGGCGGGCAGGGCTGACTTGTCTCCCAGGTACGCAGCAACCGCAATCTGTCATCGTGATCAAACAAATGGTGCAACAACGTGGTTCCGGAGCGAGGCAACCCGGTAGTGAACACCGGCGAGTGTACTTGCTCGCTGGTAATTTCGGGGTACCGGGTCAGCCAGTCCTGAATTTGCAGCCGATGGCATAGCAGGGTGGTGAGCTCTTCGCGGGTTTGTCTTAAGCCTTGTTCGGTGAAAGCACCTGTTCTCAACAGTGACGCGACAAGCTGGTCCAAATTCTCCCTAAATTGGGCGGGGCCAAAGTCGGCCAGTTGGGTCCTTTCGGAAGCACTTTTCAACAGTTCTTCGACGGAGGATAGATGCACGGTTTGCGTTCCCATTAGTTTGCTCGAGAACGCCTGCCCGCCGCGCTCCCCAATTTCATCCTGTGTTAATATACAGCGCTATTTACTATCGTTCAAAGAATGTGATGATCGAACTGTTGTTGTTGAGAAGTTCAATATTTTTCCTCAGGCTACTGCCTCTGAACGCACTGCGGTGGATCGGCAGTGCAGCCGGGGATTTAGCCTATCGACTAAACACTCGAATGGCGAGAACGGCAAGAACCAACATCGCGCTTTGCCTCCCGGGGAAAAACCACGAAGCCCGAGAATTGCTGGTAAGGCGATGTCTTCAGGAAACCGGTAAAGCCGCCACCGAAACGGGAATCACCTGGGGCTGGCCGTTGAGCAGGGCCGCTGAACTCATCACCGAAGTTCAAAATGAGCAGCTGTTTGACGATGCAATCGAGGCGGGAAAAGGCATTCTGATTATTCTTCTGCACCACGGTAACTGGGAGATTATCAATCATTACCTCTATCGCAGAAAAACACCATTTGCAGCCATTTACAAACCACCCAAAGGCCAGCAGCTTGATCGCTGGATTACTGAAAGCCGCAAAAAATCGGGCTTGTCACTGTATCCGGCTGGGCGTGAGGGAGCCGAGATTCTAAAGGCCGTTGTAAAAGAGGGCGGTATCGTTCTCTATGCGCCAGACCAGGAGCCGGGCACTAAAAGTGGTATATTCGCCCCTCTGTTTGGTGTAGAGGCCCTCACCGGCACATTTACCCACAACTTATTGCAGCACAGCCCTGAATCCATAGCCATTTGCACGTATGTTCTGAGAACAGAAGATGGTTTTAAAGTCGTTTTTGAGGCAATGGACGAGCAGCTGTACAGTGCTGATCCCAGGGAGGCTGCTACTGCTCTTAATAGAAGCATCGAGCCCTGCATTTTGGACCATACTGAACAATATCAGTGGGCTTACAAGCGTTTCAAAAAAAGTCCAGATAGGAAAAAGGATATTTATTCCTGATATTCAGCACAGTACTGGCTCCAGTGCCATGCGATATTTACTAACCCTGAAGGCCCCTCTGGATGCCGCTGCTTGCAATTAGTTTCCGGGACTAATCAACCCGAACCCAAATACTGGATCCCACCCTGCCGGTCCCAAGTCTACTGTGCTTCGGTAGAGTTTGCGTTTCAGGTTCTCCACTTCAAAAAACCGCAGACGTGCTACTGCTATAGAAACGAATGGCGCGGCAAACGAGGTGCCGGACGAACTCACATACTCCCCGCCGGATCTTGCGTGACGAATGTTCACTCCCGGCGCAGCCAGATCCAGGTACTTCCCTCGATTAGCCCGCCGATAGACTCTGTTAGCGTTATCTACCGCAGTAACCGCTATTACAGATTCGTAGGCGGCGGGATAGGCCGATGGGGCAGCAGGGCCGCCATTGCCGGCAGAGGCGACTATATTGATACCGTTGGCTGTAATCCTGTTTATTACTCGTTCCAGCAGTTTATTGGGCGGCCCGCTTATACTCAGATTGATAACGTGCAGCTGTTGCTGGCTGAGCCAATCCAGGGCCAGGATCATATTCGCAGTGGTGCTCACTTCTCGCCCCGCCTCATGCTCAAAAGCTACCGCCGCGAAGATATGTGATTTGGGCGCCAATCCGGTATAGCCCTCATCTGAAGCACACAACAAAGAGACCACTGCCGTGCCGTGTCGAGAAAGAGGCCTTCCCCCTTCGCTAAGAAAATGTTTTAACTCTATGTTGCTCTTGCTGAGTGCCGGATGACTCGTATCTATGCCACCATCTACCATTCCAATACGCAGTGGCAAGGTAGCCGTATCTGTAGGAAACTGCATCGCGACCGCAGGTTTAAAACCACCCTCGGACGTAATGTCTGGCTCACCTGCGGTGTAGAGATGGTTAACATCTACATCCGCCATTTTGCTGCCGATCACCTCCACAATACCACCGCGTATCGCGTCAATATCGAAGCTGCCTGGGGCAGACACCTGCACAAGTTCAAGCCCCAATCCTTTGAGGGTTGTCTGTTTGTCAAATAGATAGCCCTCTGCGGCTAGTAGTTGCATTGTTTTGGTCTCGGCGAGAATCAGCCACTCCCCAACATACTGCTGATCGCTGTCGCCTAGCACCGATGCATCAAAATCATCCTCTGTACGCCGGGAACCAACCTCACCTATAAGATCATCAACCTGACCCTGGCCGCCCTCATCCAGTTCCTCACCTAACTCGTCTTCCACCTCCTCCTCAAACTCGTCTTCCAGTTCCTCATCTAGCTCGTCTTCCAGCTCCTCATCTAGCTCGTCTTCCATCTCCTCCTCAAGTTCGTCTTCCATCTCCTCCTCAAGCTCGTCTTCCATCTCCTCCTCCAGTTCGTCTTCCATCTCCTCCTCAAGCTCTTCTTCCAGCTCCTCCTCAAGCTCTTCTTCCAATTCCTCCTCAAGCTCATCTTCCAATTCCTCCTCTAAATCATCCTCCAACGCCTCCTCCAGACCCTCCTCCAATTCCTCTGTCATTTGTTCTTCTAATTCCTCCTCCAGCAGGCTCTCAAATGCAACACCAAATTCCGCCGCACCCACCAGCCCTGGCTGAAAAAGAAGCAGCAGACACAAAGCTGCGGCAGGCAGCCAAGTATTGAAGAGCTTAGGTGTTTTGGTGACATCAGACCACATGGAATGGGTTTCTCCTCCACTGGTGAAAGCAGCATAACAGTTTCTTGCCCTCTTAGACGGCCAAGTGGCTGCATTCATCCATCGAATGGAATAATATCTCTACTGGCACGTTGAGTGGAGAGATAGTTTGCAGAGCGGGTTAAGCGAGTTACAGCGAGAAGCGATACTGGCAGAGCTTTCCGCACTACGCCGATACTGCTTTTCATTAGTGCGTGACATAGAGGACGCTGACGACTTACTGCAGGCAACAGTAGAGCGCGTACTTAGCACCGGAATGCCAGAAAATGCGCACCCGGGCAAATGGTTGTTTACCGTGTGTAAAAACCTCTGGATTGATGACCTGCGTCACCAGAAAGTCAAAAAGCACAGTCTGCATATGGTGGCAGATGACCCGAAAGACAAGCCGGGTACAGAACGGGAAGCTCACTCACAGCGTCTTTCTAAAGCGGTAACAGAGGCAATACGCCACCTGCCCTCGGACCAACGTCTGGCACTCAGCCTGGTGGCTATAGAGGGTAAGTCCTATGCAGATGCTGCGTTGATTTTAGATTTGCCCATAGGGACTGTAATGAGTCGCGTGTCACGCGCCCGTAGCGCCCTGGCTGCATGTATTGAGGAGTATGGAGATTATGGGCCAAAAAAACCCATTGAATGAAGCCGACGAGCAGGCGCTATCCGCTTATCTTGACGGTGAACTGGATGCCAGTGCCGCCGCCGCACTGGAGCAGCGCCTGGCCAATGAACCCCAGTTGATGCAGTGGTTGACTCATATGCAGGTTGCCGACGATATATTGCCCCAGGCGCTGGTAGATTTAGAGGGTGAGATTCCAGGGCATATTTCGTCTTTGTTGCACAACCCGCCCAGTCGCGAGCCAATGACACAAAGGTTCATGAAAAACAGTTGGTGGCGCCCGGCTCTGGCCGCTTCACTATTCGCGGGAGTGGGCCTAACTATTGTCCTTCTTTCCTCAACCACCAGTACAGTCAACCTGTCGCAATCAACCACATCGGCTCTCTCCCAACGACTGGAACACGAGCCTTCAGCTCCGCGGTGGCTGGAGCTGCCGAACAATCAGCGCCTGCGCATTGAACTCAGCTTTCCCACGAATACGCAAACCCACTGTCGAGAGTATATTCTGGCGGATCAGCGTCAGAGTTGGCGGGGCATTGCTTGTCGTCGCAAAGATCAGTGGATAACTGAGTTTATAGTTACCCAACCCGCCGTCGATACTTCGAGCGCGTATCAACTCGCGGGGCCAGGCGATGCGGCTGCAGTGGATACTTTCGTGGTTGAAATAGGTGGAGGCGAGGTTCTCCATCTGGAGCAAGAAGCTGCACTTATCGCCAATCACTGGCGATAAGTGCAGCACGGTACCTCAGGCTATAAAGCCTACCGGGGGTTGCCCGGACGAGACCGAGTAGAATCGACCGAGATTGGGCAGCACAAGTTCCAGGTCACTGGAACTGATGCCAAACCATTGCGCCAATTCGGCAAAATAGAGATCCGACGCCGTGGTAGGCATGAGTACACCTCGACCGGTATCCAGTGGGTTGTTCAATGCCAGGTCTGGATATTCACCGTAAACCGCGCCACCGTTAACTGCACCACCCATTATCAGATGGTTACCGCCCCACCCGTGATCAGAACCCCTGCCATTGGAAGTGAGTGTGCGTCCAAAGTCGGAGGTAGTAAACGTCGTAACCTGGTCGGCGAGTCCCTGCTCTTTCATCGCACTATTAAATGCCGCCAGGTTCTGGCTCAGGGAAGGTAGCATGGCGCTCTGGGCATTGATCACTTCGTCGTGATGGTCCCAACCGCCATAAACGACAAGAAAGGACTGACGCTGCATTCCCAGTGTATCGCGTGCCGCTATGGTGCGAGTAATCATATTCATTGCCGCGCCCAATTCATCGGAGGGGAAGACGGTGGAACCTCCCGCAACACCCGTCATTGCTGCAGAGAATTCAGCATTGGCGGCCAGGGCTCCGTTGAAAACCTTCAGATAAGTACGCCGCATGGGGTTGCGATAGTTCGCGTTGTACATGCTTTCAATGGCTTTGATTCTGGCGGGAATAGGTTCATCTTGCCCGGTTCCCATCAGCTGTGGAGCGCCTCCTTCATCGGCATTAATGCTGTACTGCTGAGTTTGCACCCCGGCCTGATAGAGGTTGCGCCCCGATAGAGAAAAGCTCATGGATATATTGGGATTAGTGTTTGTCGATTGCATCAGGTCCGCCATGCGACCGCCCCAGCCAGAGCCAATACGTCTGTCTGGCGTCCCTGTTTGCCAATGCGCTATCTGGTCAACGTGCGAATAAAGCCCCAGTGGCAACCTGGCGCTACCTTGCGCCAGAGCCTGTGGAGTTGTGGGCTCCACCAGTGGACCTGTGTTAGCCAACCACGCTATATCGCCACTGCTATACAAACCCTGAAGCTCTGTTAATCCGGGGTGTAAACCCAGTTTCTTCCCATTTTGCGTACTGCCATCAAGCGGTAGTAATGTGCTCTGAGGCAGCGCGATGTCAGCGCGCACCGAGGCATACTCGCTATACTCGGCGCTACCGGCTGGCACCAGCATGTTGAACGAATCTGCTCCTCCCGCCAGCAAAATACAGACAAGAGCTCGGTAGTCTCCTGCGTCCTGCGCGTATGCGTTCAGCGATCCAAGCTGCCCTATACTGCCCAACAGGCTTCCGGCAGCAAGACAACTGCCCCCCTGGGAAAGAAAGGTTCGACGTGATATTCCATTGTTTTTCATAGTCATGCTCCTACAGTGCGATGGCAAAATCAGGGCTGATGCTTATCAGATAAATAGCTCTATAAACACGCTCCAGCGGATCTTGAAGTTCCGACACGGCGGTCACAACCGCATCTCTTGTGGTAGTGGTCAATGTTCCGTAGGTCAACACAACATCCAGGTGATTCACTAGCGCCCCGGCATTAGCTGCAAGCGCTATCTCTGTATTTAAATCCAGATATACCTGTTGGGAGAACGGGGCAGGGCTTTCAAAGAAAGTAACCTCTTCTCCAAATGTCATCGCATCCATCAGATTACTGATACCCACTATGGTGCTGGCAGTAGTGATCTGGAATTCCGGTGCCACCAGACCGAGATCTTTCAGTTCTCCGTTGGGTGCATATCCTGGCCGAAAGAAATTGAACACGCTGGGTGAATTAAAAATGAACTGTCCTATTTCTGGATAGACTACGTTTTCCCCGGTGACAAATCCGTCTGAACTACTGGCCTTTTTCCAGGCGCGGAAAACAGAAAATGCACTTCTGGCTGGTGTCTTTCAGGGGATTGAAATAGATGCGTTTGTAGGGGCAGGCGGCCATGCAGACCACCCTGACAGCCGCCAGACCCCCAGGGAGGTTTGGTGCGCTGAAATTCGCTGACGATGGGGTTACGGTGGATCGCTTTCAGGAGAAGCCCGAAGGCGATGGCGGCTGGATCAATGGTGGCTTTTTTGTACTATCTCCCGAAGTATTCTCCCAAATAGACGGTGATGGGGCAAGTTGGGAGGGACATTCTCTACCCGATCTGGCCCGAGACGGTCAGCTTATGGCATACCACCATCGGGGTTTTTGGCAGCCCATGGATACCTTGCGCGACAAAGACTTGCTGGAGCGTTTGTGGAATTCCGGTAATGCACCGTGGAAAGTCTGGTGACGTCGGAGCAATTCTGGAGCAACAAGCGGGTCCTCGTTACCGGCCATACCGGGTTTAAAGGTAGTTGGCTATGTCTCTGGTTGCGAAAAATGAATGCCAATGTGGTTGGCCTTGCTCTCGAGCCAACCAACAGTCCCGCGCTGTTTGTAAGGGCGGGAGTGGGTTTGCAGATGACCTCGATTATCGGTGATGTACGAGATCGCGGCAAAGTGGAGAGTATTTTTCGAGAATATCAACCAGAAATAGTGATTCACCTGGCCGCACAGTCTTTGGTGCGTCACTCCTATGCACATCCACACGAAACCTTTGAGACCAATGTCATGGGAACGCTCAATGTCCTGGAGGCTATTCGGAGCACAGCCACTGTTAGAGCGGCCGTGATTGTAACGACGGATAAGTGCTGGTATTCCAGACCGGTGTGGGCGACATGCTGCCCGCTGTAGAGGAAGCTCTGACACCCATGCTCCCGGGGGAGGCCCGGCAAATCGTTGTTCCACCCGACAAAGCCTATGGCCCGATTACTAGTAGGGCACATCGGGAGTTTCCGCTACAGGCCATACCTGAAAAAGCTCGCCAGATAGGTCGCAAAGTTATGGCCGCCGCACCCGATGGTAAGGAAACCCTGGTGGAGGTTATCGACATCCGGGATAGCACGGTGGTACTTGATTTCAATCACCCCCGGGCGGGCGAGACTCTGGTCTTTGACCTCCAGGTCATTTCCAACGAGCAGCTAAAGTAGCTCCAACAGGCACCACCTTGCTGGCTGGAGGAACAATTCACTACCCGGACCATCTCATGGGTTGATTCTGACTGGATTGATGCTCCGCTTGCGCTGTGACCAATCAATTCAGGACTTCAACATCTCATTTAGGGACATCTATACTGTATTAGTGGCTATAGACGTTTATTTAGTTGCCAGGAAACTGTAGATTTCAGAACAATTACATAGCGTATTGCAATTTTGACTGGTTTGGTCAGAACTACTCGGTAGTTCTGAGAAATTCGATTCAGGGAGAGTCACCATGAGCGACCCACTACATACCCTTTTGTGTGAAAAACTGGATATTGAATACCCGGTTGTAGCCTTCACCCACTGTAAAGACGTTGCTGTTGCTGTGATCAACGCAGGTGGCTTCGCCGTTCTGGGTGAAGCCATGCACCCACCGGAGCATATCCGCGCCGATATACAGTGGATTCGCGAGCGCGTCGGCGACAAGAAATTTGGTCTCGACCTGGTACTTCCGGCGTCGGTAGCCGAAGAAAACACCGTGGAAGAATTAATGGCCATGATTCCCGAGGAATCCCGCGCCTTCGAGCAGAAGATCAAAGCCAAGTACGATGTACCTGACCCCAAAGAGGAACCCGACCTGTATACCTGGGGCGGCCTGGACCAGGCGCGTGCCCTGGCCCAATTGGAGGTCATATTTGAGGAGAAGGTCCCGGTTTTTGCCTCCGGCCTGGGTTCGCCGAAATTCCTGTTGGAGCGAGCGCACGCTCAGGGCATGATGGTATGGGGGCTGGTGGGTACACCGCGCCAGGCCCAAAAACAAATTGATGCCGGAGTCGATGTCATTATCGCCCAGGGCTACGACGCGGCGGGACACACCGGCCAGATCGGTACGCTTTCTATCGTGCCCCAGGTGGTTGACCTGGCCCAGGAAAAGGGCATTCCAGTTATCGCCGCCGGTGGTATCACTACCGGCCGCCACCTGGCAGCCACCCTGGCTCTG
>JABHWT010000229.1 GCA_018657645.1 Halieaceae bacterium | reverse complement strand
GTCAACAGACGATTTACCAGGCTAGGCTCGAAGCGCTACAGGATGTAGTTGAACTACATATCTATGTTTTACAACAGCCATAGGCTGCATTCATACCTGGGCTATATGAGGCCAAATCAGTATGAGGCGGAAATGGTTGAAATGAAGAAAGCTGCTTAACTGGGTTGCAAAGAAATGCTGGACCACGTCAGTTATAGTCACCATTACGATAGTTTACTCTTAGTCTTGGGTTTCTGGAGTTATACATGAAAGGGCAAATTGGTAAAGAATATATAGCGCCTTGGGAAAAGGCGTTTGACCGCGTTTTAACGCCTTTTGAAGAGTTTATTCACCGGCAAACGACTAGCGGTGTTTTGCTAATGATGTGCGCTTTGGCAGCACTCCTTATTGCCAACAGCCCTTGGGGAGAGCAATATCATCTCCTATTGGCCAAGCACCTCACCATAGGCGTTGAAGGTTTTCAGCTGTCCAAGACACTGCATCATTGGATCAACGACGGTTTGATGGCTCTGTTTTTTTTGGTAGTTGGACTTGAGCTTAAGCGAGAAATTCTTGTTGGAGAGCTAGCGGACCCAAAACAGGCACTTTTACCCATCATCGCCGCTATTGGTGGCATGGTAATGCCAGCGTCGATCTACATTCTCATCAACCCCCAAGGACACACTTTTGATGGTTGGGGGGTACCGATGGCCACTGATATCGCCTTTGCGTTGGGCACTCTGGCGTTGCTGGGTAGTCGAGTACCCAAAAATTTACTGATATTCCTCGTTGCATTGGCGATCGTTGACGACTTGGGCGCGGTTGTCGTCATTGCTCTATTCTACACAGAGGAAATCAAGCTGACGGCTATGGCCATAGCCGTCATCAATATAGTGCTTTTGATTGCACTCAACCTTGGGGGTATACGCAGGCCACTACCTTATGTTTTTATAGGTATAATACTGTGGATTGCGATGCTGAAGAGCGGTGTCCATGCCACATTGGCTGGCATACTGCTCGCGTTTACCATTCCTATGCGACCCAAATATGATCCGACCAGATTCTTGTCACAAATCACGGTAATGGTTGAAAAAATCCGCCAAGCTTACTTACGTGAAGAGAACATCATAAAAAACGATGAGCTACGTTCTCGTGTTATGGCTTTAGAAAATGGTGTTCGCCTGGTTTTAGCACCTGCTCAAACCTTAGAGCGAAAAATGCACATCCCTTCAGCTTATTTTGTTATACCAATCTTTGCGTTCGCAAATGCGGGTATTCCGATCGACTGGGACAACCTGAATACGATAGCCACACACCGGGTCACGTTAGGCATAGTTGCAGGTCTCGTTGTGGGCAAACTGATTGGAATCGCCGGTTTCTCCTGGCTTGCGGTAACGCTGGGATTAGCGACGTTGCCGAAAGGCTTGAATTTTAAGCATATTGTTGGCGTCGGATTACTGAGTGGCATCGGCTTTACGATGTCGATTTTTATTGCAGAGTTGGGATTTGCCCACCATCAACAGGATCTACTTATGGCTAAAACTGGCGTACTCTTTGCGTCTCTGCTGGCAGGTATCTCGGGTTTTCTCTGGCTGTATTTTACAACTAACAAACCCGATGAATAGATTACCATCCATTCTTTTGTTTTGCCTGCTTGTAAGTGAACTGAGTATCCAACGCCTGATTAGCTGGGCAGAGCTATGTAGAGTTTCTATTTGAAAGAGAGGCTGCCATGAACCGGTTTTCCAAACTATTGTTTGTTGCCGATTCGTTTGATGATGATTCCGCAGCGTTTGGTCACGCCGCGAATTTGGCGAATAACAACCAGGCAATGATCTCTGTAGTTGGACTCGTAGACGCTTTAAGCACCAGAGAACCCCGCGCCTCCAATGCGAGCGAGTTACTCAATGCCATTGTGGAGCGGCGGCAGGATCAAATTTGGTAACCTGTGCAAGGCGCGTCCATTAGCGAGTCAGATATCGAAGTTAAGATTCTGGTTGGTAAGGCTTCTATAGAAATCATCTGTGAAGTAATTCGGCATCTACGTGATTTGCTCATCAAGTTGGCTTTCTTGGCCCAAACCGCCGAAAAGGTGCAGTAGGGTAGGGGAGTCACCAATAATACTCGTGAGGCTTGTGGTTTCCCAGCGGGAAAATCACCTCATCGGCATCAGTCATTCCTTGGCCGAGTAGATGGCACAAATGTGCCTCCGCTCTGCGTTGAGGGCGGGTCATGAAAATGTCCACCCACCAACCAGGCGACTTCCCATAATGAACCCCCCACTTGTGGCGGCTGGTGTATATGCGGCGAATGCGCCCATTGTGGTCGCGATCTTTCGCTTTGTTTTTGACAGACATTGCCATCTCCTAACTGTGGATAGTTAGAAGATGTCCTGCCCCCAATAGAATATGCCCATGATCGGCGCCTCAAATTTGCCGACCTAAATTTTAGCCAGCCGCACAGACTACGCCTCTCGTATCTGCGTTTCAAGTTTGATCGCAATTCTCAGCGCCGTTGCGACCCCTGCCGGAGGCGCCGTTTTCGCCTGTGAAGTTTTAAAGACGCACTTCGGTAGTAAAAGAGCAGTAGGGCAGGGGAGCCTTCCAAAATTTCCGTGATCAGTATGATGTGGCCACCACAACAGGAGGATAGTCATGTCAGAATCAAGCAGCGCAAACAGCGAAGAAATTCTTCCCCAAAGTGAACGTCTCCAGGCCCTGTCGCCCGAAGAGTATGAGCTACTTTGGGGCCAGCCGGTGTTCTCGGACTCCGATCGAGACCTGTTCTTTCAGCTCAACTCCCACGAACAACAATTCCTGGGGCAACTCAGGACCGTCCGCACCAAGGCTCATTTTCTACTTCAACTCGGTTACTTCCGGGCTCGCCAGCGGTTCTTCCCATTGGACCTTGCGCCGGTCGTCGATGACCTCGACCACCTGAGCAATAGGTACCTCGATGGCGCAGCCATCTCTACCTTGAACATCTCGAAACACACACGCCAGCAGCAATTGGAATGGATTCTCGAGCACTTTGGGTTTCAGAGTATGTCCCCAGCGATCCGTAGAGACCTTGAAGCCCGGGCCCTGAGGACCGTTCGAATTTCAGGACGGCCGTTATATATCATGCGGGACTTAGTCGATTTCCTCCGGCGTGAGCGAGTCGTCTTACCAGGCTATACGACGTTACAGGACATCGTTCGTAGCGCGCTGACGATTGAACGGCAGCGTTTGAGTAGTGTCCTCGAGCGGACCATTTCAGCGGAAGAAGAGGCGTTACTCAATGGCGTGTTTGCCAGTACGGACGGGCTGCACGCAGTCACTGCGCTCAAACACGATCCTAAGGATTTCAGCCATAAACAGCTGAATATGGAGGTTACGCGTGGAAAGCGGCTACGCCCACTGTTCTCGCTGGCCCAGCGCGTCATCAAGCAAACTAAACTCACGCCTGAGAGCGTAAGGTTCTATGCATCCCTGGTGGATTACTACACCGTCTACAAGCTCAAACGCATGGCCGAATCAACGAGTCGCCTGTATATCCTGTGTTTTATCCATGACCGCTACCGACGACTCAACGACCACCTGCTCAACGCACACTGCGCCCTGATCCGCCGATACGCAGAGGAGGTTACCGAAGCGACCAAAGAGTCTATTTTGGGCCAGCGACAGGAGGTGTCCGGTGATATCGATCAAGGAGTGGATGTATTGCAACTGTTCCTGGATCCGAACATTGATGATGACCTGTCGTTTGGCAACGTCCGTCGCATCGCTTTCAAGAAACTCTCACCGGCACGATTAGCCCGGCTGTGTGAACACCTGTCTCGGGACGGTGCCATTGATGAGCGAGTGTTGGAATGGCAGGCCATTGATCACATCATGCCCAAAGTAAAACGGAACCTGCGGCCCCTGTTGCGTTTTCTGAACCTGAGCGGCACTCGCTCCCAAGCCACCCTGGTCTCTGCACTGAATAAAATGGCGGCCTCGTTTCGAAGTGGGCGCCAGGTGCCCCAGGGCATGCCACTATCGATCATCCCGGAGCGTCAACGGCGGCACATTCTAAATTCAGATGGCTCGCTCAACCGGAATCGCTATGAGTACCTTGTCTATCGTCAGTTTCGCGACCGTCTCGAAGGGGGCGATATCTTTTGTACTGAAAGTACTCGCTACCGCAGCCTGGAGGACGATCTTGTCGACGCCAAGGTACTCGAGAACAAAAGCGTCCTTCTTCCCGAGCTCGGACTGGTGGAAGCCAGCTCGCCTATCAAGGCGCAGCTCGATCAATTGCGTGACACACTCGGCTCACGATACGAGGAAGTCAATAATCGCATTAAGGCGGGTGCAAATCCCTATGTCCAAGTCCGAAAGGGTCGGCTCGTATGGTCACGGAGCGTGGACGGCCCCGACCCGGGAGAACACGAGCCTTTGTTCGATGCGGCGGATCGGATCGATATTGACCAGCTATTGTTACAGGTTGATCGGCGGACACGCTTTCTGTCGGCCTTCGAGCACGTGATGGGCCGCTATCAACGGGGGAGGGCGAATAAACCGCTCCTGGTCGCAGGGCTTATGGCCTACGCAACCAACATGGGTCTGGGACGCATGGCGGAAATCTCCAATTTCACGCGGGATCAGTTAAGTACTTCAACTGCCAATTTTGTCCGCCTGGAGACCTTGCGCGAAGCCAATGACCGGCTGGCAGATGCCACTGCAAAACTCCCGATCTTCCGCTACTTCGATATCGGAGAGATTGTCCATTCCTCCAGTGATGGCCAAAAATTTGAGACCGCAATCCCGACCGTTAATTCTCGCCATTCGGCCAAGTACTTTGGTCTTAAAAAAGGTGTTGTGGGCTATACGATGCTAGCCAGCCATGTGCCGCTGAGTGCGCGAATCATAGGCGCCAATGAGCATGAGAGCCACTACGTCTTCGATGTCTTATTCAACAATACATCGGATATTCAACCGAGCATGCATTCCACAGACACGCACGGGGCTAACCAGGTCAATTTCGCGTTGCTGCATTTCTTTGGGTACCGGTTTGCCCCGCGGTACCGCGATTTTAAGCACAAGATAGAAACAGGCTTGTATGGCTTTGACAATCCGAGAAGTGTGGAGGGCCCGCTAAAACCCGTCCGGCGGGTGCGGGATGACCTGATGATTACTGAGTGGCCTAACATTGAACAGATTTTGCTTTCACTGGCCATGAAATCGACATCACAAAGCGTTATTGTCTCCAAGCTATCCACCTACCGGCGCCAAAACCGAACGAAACAAGCACTGTGGGAGTTCGACCGTATTATTCAGAGCCTTTATCTCCTGGATTATATTGATTCACCGATACTACGGCGGAATGTTCACAGGGCATTAAACCGGGGTGAGGCTTATCACCGGCTCCGGCGCGCCATCGCTTACGCAAATGGTGGCCGATTCCGGGTGCGGTCACAAAATGAACAGGAAATCTGGAATGAGTGTGCCAGATTAATCGCCAATGCGGTGGTACATTACAATGCGATGCTGCTATCTGAGATGGTTAAAATCTTTGAAAAACAAAAAGATAGCGAATCTTTGAAGAATTTAGATAAGATATCTCCGCTCGCCTGGCAGCACGTCAATTTCTATGGTCGATACCAATTTGATAGGGCCCTAGAGTCTCTGAACTTCGCCCAAATGGCCAGTCAGATAACGGCCTCTGGTGCGCTGCCGTGGCGAAATCAGGGGTAAAAGGGTAGGGCCGATTTTGGCTAATGCACCTTTTCGGCGGTTTGGGCCAAAATTGCGATGATGTGGCACAGGTAGTGGGTGCCGGTTATAGCGTATCTGGCGAAGCTGGAGATCTGGCTACATTCGTTAAACTGCTTCGGGTGGCAATGCTGGTGCCCATCGTATTACTG
>JABHWT010000022.1 GCA_018657645.1 Halieaceae bacterium | reverse complement strand
GTCTGCCCACCAAACTGAACAATCACACCTACGGGCTTTTCCAGAGCAACAATCTCCAGCACGTCCTCCAGCGTCACCGGCTCAAAATAAAGGCGGTCGGAGGTGTCGTAGTCAGTCGAAACCGTTTCCGGGTTGCAGTTGACCATGATAGTTTCATAACCATCTTCCCGCATTGCCATCGCCGCATGGACACAACAATAATCGAATTCAATACCCTGACCAATACGATTGGGGCCACCGCCGAGCACCAGAATTTTGTCTCGGTCAGTCGGCGCGGCCTCACACTCCTGCTCGTAGGTCGAGTACATATACGCCGTAGAGGAGGCAAATTCCGCCGCACAGGTATCCACCCGTTTGTAAACCGGTCGAACCCCCAGGCTCTGGCGATAATCGCGAAGATCGCTCTCCTCTACCGCGAGTAATACGGAGAGCCGATTATCGGAAAAACCTTTGCGCTTTAATCGGTACATTGCGTCGCGATCAATGTCAGCCAGGTCGACAGACTTTAGGCTATTCTCCGTGTGGACAATGTCCTTTATTTGCACCAGAAACCAAGGGTCGACCCCCGTGAACTTGTAGACTTCATCGACACTCATGCGAGCGCGGAATGCATCGGCAATATACCAGATACGATCTGGCCCCGGGTTGGTCAGCTCCGAAATCAGCTCGTCCTGGAGCTCCGGATTATTCACATCAATGACATGCTCAAACCCCGCCGATCCAACCTCCAGACCTCGCAGTGCTTTTTGCAGGGACTCCTGGAAGGTCCGACCGATAGCCATTACCTCTCCAACTGACTTCATCTGGGTCGTCAGTCTTTTATCGGCACCCTCAAACTTCTCAAACGCAAAACGCGGTATTTTGGTAACAACATAGTCGATGGAGGGCTCAAACGAAGCTGGCGTTGCCCCGCCTGTAATCTCGTTTTGCAATTCATCCAGCGTATATCCAACCGCCAGTTTGGCGGCTACCCTTGCAATTGGAAAACCAGTTGCCTTGGATGCCAGGGCTGAGGATCGAGACACTCGCGGGTTCATTTCTATTATCACCAGGCGTCCCGTTTTTGGGTCCTGGCCAAACTGCACATTGGAGCCTCCCGTCTCAACCCCAATTTCACGCAACACCGCCAGCGAGGCGTTGCGCATAATCTGGTATTCTTTATCGGTTAGAGTCTGAGCCGGCGCCACAGTGATTGAATCACCGGTGTGCACACCCATAGCGTCAAAATTTTCTATTGCACAAACAATGATGCAGTTGTCGTTGGTATCGCGCACAACCTCCATCTCGAATTCTTTCCAACCTATCAGCGACTCGTCGATCAATAACTCACTGGTCGGAGACAGCTCCAAACCCCGGTGGCAAATCTCATCAAACTCCTCCCGGTTATAGGCGATGCCGCCACCGGACCCCCCCATTGTAAAGGAGGGCCGAATAATGCAGGGAAAGCCAATTGAATCGAGTACCTGTAGTGCCTCCTCCATACTGTGGGCGAGGGCAGACCGAGGGGTATCCAGTCCTATGCGCTTCATCGCCAGATCGAATAACTGCCGATCCTCCGCCATATCTATGGCCGCCTTGGTCGCACCAATCATCTCGACACTGTGAGTCTCGAGCACCCCTTCTCGATCCAGGTCCAGTGCACAGTTCAGCGCTGTTTGTCCTCCCATGGTGGGCAGCAGGGCATCCGGCTTTTCAACTTCGATAATACGCGCCACCGTTTGCCACTCAATCGGTTCAATGTAGGTGGCATCGGCCATAGCCGGATCTGTCATAATAGTAGCGGGGTTTGAATTTACCAGTATGACCCGGTAGCCCTCCTCTCTCAGGGCTTTGCAGGCCTGGGCACCAGAATAATCGAACTCGCAGGCCTGACCAATAATGATGGGGCCGGCGCCGAGGATCAGGATACTTTCAATGTCGGATCTTTTTGGCATATCGAATTAGTTTTTCCCTGCGCGAGCTTCAATCAGCTCTAGGAAGTGATCAAACAAGGGGGCAGCTTCATGCGGTCCGGGACTGGCCTCCGGATGACCCTGAAAACTAAAGGCGCTCTTGTCAGTTCGGTGTATACCCTGTAGTGAACCATCAAACAGTGATTTGTGGGTGACCCGCAAGTTGTTGGGCAGGTTGCTTTGATCCACGGCAAAACCGTGATTCTGGCTAGTAATCAATACCGTTCCATCCTCCAGATTCTGAACCGGATGGTTGGCACCGTGATGGCCGAAACTCATTTTCATCGTGGATGCGCCACTGGCAAGCGCCAACAGTTGATGTCCCAGACAAATGCCAAATACCGGTATATCTGTTTCAAGAATGCGCCTGATCGCTTCGATCGCATAGGTGCAAGGCTCCGGATCACCGGGGCCATTGGAGAGAAACACGCCATCGGGATTCATCGCCAGCACCTCGGCAGCCGGCGTTTGGGCCGGAACCACCGTCAACCGGCAGCCTCGGTCTACCAGCATTCGCAAAATATTGCGTTTCACTCCGTAGTCATAGGCCACCACGTGCCAAGTCAATTCGCCAACTGGCTGCTCTGTGTATCCTCGTCCATGCTCCCAGCTTCCCTGATTCCAGCTATAACTCTCTTTCACTGTAACTTCTTTTGCTAAATCCATGCCCTTGAGGCCAGCAAAGGCTCGTGCCTGCTCCACAGCCAGCGCGGCGTCTGTCCCCTCCCCGGCCATCAAACAGCCACCGAGAGAGCCCTTGTCCCTGAGAATTCGAGTCAAATGGCGGGTGTCGATATCGGCACAAGCCACCACATCACGGCTTTTAAGATAGTCCTGCAAGCTTTGTTCGTTGCGGTAGTTACTGGCCATCAGCGGCAGGTCCCTAATCACCAGGCCAGCGCCCCATATAGCCCTGGACTCTTCGTCCTCGGCATTGGTGCCGGTGTTGCCAATATGCGGATAGGTAAGGGTGACTATCTGGCGGGCATAGGATGGGTCGGTGAGGATTTCCTGATAGCCGGTCATCGCGGTATTGAATACGACCTCACCGACCGAGGTACCCTCGGCACCGACTGCCAACCCGTTGAAAACACTGCCGTCCTCAAGAGCTAATATGGCTGGACCGAACACACAAAACCTCCATCAATCACCAATTTACGCAAGCCGAGCGCGCTCGACAAAAGACGAGATGGCTTACCGCATCTCGCTTAATGTCATAGTTTCGGCTCTGGCCATTTATCGGGAAACACGGCGCGGAGAGTAACCCGAGCCAGTGAAATCTGGGCGGTAATTTTAGGGGATCGGTGGCTGACTGTCCAGCATCCTTGTGCATGCATTCGCCGCATAGAAACTATCGCGACACTTCAAGTGCCAGGGAAAGTCGCAGTAAGCCCGGTTATGGTCATGTTTATCGAGAGCATATTCAGGCGCGCATCGGTCAAATAACTAGAATACCTCTGACAATTGCAATATAAGTAGCGAGGTACTTTAGCCGCCCGACCGCAGGCACGCTCTGATAAAATACTTGAAAGATAAGAATACATACTGTATGTTCAAAACCCTTTTTTTGGGTGGGTCCGCCGCGGTACTTTGTGCAACATGGGGTCCCTCCCGTATTAGCTTGTCGCTGGCGACCGCTCGATCCGATCTCAATAGCGGTAGCCGGTTAGCTACACCTTGCAGGATTCGTACACATCTTTTCAACGAGGAAAATCGCATGGCAGTTAAAATCGTACCCAAGGAAGAAATGACCTCTGTGGTCGGCACCAAGTTTGAACCGGGTGAGTGGCTTGAAATTACACAAGACCAGATTAATGTGTTTGCAGATTGCACTGAAGACCATCAGTTCATTCATGTTGACCAGGAGGCTGCGGCCAAAGGACCTTTTGGCGCCACTATCGCCCATGGCTTTCTAACCCTGTCCCTGCTGACCAAACTGGTTGAAGGTAATGGCATTTATCCGGAAGGCATAGTAATGGGTCTGAACTACGGCTTTGACAAGGTGCGTTTCCTTGCACCGGTGCGTAGTGGTAAGCGAGTACGTGCGCATATCGAAATCGCCGGCGTCGATCAGAAAGATGACAATCGCTTCCTGGTCAAACAGGCCATTACAGTGGAGATCGAGGGCGAGGACAAACCGGCCCTGATCGCAGAGTGGTTGTCCATGGTAATTACCAGTTAAACCACTGATCCCAGTTATACAACTACATCATTCTCTTTTGAGAAACTTAAGTGAGGAACCAAGCAATGACTATTAGTTATGACGGCAAAGTCGCAATTGTTACCGGTGCGGGCCAGGGTCTGGGCCGTAGTCACGCTATTGAACTGGCCAAGCGCGGCGCCAAGGTTGTAATCAACGATCTGGGTGGCGCAACAGACGGCACGGGTGGCTCCAGTGAAGCCGCCCTTGGGGTGGTTGCAGAGATCGAAGCCCTCGGCGGTGAGGCCATTGCCAACGGTGCCAATGTCGCCAAGTACGACGAGGTAGAGGCCATGGTGAAACAGGCCATGGACAAGTGGGGCCGGATTGACATCCTGGTGAATAACGCCGGCATTTTGCGGGACAAGAGTTTTGCCAAGGGTAGCCTCGAGGATTTTCAACTGGTGCTGGATGTTCACCTGATGGGAACGGTCAACTGCACCAAGGCCTGCTGGGACATCATGCGCGAACAGGCCTACGGTCGCATTGTGGTCACTACCTCTTCAAGTGGCCTGTACGGCAACTTTGGCCAGACCAATTATGGCTCGGCCAAGATGGGTGTTATTGGCTTGATGAACACCCTGGTGCAAGAGGGGGCCAAGTACAACATCAGAGTCAATGCCCTGGCACCGACTGCTGGCACCCGAATGACTGAGGGCCTGATTCCAGAGGAAGCGTTTGCCCTTCTCACGCCGGAGACGGTTACGCCGGCGGTTTTGTACATGGTAAGTGAAGATAGCCCCAATCGGACGATTCTGTGTGCCGGTGCTGGCGCCTATTCAATCGCTAAAATTGTCGAGACTGACGGTGCCTGGCTAACGCCAGAGGACCAAACGCCCGAGGGCATCGCCGCCAATTGGGAAGCCATTACCTCCCCAGAGGGAGAAGCGCTGCCCCAGGCAGGATTTGAGCAAACTGTAAAGTTTACTGGCAAGGCGATCGAGGGCCTGGGCGCCGATAACAGCTAAACCCATGAAGCAAAGAGGCAGAGCTGCATTTAGTGCTGCCACAGACGGAGAATTGAAATGAAAGAAGCAGTGATAGTATCGACAGCCAGAACCCCGATCGGCAAGGCCTACCGAGGCGGCTTTAACAGCCTGGCCGGTGCCTCTTTGGGTGCGGCTTCGGTGGCAGAAGTGGTAAAACGAGCAGGTATTGACCCAAGTCGGGTAGAGGATGTGGTGATGGGCTGTGGCCTGCAACAGGGCACGACGGGAGCGAATGTGGCTCGTCAGATCGCATTGCGGGCCGGATTGCCCGTTACCGTGCCAGGTATGACCATGGATCGCCAATGTTCCTCTGGCCTGATGGCGGTAGCGACCGCGGCCAAGCAAGTTATGCACGATGGTATGAGTTGCGTTATTGGTGGTGGCCTGGAGTCTATTTCTCTGGTCCAGAACGAGCACATGAACCTGCACCGGTATGTCGATGAAGAACTGCTGGCGGCGCATCCTGATTTTCACATGCCCATGCTTCAAACAGCGGAAACCGTTGCCAAGCGCTATGATATTTCCCGCGACGCCATGGATGAAATAGGTCTGCAGTCGCAACAACGTACAGCGGCCGCCTATGAAGCGGGAAGATACGACGACGAGTTAGTAGCAGTCACCTGTAAACGCACCGTTTGGGATAAAGCAACCGGAGAGGCATCGGAGGCGGAAGCTACAGTCTCCGCAGACGAAGGGGTGCGTGCTACAACTGCCGATGCTCTGGCGGGTCTGAAGACCGTAGTCGAGGGCGGCACGATTACTGCCGGTAATGCCTCGCAGCTGTCGGACGGTTCTTCCGCCCAGTTGATTATGGACGCCAAGGTTGCCGAGCAGGAAGGCCTGGAACCTCTGGGTATTTATCGCGGCATTGCAGTAGCGGGTTGTGAGCCCGACGAAATGGGTATTGGCCCTGTCTTTGCAGTGCCAAAATTGCTTAAGGCGCACGATTTAACGGTGGATGATATTGGCCTGTGGGAGTTAAACGAAGCGTTTGCCGTACAGGTCATTTACTGCCGAGATCAGTTAGGTATCGATAACGACAAACTGAACGTGAATGGTGGTGCCATTTCTATAGGCCACCCCTATGGAATGAGTGGCTCGCGCATGATTGGCCACGCCTTGATTGAGGGCAAACGCCGCGGCGTCAAATTTGTGGTTATCACCATGTGTGTGGGCGGAGGCATGGGAGCGGCCGGTCTGTTTGAGGTGGCATAACGAACGAGTTCGACACAAAGGGCGCCTATGGGCGCCCTTTGTTGTTTTGACGAAATATTAATGCGCACAGCGCACTAGCAGTACGAGGATAATGTATGAAAGCAGTGGTATGTAAAGAGCTCGGATTGGCAGACAAACTCGAATTGGTGGAAGACTGGCCTGCCCCCGAGGTCGGGGACCACGATGTCTTGATCGATGTCAAAGCCGCTGGTCTGAACTTCCCCGATGTACTCATCATTCAGGGTAAGTACCAGTATCAGCCCGAAATGCCGTTTATTCCAGGCGGAGAGTGTTCTGGAGAGATTGCAGCAGTCGGTGCAGCGGTAACGCGTTTTAAACCTGGCGACAAGGTAGTATCCATCGGTGGAGCAGGCGCGTTTTGCGCACAAATCAGCGTCAACGAAAACGCGGTGTTTGCCATGCCCGGGAGCCTCAGTTTTGAACAGGCTGCAGGCATTGGCATCACTTACTTCACTTCCTACCACGCCTTCCATCAGCGAGCCAAACTGCAGCCGGGTGAAACTCTGTTAGTTTTGGGCGCGGCCGGTGGTGTAGGCACTACGGCCATTGAGCTGGGCAAACTGATGGGGGCCCGGGTGATAGCCGCTGCAAGCACGCAGGAGAAGCTGGACCTGTGCAAGGCACTGGGCGCCGACGAGGTGATCAATTACGACGACGAATCTCTGAAAGACAGAGTCAAGGAACTCACCAATGGCAAGGGCGTGGATGTGGTGTACGACCCGGTTGGTGGCGATTACGCAGAGCCTGCTGTTAGAAGCATGGCCTGGAATGGTCGCTACCTTATCATCGGGTTTGCCAACGGGCCGATACCTAAGATTTCGCTCAATCTGGCTTTACTCAAGGGTTGCTCCCTGGTCGGAGTGTTCTGGGGCCGTTTTGTAGGTGAGGAACCGGAGCAAAACACCAAGAATATTGAAGCGCTGTGGGAATTGTTTGATAGCGGTAAAATCAGTCCCGTTGTCACCGACAGTTTTTCCATCGACCAGTATGAAGAAGCCTTTAATTGCCTGATCGAGCGCCGGGCTCGCGGCAAGGTGATTCTGAATTTCTAGCAGTCTGTGGGACTTAACACTGTTCTACTACGGACAAGCATGAAACCAGCTATTGGGGCTCTCTGACCCAACTCGTGGTAGCGTTGGCAACCGACTTTGAAGCGCCCCGTCGGGAGCAGGGCCGACTAACGTGCACTGGACTTTGTAGCGGTGGCAGGCCAACTAACACGAGCCTGACCACCGAATGACTGTCGCCCGAGCTACTTAAGTTCGCTGGACGATTTGCCCAGCAAGCGACGGGCCACGATCAATTGCTGGATTTGCTGCGTTCCCTCGAAAATATCGAGTATCTTGGAGTCGCGGGCAAATTTCTCCAACAATTCATTCTCACTGTAACCGAGGCTCTGGCAAAGTTCGACGCAGCGCAGGGTCACATAGTTTCCCATGCGGCCAGCCTTGGCCTTGCACATGGAGGCCTCCATCGAATTGGCCTGCTTGTTATCCGCCATCCAGGCCGCTTTTTGGACCAGCAAGCGAGCGGCATTCCACTCCGCTTCCATGCTATGGAGTTCCGCTTTAATAGCACTCTGATTACAGGGTTTCTTGTCAAAACTCAATTCCACGCCTTCCCTGGCTAGCATCTCTCGGGTGAGATCCAGCGCGGCTCGACCAACACCCAGCGACATGGCGGCCACTGGTGGGCGCGTATTATCAAAGGTTTGCATAACGCCGCCAAACGCCTTCTTGCGCTCCTCGGCATTGGTGGCGATATTGGGGTTACCGAGGATATTGCTTTTTGGAATGCGGCAATCGGTGAAGCTGATGGCCGCAGTGTCCGACGCGCGAATACCCATTTTGTGCTCCAGGCGGGTCACTTCGCAGCCAGGCGTGCCCTTTTCGACGATAAAGGACTTGATCGCCGCTTTGCCCAGCGACTTGTCCAGAGTAGCCCAGACCACCAGCGTATCGCTTCGCTGGCCATCGGTAACAAAGATCTTCTCTCCGTTGAGCACCCACTCTGATCCGTCGGCAACAGCAGTTGTGGAGATATTGGCAGAATCAGACCCGGTGCCGGGTTCTGTAATACACATGGCAGCATAGGAACTACCGTATTTCTCAACTTGCTCTGGCGTGCCGACAGCGCTGATGGCCGCGTTGCCAAGACCGCTTCCGGGACGGCCTAACATCAACCCTACATCACCCCAGCAAAAAGCCTCGGAGCCGGTAACGCCCAGCATGTTGCTCCCGTTTTTATTACTGGTGTCTTTAGCTGCTGGAGCTGCTTTTGCGTCGTCGTTGCGTTCAGAGCGCGCACCGGCCATCAGCTTGGAGACCTCCTCCATTTCCTTGGGATAGCTGTGCTCCTCCTTGTCGTATTTACGCGAGTAGGGACG
Source organism: Halieaceae bacterium (assembly GCA_018657645.1). GTDB lineage: Bacteria > Pseudomonadota > Gammaproteobacteria > Pseudomonadales > Halieaceae > JBALVT01. The sequence continues at coordinate 7,539 of JABHWT010000022.1, read as the reverse complement.
CATCATGTGCTCACTCACCTGCAGAAGATTGTCGTACATTTCCTGATGCTGCTTTGATAATTCCAGATTAATCATCTCGTACTTCCTCGAATTCGTTGTTATCGGCGGTGTAATGCCAATCCGTTAGACGGCGGCGACCCCTTCCAAAATGGCAATAGCCCGCAGGTTGCGATACCACAGTTCCACCGGGTGTTCGCAGCAAAAGCCATGCCCTCCCAACAATTGAACGCCATCGGTGCCAATCTGCATGGAGTGCTCGGCGCAAAATACCTTGGCGTTGTAGGCCTCCTCGTGAAAGTCCAAACCCTGCTCGGCGCGCGAGGCAGCACGCCAGGTCATCAGGCGCATTGCCTCCAGTTCAATGGCAATATCGGCAATCATAAAAGCGACAGATTGTCGATTGGTGATAGGTTCGCCAAATGCAATGCGCTCATTACAGTAGTCCTTTACGTAGTCCAGCACCGCCTGGCAGGTACCCACGGCCAGCGCACAAATACCAATATTGGATAAATCGATGAAACGCTCAAGGTTGAACAGCTGGTCACCTAAGCGGGAGTCCGGTGCAAGAGAAACATTCTGAAAATCGAGCGTGGCGAGTTGCAGGGAACGCAAGCCCATATGAGACTCGGCGCTACGGGTCATGCCGTCGGGTGTGCCCTCTATAATAAATGCCGCTGTGCCCTCGTCCTCCAGTTCGGCGATTACCAGCACCAGTTCGGCATCCAGGCCCAGGGGAACCATGGTCTTGGTGCCGCTCAAAAGATACCCGGTGTCATTACGAACGGCCCTGGTTTGCAGTTCCGTGGGCTCGAAAGTTGCTCTGGGCTCCATTAACGCCGTGGTGGCATTGCAAAACTGTTCACCGCAAAACTGGGGTAGGAACTTCTCCCGCTGCGCATCACTGCCCTGGTCAAGCACAGTATTGACGAAGGCCAGTGGGCTAATAGCACCCAACGCCAGGGCGAGGTCACCGTGGGCCAGATCTTCGGCGTTCAATACGTTGGAAACTGGGGAGCGATGCATCCCTGCGCCGCCCAGTGCTTCCGGAATAGGCATCAGGGCCAGTCCCAGCTCCATGGTTTGTTGGTAAAACACCTCCGGCGCGGCGCCTGCCAGGTCGGCGGTCGCGGACTCGGTCCGAATTTCAGCTGCAGAAAAACGGGCCATAGTGTCGCGACTCATACGTTGTTCGTCCGTAAGAGTCAGGTCGAACAACAGATCTTGTGCGGTATTGCTCATCTATATTTCCTTTTTGGATATCCAGTACAGGCGGTGAAGTACAGGCAAGCCATTGCTCACGTGAAGGGTCACCCGACGGTTGTTCGATAACATTTCCGAGCTAAAAACCACTGAGTTTGGCAAATCGATCGAGGTGGTGGTTGTAGTCACCAAAGGTGTGTTGAACCACCCGGGCTCGCTTTATAAAGAAACCGATTTCGTGCTCGTCAGTCATCCCGATACCACCGTGCATTTGAATACCCTCGTTGGTTGCCCGCTGGGCCACCTCGCATAATTTTGCCTTGGCAGCACTGGCTATTAGTGGCAATTGCTCGTCACTATCATCAATGGCATGCAGCGCCCTGAGGACGATTGACCGGGCCATTTCCAACTCGGCAAACAATTCCGAAGCCCGATGCTGCAAGCCCTGAAAGGAACCAATAACCTTACCGAACTGCTTTCGCTCCTTCAGGTATTCAACCGTGCGCTCGAAAGCTTCCGTTGATATGCCCAGCAATTCTGCCGCCAGGCCGACATTAGCAATATCCATGGTGCGAGATAACCCGTCCCAGGCCTGCCCCGCTTCGCCCAGCAAATTTTCAGTCGACACCCGCACATCGACAAAATTCACCGCGCCGACGTTGCGCGAATCGACCATGCTTCGGCGGGTAACGTTAACACCCCTGGTGTCAGCTTCCACCAAAAACGCACTCAGCCCCGACTCGTCACCCTTACTGCCCGCAGTTCGCGCAATCACAACAAAATAGTCGGCCACGTTGGCATCCAAGACCAGAATCTTGTCACCATTGAGAACAAAAGTATCGCCATCTTGTGATGCTGTCATCGTGGTCTGCTCGGGCGCATGGTGGGCCGTTTCCTGTAACGCCAGACTGACCAATTTGTCGCCTGCCGCAATAGCCGGAAGCAGTGCCTCCTTCTGAGCCTGATTGCCCAATTCACTTATCAGTGTGGCGGCGACCAACACGGTGGACTGCAGTGGCGAGGCGCTCAAATTTCGCCCCATCTGTTCCAGTACCAGACCCAGGCCGATGTAACCATAACCCAAACCCCCGAAGGCCTCTGGAATAGCAATGCCCGCCCACCCCATTTCGGCCATCTCCCGCCAAATCTCTGTGGAGAACCCCTGTTCACTAGAACTGTCCCGCAGCTCCCTAAGTGCAGCCACCGAGGCTTTATCGGCCAGGAATCCTGCGGCAGACTCTTTGAGCATGACCTGCTCTTCATTTAATACCAGCGCCATCATTTTATTCCTCTATCCAGTACTCATTTATTCGTCCGGAAGACCCAGGACTCGCTTGGAAATAATATTCAGTTGTACCTCGCTGGTACCGCCCTCGATCGAGTTACCCTTGGATCGCAACCAATCGCGGGAAAGCTTTCCACCGTCGTACTCCTCCCCGTCCCACCCCAGGGCGCCCTCACCATCTACTGCGAGATTCAACTCGTTGCGGCGCTTATTCAGCTCAGTGCCGTAGTACTTGAAGATGGAGGAGGCGGGCCCCAGCCCCTGGCCGGCCTTAGCCTCATCGCCGATGCGAGCCATGGTTGCACCAAAGACCACGGTGTCTAACTGGTACTGGGCTATGTTCTGGCGAAGTACAGAGTTGACCAAGCGGCCCGATGTATCGGCACCCATGGTCGCAACGGCCCTCTCGCCCAGTGGTTGGCCATGCGCCCCGCCAAAGCCGGCTATCATTTCTCGCTCGTGGGTAAGAAGATACTTGGCAATCGTCCAGCCCTTGCCCTCCTCGCCCATCAGGTTTTCCTTGAGCACTTTGACATCGTCGAAAAATGTCTCACAGAATGGCGAAGAGCCGCTGATTAGCTTGATTGGCCGTACCGATACGCCAGGAGTTGCCATATCAAACAGCACAAAACTAATACCCTCGTGCTTGGTTCCGCTGTTGTCCGTGCGAACCAGGCAAAATATCCAGTCGGCATAATTGGCATAGGAAGTCCAGATTTTCTGGCCGTTGACAATGTAGTGATCGCCATGGTCTTCAGCCTTGGTCTGCAGACTGGCCAGGTCTGAACCAGCTCCCGGTTCAGAGTAACCCTGACACCAGCGAATCTCGCCGCGCACTATTTTAGGCAGGTGTTCCTGCTTTTGTTTTTCGCTACCAAACTTCAGCAGCGCCGGCCCCAACATGGAAATGCCAAAACTGTCCAGAGCCGGACGTGCGCCCAAACGACGCATTTCTTCCCGCAATACCTTGACATGATCCTTATCGAGACCACCGCCTCCGTACTCTGCGGGCCAGTGAGGGACGGTCCAGCCCCGCGACGCCATTCGCTCACACCAGATTTTCTGGTCTGGATGATCAATAACCGGATTGCGTCCGCCGTTATAGATATCCTCAAAGTTCTTCATGGGTTCGCGCATGGCCGGCGGGCAGTTTTCCTCAAGCCAGGTTCTAGTTTGCTGGCGAAATTGATCAAGATCGCTCACGGAAATACCTCTTTCGTTAATAAAAGGGTTCCAGTGCGGGCGTGTGCGGCCACACTGGATCGGACCTCTTTGCGGGATCATTGCGGCGACGGGTGAATGTCACCTCAAAAAAACGAATTTGAACATACAGTATGTTTTGCGACCTTTCAAGTATCTTTGCTCATGAATCTTTGTTCATGAGTGGCCCCAGGGAGTCAGAGCAAGAGCAGATTTCACCCAGAAGAGTTAAATTGCGAATTGAAGCGTATAATCTGTGAAACCGTAAATACTAATGCGCCAATTATGACAATAAAGACCAACACAAGTAATGGCGCCAACTACGCGCCCTCGACACAGGCGAAAAAAGTGGTGGCTCCCGACGAATTTAACTTCGCTGCCGCCTACCTCAATCACGGACACATCTACGGTCAAACCAATGGTCTTTGCGATGCGGGCGGCACCCTGAAGTACGTATACGACCCCGACCCGGAGCGCGTAGAGGCCTTTGTTCAGCGCTATCCCGGGACCCAGGTGGCGGCCAGCTTCGATCAAATTCTGGATGCCAACGATATCCATCTGATTGCCGCTGCCGCAATACCCTGTCAGCGTGGCCCAATTGGCATACGGGTCATGCGAGCTGGCAAAGATTATTTCACCGACAAAGCGCCCTTCACCAGCCTCGACCAACTGGCCGACGCTCGCCTGACCTGTGAGCAAACCGGCCAGAAATATATGGTCTACTACTCCGAGCGTGTACACAATGATGCGGCCTGGCAGGCCGGCGAGTTAATTAGCCAGGGAGCCATTGGCGAAGTCCTGCAAGTACTCAATATTGCGCCACATCGGCTGGCCGCGGCAACCCGGCCAGACTGGTTTTTTGACCGGGAACAATATGGCGGAATTCTGGTTGATCTGGGCAGCCATCAGGTCGAGCAATTTCTGGCCTACAGTGGCAGCACCGATGCCACTGTTAACTTTGCCCGAGCCTCTAATTTCAACAACCCCGATACACCGGGATTGGAGGACTTCGGTGAACTTTCTCTCACCGGGAACATCGGCAGGGGCGATGGCGGCAGCTCATTCTATGCTCGAGTGGACTGGTTTACACCCGATGGAATGAGCGGTTGGGGAGATGGACGCAGCTTTATTGTTGGTAGCAAGGGCACTATGGAGTTGCGCAAATACCTGGATGTCGGTAGACAAGCGCCCTCCTCCAAGCTCTTTGTGGTCGACACAGAGCGAGAACAGGAACTGGAATGCCTGGATCAAAGTGGTTTTCCGTTTTTTGGTCAACTGATTCTGGATGTATTGAACAGGACCGAAATCGCCATGACCCAGGCCCATGCTTTCAAGGCGGCCGAGTTGTGTTTGCAGGCACAGCGAATGGCTAATGCAGGTCAAGTTTAGGACGCGGCAAACTCGACAGGCGGTTTCGCAGAGAGACACTGGCTCCCTAATAACCGAACCCCAGGCCAGCCGGCCCCCAGATTACTCCCGATATTTTCGGGCTCATTGGAATAGGCCTGTCTCTCTATGCTTTCGCCGCATGTAGATATGCCCACCAATTGCCAGCACAGCAAAAGCAACCACAAAAAAACGCCCGATGGGAACTCCATTGATTACCTTCCCCCAAGCGCCGAAGGGACCGAGTGCAGCAACACTGGTGAAGATTACGGCACTACCCATGAGCACATTCCACGTTGTGCGCGCACTGCCTGTAGGCATGTTATCTCCCATTGCTTTTCTTGAATTGAGCAGCAGGAAAAACGAGATATAGGCAATGGGCAGAAATATGAAGCCGAATGTTCCGGTTATCGCAGCCAGGTAAGGCGCTGAACCGCCAGTCCAAACCACAAACCAGAGCAGGCCGGTAGAGGCCAGTAATGTACCCATCTTGTGCTGACGTCCACCATGCTCAAACCCAAAAAACTCACAGACACAAAAACCAGAGATCAACATCAGCATGATAATGGTGGACAACCCCATTGCCAGCACACCCAACCCGAAAACAAGGTGGGCCATGGATTCACCCATTATCCCAGCTAAAGCCTTGGTGAATGACCCGGTATCGCGCTTTATCAGATAGGATGCCAGTACCTTCTCCTCCTCACCGATTGCCGTAGATCCTAGAGTTTGCAGCCGATGGTCAAGGATTCTCTGCAGCTCTTCCTTTACCTTGATAGAAGCAAGCGGGTTAATCTGGTAGTGACCCTCCAGCTTCACTAGAGAACCCTGAGATTGGCCATGAAAAGTAGCGGCAGAGGCTATAACGATGCATGTGGTTGCCAAAACAAAAGGAATTAACATTCCAATTGACAGGTCAAATATAGCCAAACCCCTGTAGGTTTTGTTCCAACCGCGAGAGATTAATGAAAAAGGCATCATAAAGGTCATGTTCACACCCACGGCAAAAGCTGCTGCGGCTATCAGCACAGTTTGCTGAATATCGAGTATCTGTGCCCGCCAGTACTCCTGAACACTACTATCGAGTTTCGCCAGTTGCTGACCTATCGCACCCTGTGGTTCGGTAAAGTGGCTGCTACTGGGTACAAAACCGGCAACAATGTCCTGGACCGAGAATACCTCATCAATCAGAACAACCTTGAATGCCACCACCATAAAGGTAAGCACAATGATGGCGACAATGATCTTTATCGTAGCATCAAAGATTTTTTGTCCTCTACTACCCTTCCCATAGACCATTACCACCGAAGTACATACTGCAAAAATCAGTAGTGAGATAAGTAATTTTTCCGATATGCCTCCACCTAGATCCAGCCCGAGGTTTTCAGTCAGCGCCGAGTATGACAGCGCATACTGCGGCATTACCCAGATTAAATTCGCCATCAGAGAGGCAATCAACCACCCCCAGGCAAGTACAGGGTTGATCTCATCTCGAATCAGTTTGTAGGGAGACTGACCACAGCTAAGCGTTACATAGGCAATTGCGCTAAGCATGATTACGCCGACAATCATTGCAAATAGCTGTACCCACAGAAAGTGAGTGCCGCCAATGACTCCGATGAACAAAGCACCGGCCAGAGACCCGCCCCCCAGCGTAATAGCGCTCTGCAACCAACCCGGACCCGACAGAGCCAAATAGGTTTTCAGCGTCGCTGTCGGACCCTGTATTTTCGCATTTAACAACCGCTGCTCTTCATCAGGTATTGGCCGACCAGACATATCTAGTACCTTTTAGAAGTGGATTTGTCACATGCATGAACTGGCGACCATTTAATCACCATCCTTACATATATAGTAGCAGTGCCCAGAACAACCAGTGCTTTCCGTTACAAATCAAATGAAAGACCGCATCGGTCAGTAAACCGTGGCGCCTGGCCCCATTATACAGGTCTCAGAAACCCTGTTTCTAACGAGCCAGAAAATGCTAACATCTAGATTGCGGTATTGCTCACCTCAGATGAGCGATTAATATCAATGGATTTGATACCAGGTAACTAGACAAAGAATGATCAACATCCCTAAACTCGTGACCAGGTTTGTCGCATTAAGCGGCGAATCTAACGCGCAGTTACTAGTGCCAGGCCTACTGGGACGACCACTGCATTCTCCTCTTGTAACCATTGAACGCCGAGAGTTTATCCGTTCCCGAATACACGTGATTTGCCTGGTCTTTGCCATTTTGGTCATCGCCTGGATTCCCATGGACATCACTGCCTTTTCACGGGATATTTGGATCAATCTTGCGCTCGCGCGATTGGCCGTTGGACTCTCATTTTTACTGTTGGCCTACTTGACGCGAACCGGGGGTCGGAGCCTGCTGGTTGTCGGACATACGGCCATCATGTTTTTTATTCCAGCATCGTTTGCCGGCTACAGTCATATAATTCTTGATTCCGCGACCCAGTTTG
>JABHWT010000023.1 GCA_018657645.1 Halieaceae bacterium | reverse complement strand
GGACTTGCGAGGTTGTCTTTCGCAACGTGCAGGTGCCCAGGGAAAACCTGTTAGGCGAGGAGGGGGCCGGATTTGCTCTGGCACAGGCCAGGCTCGGTCCGGGGCGTATTCACCACTGCATGCGATCGATTGGGCAGTGTGAGGTGGCGCTGGAGTTGATGTGTCAGCGTGCTCTGGAACGACGAGCGTTTGGCAAGTATTTGCACGAGCAGGCCAATATAGGCGATTGGATAGCCCATGCCCGGATAGAAATTGAGCAGGCTCGACTACTGGTGCTCAAATGTGCCTGGTTGATTGACCGACAGGGTAATCGGGCTGCGCGCAACGAAATTGCCATGATCACTGCATTGGTACCCCCCCTGCAGACAAAGATTCTCAATCGGGCGATCCAGGTTTTCGGTGCCATGGGTTTGTCTTCCGATACGCCGCTGGCCTACCTGTGGAGTTGGGGGCGTGCACTGCAAATTCTCGATGGACCAGATGAGGTACATCTGCGTGCGGTGGCGCGAAATGAAATAAAACGCGCTCGAGAACAGCGGGGTGATACTGCTACTACCCAGGGGTTCAAGCAGAGCCGCTACATTCCGTCAGGGTAGGCAGTGACTGTGGATTCGCCTGTAAGCCCCGCCGGGCGTGGCCTCAGGTACTATGGTATTGTTCGGAAGTGCCCTAGTTCTCCCTTGGGTCGGAACCGTCTTGCGGTGCGCCGGTACCCGAGGTCCCCATAAACACCTTGGTGCCGTCCTTGAACGCGACATCCCGGCCATTGGCCTTGCAAGCCGGTTTGCAACTGGCATCTTTGCTCTGGTATCCGCGAACCACGACATCACTGCCGATAGGCAGGGAGTTCTTGTTAAGGCCTCTACGCAATAGTGTGTTGGGAGTGCCGCCCTCTACCATCCAGGATGTGACAGTACCATCATCTGCCATGGTCTCCAGATGAATCCAGGCATGCGGGTTAATCCATTCAATTTTGGTGATTTTACCCCGCAGCGTTACGGGTGCGTTGGCGTCAAATTCGGCTGAAAAGGCGTGATGCGACCAGGCCCGGAGAGAGAGCGTCGCTACGCTCGATAAGATGAGCAGCAAGGCGATATAGTGTCTTTGCATGGTTATAACTCCTGTGTGTCCCTGTTTACGCTTGCTCAGATAGCCCGACAGTATACACAGTAGGCGACAAGCATGCCGGTGTCAGTACATCATTAGGGATGTAGTACCCACGAATGCAATGGCCGCAAGAACCAAAATGATTGAAACGGTAAGCCATGGTTTAGACATTCAGGTCTCCTGGGAGATTGTCGATAGAATAGTGTTTGGGCGTATTCACCTCAAAGGCCCCACGGGACCAGTCGACCGAAGTAAACTACACCAAGCCACAGAACCAGCGAACTTGCTGCGATAACCCTCGCCAATGCTGGAGCTTCATCTCCCGGCCCCAGTTCATCGACCGCTGTGGCCATACCACTTTTGTGCATGAACAGCAGATTTAATCCAGCAAATACTATGAAGGCCAGTTTTATCTGGAGGAAGTGGTCGTACACCAGCGCCTCCATCGGGTGAGTTTTGACGTTGGCCCACAGTCCAGTCACGAACAATAGCCCGGTCAGTACACAAAGACAGAAACCGAACACAGCCCAGGGTAGGAGCCGATTGAGGGCTGCGACGGGAATTCGTTTTCCAATCCCCAGCAGGCGCAGATCGTAAATCGATATAATGCCCACTAGGAGGATCAGCCCGGTGAAGTGCAGGATCTCACTCAGCGACCACAGCCATCGATAGCTGCCGATCAGGTTTTCCACCAGGGTTATCTGCAGAAAGGTCTCGGGTAATCCAAACATTGCGTAACCTCAGGTTCAGTGTAATTATTCGCGCCCCAACAACAAATAATGGGTGGCCTTAACTGTCCGGCTCCGACAAGCTGACCCAGCCCATGCGGGTGGCCAGTTGGGCTCCGAGGACTGCAATCACAACAATGATCAGAACGGCGGCGGCTGTTTCGAGTTTGGTCGGCACACTGTAGGCCATTACCCGACCGGCTACCAGGGCAACCAGCCAGGCGGAAATTATCGTCCACGCCAGTGTTCTGGTGGGCCTGGAAACGGAGTCTGTATCCGCTGCATCACTGATATCAAACACCAGCGCACGGATTTTTCGCAGCGCGATGATGGCAACGCCGATTGCAGCAAGCTTAATATAGAAGGTTGGATCTACCAGATACTTTGTGGGGTATAGGGTCAGAAGCACCGTGCCGGTCAGGACATTAATCGCGGCCCCCGCATACATTAGCGGAAAGAAGTCCTGCATGGCCTGCATTGGAATGCCATTGGCAATACCCAGTATCCGCATGGCAGTAGCCGTGCTAATGCCCACCAGAAATACCAAGCCGATGGTATGAAAGGCCAGAACCGCGACATAGGCAGTCGAAGATTCCTTCACCCACATAGAGAAGCCGCTGGCTTCCAGTACAGCTAACATCTCCATCACATTGCTACCCTCTCATTAGTGATATAGATTCGGGTTTACCCAGCCAATTACCGGAATATTAATCCTACAATACTAGAATAAAGCCGAGTTTGATATAAATCAGGAAAGTGCCTGCACATTCGAATATGTGCTTATTGTGGTTTTTTGGGGTAGATCAGGCTCTGACCTCTTTATCCCGGCTACCGAGATTCTTGGGTCTGGGCAAATAATCTGCGTATTGCCGCCTGGACTCAGTCCAGCAGACCCTGATCCTTCAAGTTCCCGACCAGGGCGCGAATGGCGTCGTTGCGCAATTTACGGGTGTTGCTGGCCTGAATGGTATTTGAAGTGGCTTGCCACAGGTGTTCCTTGGTCTGGGCGATAAAGAGGTCGGATACCAGTGTGTGAGTGACATTGCTGGTCCATACCGGTTGTTGGTAGGCGACTTCATAAACATGGCCGTAGTAGGAGCCAAAGCCACCGTAATGCGAGACCCCGTAGGCGGGCATTACGCCGTAGTAGATGGTCCCGGGGTGGTAGACATCCTGAGACATCGCTCCTATGTAGCGGGTTACGAGTATGGTGTCGAGGTTGGCGCCGGTAGCTGCTGCAATAACATCCTCGGATTTGGCATCATTATTGGGCACCAGTGTATGACTGGCAATAGCGCGAACGCCACGATTACTAAGCGACCTGGCGAAGGCATCCTCAAACTCGATGCGGGCAGATTGCTGCTTGGTCACGCCCACTATCAGCACGCCACTGAGGTCGAGTTTTTTTAATACCGGGTCGACATAGGAGTGGGTTATCTGGGAGTTGCTGCCGCAGCTTGAAATTGTCAGCATCAAGATACTGGCGGCAAACAACGGGGCCAACAGTTTGGGCACTCTTATCATGTCATCTCCTGACGGGTTAGCGACGAGGTTGGTGGGAAAGTGGCATGGTTTACTCCTATGATAAGAGCACTGATCGACTTACAGGTCAACCGAGAATTTCACGGAAGCGCTGCGTTTTGGTGCCCACAGGTTTTCGCTTGACTCGGTATAAGATTTATTACCCAAATTAAAGAGCTCTATTCCCAGGCGATACTGGTCGCGATCTCCCAGCGCGATTCCCGCGGCAAGGTTAATTGTTACCCAGCCCGTCTTTTCCTTTTCTACTGGCACCGAGCTCCCTGGTTCCACCTCCTTGGAGTTGCTCTCGCCGCGCAAATAGGCATCCGACCAGAAGCCGTACTGGGCCCACAGAGAGTCTTCCAGGCGCAGGCCAATGCGACCGCTGAGGGCGGGTATGCCCGTATCCCAGGTGCGCAGGTCACCATAGTCATTGCGACGTTGCATCCAGGTGAGGCTGGTATAGGGTTGAACACCCCATTTGGGAAAGCGGTGCGCCAGGTATAACTCTACGCCGTGAGCTGTAGATTCACCGATATTGGTGTAAAACTTGTCCCGTGTGCTGAGGCAGTTATCATGGACCTGGCAGAAGATGTGATCAATGTAATTATCCGATTCGCTATAAAACAGGGCGGTATCGACCACCCAATTACCTCGCGACAGGCGCCAGCCCAGTTCGTAGTTCACCGCTGTTTCGGGCTCCAGGTCCGGGTTCGGGTTGACATAGCGCGAACCCGCATAGGCCCCGGTCGCCAGTTGCATCAGCGAGGGGTACAGATAACCTTCAGCTATGTTGGCCCGCAACATGGAAGAATCGCTTAAATACCAGTTGAAACCAAGGCTGGCGATCAGTTCATTGTCATCATCAAGCTTGCCCGCTTCCAGGCCCTCGCGGTTGGTTTGGTGCAGTTTGCCGGTAACAAAGTACTGCCGCAGTCCGGCCAGCATGGTGAATTGATCGTTGATCCGCCAGTGGTCCTGACCAAAGACTGCTAAGGTTTTGATGCTTGCGCGATCATTGACATGGGTTACGCCGCTTGGGGCTATCGGTGGTGTCCATGAAAAGGTATCGACCTCGCGCTGCTGATCTACCGAGTCATCCAGATACTGAATGCCAGAAATGAGCGTATGCGCGCTACCCAGCGCCCAGTTTGCCTGTAATAATCCGCCATCTGTGGTCAACTCGTCGTAGGTCGATATGTCGCGCGCATACCACACGGTGGTGGCAGAGGTATTGAACTGACGCTCGCTATCCTGGCGAAAAGCGCTGATTTTCAGCTGTTCCAGGTAGGCATTATCCGGCTCCCAGAGGTAGTTGAAGCTGAGCTTCTGACGGTCACGCTGCGGCGTATTGATCCAGAAGTCGGTAAGTGGGAAGGTTGTTTTCACCTCCTCCTCGACAAAAATGTCGGCGCTTGACTCATAACTGTCCCACACCAGTTCCAGAGTGTGATTGCCCAGGCTTTTGCCCATATAGGCATACAGGGAACGATTGTCGTAGGCCGTCTCCTCGATAGTCCCTTCCGGCGTATGTCTTTCACTATGATCGCTGTCGGCATAGGCCAGTCTGTATTGCAGGCCATTGGCGTTGCCAAACACGGATGCGAACAGAGAGTGACCTTCGGTGGCGCCATCATAGCTGGCGCTCAGCGTGCTCTGAAGTGGTTCGCTGCCGCCCTTGCGAGTGATGACATTGGTGACACCGCTAAGTGCCTTGGAACCGTACAATACCGAGCCGGACCCGCGTAGCACTTCTATTCGCTCAATCATTGCCGGATGTACGGTTAGAGGTGTTCCGACCTCGTGATGGTCTGTAATCTCCTGGCTGTCGATCAGTACGGCGCTGCGCCGCGACGACTCGCCGCGAATGCGGATACGCTTAAGCCCGGCCTGGCCGGAATCACTCACCTGTATACCAGGTACATCCCTGAGTAGGTCGGCAAGCCCGGTTGCTGTGGAGCGATCGATAGTTTTGGCCTGCACTACACTGAGGGATGCCGTGCTCTCGAACAGGCGCTCAGAGTAACGACTGGCTGTGACTACCAGTTCCTCCATCTCCTGCGCCCTTGAGTTGGCGCCGAGAGTTGATAATAACGCCACCAGATAAGTGGCACATTTTGCTGTCTTCTGGTACAAAGGAGAATCTCCGAAATTTGGCGCGCAAATAATACGCTGTCTTTTAAAGAAACGGAATGATCTGGAGCAATCTTTTGACGGAATCAGAGTATTTGCTGTGAATCGTCATGGCAATCATTTCTTTGAGATAAATCAATACATCGAGACAGTCTTCGATTAAAATGCCAGCCCCAAGATAGACAAACGAGGAACATCACATGAAGTTGACATCAAAACTAGGGTTAAGCTCGGTAATTGCAGTAGGCTTGGGCCTGCTGGCAGGCGTGAGTCTGGCTCAGGATAAGGTAGACCACCCCAATACTACCGCAGGTGAAGTAGCCTACAAGGGCGCACCTGTTGCAACGGCAGACCTCAAGCGAGTCATCTCGCCGGGGGCGCCGGACATGTCGGAGGCAGAGTTCGAGGAGGCTACCAAGCTTTATTTTGAGCGCTGCGCGGGTTGCCACGGAGTTTTGCGCAAGGGCGCCACTGGCAAACCACTTACTACGGATATTACTCAGGCTAGAGGTACAGAGTTCCTCAAGGTTCTGATCAATTTCGGGACGCCTGCCGGTATGCCGAACTGGGGGACCTCGGGTGCCTTCACTGAAGCACAAGTCGATATGATGGCGCGCTTCCTGCAGCACGAGCCCCCGGTTCCACCACAGTGGGGCATGAAGGAAATGATGGAGACCTGGAAGGTCATTGTTCCTGTTGCCGACCGGCCCACTAAGCCCCAACACAAGCGCGATATAGACAATATGTTTGCCGTTACTCTGCGCGACTCAGGGGAAGTGGCAATAATAGATGGTGATAGTAAGGATATCATCGCGGTAATTACAACGGGTTACGCGGTACATATCTCTCGCCCCTCGGATTCCGGGCGCTATGTTTACACCATTGGTCGCGATGCCAAAATAGACATGATCGATCTGTTTATGGACCCCCCGATAGTTGTGGCCTCAATCAAAATTGGATTGGAAGCCCGTTCGGTGGAAACCTCAAAGTACAAGGGTTATGAGGACAAGGTCGCCATTGCCGGAGCCTACTGGCCGCCCCAGTATGTGTTGATGGATGGGCCCACCCTGGAGCCGAAGAAGATCGTCTCCACCCGTGGCATGACCGTGGACACTCAAGAATACCACCCAGAGCCACGGGTTGCGGCTATTGTTGCGTCTCACGAGCATCCCGAGTTCATCGTTAATGTGAAGGAAACCGGCAAAATCCTGCTGGTGAACTACAGCAATATGGACGCCCTGACGGTTACTACGCTTGAAGCCGCGCGCTTCCTGCACGATGGCGGTTGGGATTCAAGCCACCGGTATTTCATGACGGCGGCTAACAAGTCCAACAAAATTGCGGTAGTGGACTCCAAGGAACGCACAATCGCAGCTCTGGTCGATGCGACCAAGATTCCACACCCCGGTCGCGGTGCCAACATTACCGATCCGAAGTATGGTCCGGTTTGGGTAACGTCAGCCTTGGGCAATGAGAACGTCACCTTTATCGGCACCGATCCCGAGAACCACAAGGACAGCGCCTGGAAGGCCGTACGTGTCATCAAGGCACAGGGCGGCGGTTCACTGTTTGTGAAGAGCCATCCCAAGTCTACTAACCTGTGGATTGACAACACCCTTCACCCACAGACCGCAGTGAGTCAGTCTATTGCAGTCTACGATGTCAATAATCTCGATGCTGGTTACGAAGTACTGCCTATAGCCGAGTGGGCTGATCTGGGCGAAGGCCCAAAGCGGGTGGTTCAGCCCGAGTACAACGTCAGAGGTGACGAGGTGTGGTTCTCAGTGTGGAGCGGTCAGGAGGAAGAGTCTGCGATTGTTGTCGTCGATGACAAAACTCGCAAGCTGAAGCATGTGATCAAGGACAAGCGCCTGATTACACCTACTGGTAAGTTCAACATCTACAATACCCGTAAAGACGTCTACTAAGCGGGTTGTTTGTTAGTACGCTTCACCCCGGTAGCAGAAATGCTGGCGGGGTGAATTCGTTTCAGATGACGGGTTTTTACTAGCCGTGACGCGTGTCCTGCGCGATATCCGGCAATGTCCACCACATTCGATGGCGAAATTTTCGCGACAAATGGCTACTGAGTGAGCCGATTGTTAAAATGGCACCCAGTATATAAATCTCATAACCGGGAGCCACTGGCAGTAGTAACAGCAAGCCTATTTTACTAATGATGGACAGGCCCCGCCATTCAAAAACCAGAGCAAAACTGGCGTGCAGATCGGTGAGTAACAGCAACAGCCCGGAAACCGCAGCGATGGCGTACCAGTTGTGGATGCTGCTGGCGGGTTGTTCAAATAAATAGGCGCCAATCAACACGCCACCCCCTAGAATATGTACAGTGCGTAGTATTGAACGGGTTACTCTTCGGCCCGGAAAATCTCTGGGTGAATCAGGCAGCAAGGTCTGGCGTAGGCCCATAGCTATTGCCAGCGTGCCTGGGCATCGACGTCGCGCTCGCGCGCGTCAACCCAGTGCGCCTCTCCGGCGGTGTGTTCCTTTTTCCAGAACGGTGCCCGTGTTTTCAAAAAATCCATTATAAATTCACAGGCCTGAAAAGCCTCGCTGCGGTGCATGGAGGCCACGGCTACCATGACAATTCGCTCGGCGGGAAGCAATTTCCCGACTCGATGAATGATGCTGGCACCCTGCAGCGACCAACGCTGATGCGCTTCATTTGCAATTTCCTCCAGGGCTTTTTCGGTCATGCCGGGGTAGTGTTCGAGTTCCATCGCTGTAAGGGAGGGAGACTGCGCCGAATCCCGCACCAGCCCCACGAAAGTGACCAGTGCCCCGATATCCTTGCGGCCCTTGCACAACGCGTCGACCACAGCCTGTGGGTCAAAATCTTCTGTCTGTACGCTTACTTCCACTAGTTCGACATGCTCGAATAGGCCGTATAATCTACCCAGTCGCCCGGTTTCACAGAATGGCCTTCAGGGATTACCACCAGGCCATCTGACCAGCAGGTTGAGGTCAATACACCCGAGCCCTGATGGGGGTAGATTTGCGCCTTAGCCTCACCCTCCTGACTGCGCGTCAACTGCGCCCGAACAAATTCTCTGCGATTCCCTGCAGTCCACTCAAAGTCTGCTTGCACAGGAATTGACTGAGAACTCGTGGTGCTCATGCCCTGCAGTTTCTTTATAAATGGGTTTACGAACAGGCAGAACGTGACAAAAACCGAAACAGGATTACCCGGCAAGCCCATAAAAGGGGTATTGTTTACCTCTCCAAAGGCCAGGGGTTTGCCGGGTTTAATTTTAACCCGCCACATGTCGAGTTTGCCCAGTGACTCGACCGCGGTGCGCACATAATCTTCCTCGCCCACCGACACGCCGCCACTGGTTATGACCAGGTCAGCCCTGGCTGATGCATCCTGTAATGCCTGCTGAGTGGCCTCAAAGGTGTCGCCTATAATGCCCAGGTCGACGATATCGCAGCCCAGGGATTTGAGCAGGCCTATTATAGTATATCGATTTGAATCATAAATCTGACCAGGGCCGAGGGCCCGGCCCGGTTCGACCAGTTCGTCGCCGGTAAAGAAAACCCCCACCCTGACACGTTTGAAAACCTCGAGTCGGGAAGATCCAATTGACGCGGCCACGCCCAGTTCCTGTGCGCGTAATTGTTTTCCGGAGCTCAGGATTTCGTCGCCCCTGGCGATATCCTCTCCGGCAAATCGAATATTGGTGTTGGGCTCATACGGCCCGGTGAAAGCAATTGAGTTACCCTCGTCGTTTACATGCTCCTGCATGATCACCACATCGGCTCCCTCGGGAATAGGGGCGCCGGTAAATATCCTGGCGGCGGTGCCCCGGTGCAGGGGTGTCCCTACTTCTCCGGCGGGAATGCGTTGGCTGACCTCCATGCGTATTTCCCCGGACATCGACACGTCGGCACTGTTTACCGCATATCCGTCCATCGCACTGTTGTTAGCCGGTGGCACATTGATGCCCGATACCAGAGGCGCAGCCAGTACTCTGTGCAGTGCATCTGTCAGCACTACCGATTCAGTTTCTTCGACAGGTTTTGCTGTCTTCAAAATATTTTTCAGTGCCTCGGGGTAGGGCGTTAACCCCCCGCTGCTTGAATCACATCCACAGTCACTACTCATGTATCTTCTCTCAGATCAATCATGTTTCCAGAAACCGCGGCATCATTTCCACCAGGTTGCAGGGGCGTTGGCGTCGGTCGAGTTGCGCTGCGATGATGCCATCCCAGCCATCGCGACAGGCCCCCGGTGATCCGGGCAGGCAAAATATGGGAGTGCCATTTGCCAGTCCACTCACCGCTCGTGACTGCAGCGCGGAAGTATTGATGGTTTTATAGGACAAATAGCGAAACAATTCGCCAAAGCCCTCTATTTCTTTGTCAAACAAAGGCATCACAGCCTCGGGTGTAATATCGCGTCCGGTTAAGCCGGTGCCGCCGGTGGTGATGACTGCGTGAATATCCGGGTCGGCAATCCAGTTTGAAAGAACGGCACGTATTTTATAGCGATCATCAATTACAATTTGCTTATCTCCAAGCTGATGCCCGGCGTCGCGCAGGCGCTCGCAGAGCAGTTGCCCCGAGGTGTCTGTCTCATCCGTGCGCGAGTCCGAT
>JABHWT010000024.1 GCA_018657645.1 Halieaceae bacterium | reverse complement strand
GTCAAGCAACTATCGGCCCAGGACATTTTGCAAGACCCGGCCACTCGTGAGATGTGGTTGCGCAGCGTCCAGCAGAATCCAGCCCATTTCCTGTCAATGAAATTCAATATGCAATTACAAAGCGAAGAGGGAGGTCAATGAAACCGCCCTGGCATCGTATCGTCTTGTTCCTTGCGCTGTGTGTCGCCTGCCAATCTGCACCGGCACTCGCCCGGTCTGTGGCGGAATTGTATAGCGAGCAAAGACTCCAGGTAAGCAGCGAGCTGATTCCGGCGACCAATATCGTCCCAGGACAACAAGTGAAGCTGGTGGTGAAAATCGCAACAGATCGCTGGTTCACCGGTGGTACCCGCCTGAAAATACCTGAAGTTGCCGGGTTGGTTATCCTGCAAACCGACCAGTTCGCAAGTAATACCAGCGAAAACCGCGGGGGGCAGAGTTGGGTGGTCCAGCGCTGGAGTCTGGAGATCTACCCCCAGCGTAACGGCAGTTTTACTATTCCGCCCATAGACATCAGGGTGGAGGTCAATGGTGGCGACGACGGCAGTGTGGAGGGCATATTACACAGTCAGGCGCTGCAATTTAATGCAACCAGACCCGAAAGCCTGGGGCGGGCCGAACACTGGGTAGCAGCGCCTTCTTACACTGTCAGCCAACGCTTTGACCGGGTCCCGGTCGACCTGCACATTGGAGATGCCATTGAACGCGAAATTGTTTTTGAGGCCAGCGACACTATGGCCATGATGCTGCCGGGCTTCAGCATCGAGCAACTGCCCGGGCTGAGGGCTTACCCCGAGCCTCCGGTGCTTAACAATACCAGTAATCGAGGCACTATGACTGCACGTCGCATAGAGCGTATCAGCTACGTCGTGGAGCGCGAGGGGCGCTACCAGCTACCCTCTCAGGATTACTTCTGGTGGGATACTCGAACTGGAGAATCACAATTGCTCTCTATTCCCGCCGTAGAGGTTGTGGCCGGCCCAGGTGCGGTTTCGACTCTGGAAAATCCAACCAGCCGCAACATAAGCCCTCGCCAGTTATTGCTGGCCCTGGCATTACTGGCATCTGTGTTGCCGGTGTTCATCCTCGCCAACAAATATCTATCTCGCATTCCCATGGGCGAAATCGGTGCAGCTCTGCGCCGTGTAGGAACAGGCCTGGCGCAACTGCGCAAACCCGCCCTGCCAGCTCGGCTCAATCCGGATCGGGTTGATGTGAAAGGTCGCTAGTTCAAGCCTGCGCAATCAGGCAGCGATATCCAAACTCCCATTTTTCTTGCGCCGCGAGCTGTACCGCAGCTTTCCATCATTGAGCCTACCGAAGCGAAGCATCATCAAATCAAGTCCATAATTTTGTAACAATCGCCAGGGCAGTTTGTTGCCCATTTTGGGGAACTTCCCGATTGCGCGCTGTACGTAACCGGACTGAAAATCCAGGAAGTCCTGGGCATGAATTTCCGGATCGGAATTAACCGGCACCACTTTCTGCATGCCGGTCTTATCCATGTGCTTGAGCAGACGACAAATCCACTCACTGGTCAGATCGGCCTTAAGGGTCCAGGATGCATTGGTATAGCCAAAGGTAAAGCCAATATTCGGCAAACCCTCGAGCATGACACCCTTGTAGTTGAGCTTCTCACTGGGCAGCAAGGCTTCACCATCAACAACGATGCCAATATCTCCGAAGAACTTCATATCGAGACCGGTAGCCGACACTATGATATCGGCCTGCAGTTCTTCTCCAGACTTCAGTTTAATCCCCGTCTCGGTAAAGTGGTCGATATGATCTGTCACTATCGAGGCCGAGCCATTTTTAACCGCCTCGAACAGGTCGCCACTTTTCACTGCGCACAGGCGTTCATCCCAGGGATTGTACTCGGGACGGAAGTGCTTCATATCCACATCGGGGCCGACACGTTTCTCCACTTCGCCCAACAGGAGTTTTCGGATGGCATTGGGGAATCGTCGGCTCAGCGAGTAGAACACCGCCTGGGCGGAGACTTTTAGCGTTCGTGAAATTCTATATACCCAGATTTCCGGTAAATGCTTGCGCAGAAAGAGTACGGCAGGATCCTCGTCGGGAACGGCGGCCATGTAGGTGGGCGAGCGCTGCAGCATGGTGACATGAGCAGCATCCAGCGACATTTCTGGCACCACAGTGACCGCCGTGGCACCACTGCCGATTACCACTACTCGCTTGTCAGCGCAATTCAGATCTTCTGGCCATTGCTGGGGGTGAATAAAGATGCCCCTGTAGTTCTCCCGGCCATCAAATTCAGGCTGGTAGCCGTGTTCATAGTTGTAGTAGCCGGTACAACTATTGATAAAATTGCAGTGTATTTCCCTCGCCTCCCCCGACTGCTTGTCCCGGTATAAAACTGTCCAGCGAGCTTCGTCGCTATTCCAGCTCACAGATTCCACTTGTGCCTGGTACCGAATTTTGTCGTTGACCCCGTGCTCTGCCGCTGCCTCATTAATGTAGTTAAGAATTGCGGGGCCGTCGGCCAGGAACTGTGCGCTGGCCCAGGGCTTGAAGTTATAACCCAGGCTGAACATGTCTGAATCAGAGCGAATACCTGGGTAGCGAAACAAGTCCCAGGTGCCTCCCATGCACTCGCGCGCTTCAAGAATCAGGTAATTCTTGTCCGGGCACTTTTTCGAGAGGTGACAAGCCGCGCCGATACCCGACAGGCCGGCACCGATAATGAGTACGTCAATGGTTTCTGAAGCCAATGATGGAGTCTCCCCATAAACATCCACAAGGAATAATGGCACAAAATATGACAGGTTTGTGACAGATAAGCCACATCTCCTTCGAGTGCTGATGAATTTTGGCCCACCAAGCCCCTATGTTCTAGCCTCGATAATATCGCTGTCGGCAAAACGGCATCCGGGTGACCGTAACGGGTAGCATTTTGCCCCGAACATCTACCATCAGTGAAGTGCCCGGCTCTCCGAGTTCTCTTTTTATATAGGCTATTGCAATCGGCCCACCGACGGTGGCACCAAAGCCGGCGGAACACACTTCCCCCACCTGCTCTCCTTGTTCATCCAACACCCGCTGCCCCTCTCTCACTGGCCGCTTGCCCTCCACCATCAAGCCGACCCGGCGCAATGCCGTACTCTGGGCAATGTGCTCGAAAATACAATCTGCACCCGGAAAGCCACCGGCACGCTCACCGTCAGCTCGCCGCGCCTTGCTGATCGACCACAACAATCCAGCGCGCACCGGGTCGATGTCGGGGGTCAGTTCGTGGCCGTAGAGACACAGGCCCGCCTCGAGTCGCAGAGAATCCCTCGCTCCAAGGCCGATAGCCTCGACCTGGGGAAAACTCAATATTTTGCGGGCCAGACCCTCCGCGTGGCTCGCGGGTACAGAAATTTCAAATCCGTCCTCACCGGTGTAGCCGGAACAGGTGATATAAACCTCCGCAGCGCCAATTGCTGTTTTGCAACCCTGCATAAAAACAAGCCCAGCCGCCTCAGGACACAATTGCGACATAACCTCTCTCGCAGCCGGTCCCTGCAGGGCTATCAGCGCCTGGTCCTCTAACACAGTCATAGATTGGCCGGTCAAATGGGCTTGCAGGTGAGCAAAATCCTGTGCCTTGCAAGCTGCGTTCACAACCAGAAAAAACTGCTCCGGACCCCAGCGGGTGATAATCAGGTCATCCAGAATACCTCCCTGATCATTGGTAAACAGTGCATAGGTCTGGCGATTCTGACCCAGGCCTTCAATATCGACGGGTACCATTGATTCCAACATAGAGGCCGAGTCAGGGCCGTCTATTATCACCTGCCCCATATGGGATACATCAAACAGACCTGCGGCGGCGCGCGTCTGAAGATGCTCCTTGATAATCCCGGGTGGGTACTGCAGCGGCATGTCGAAGCCGGCGAAAGGAACCATTTTGGCCCCCAACTCCCGGTGCAACGTATCCAGCGGGGTTGTTTGCAATGTCATTTTTACTTTCCTCTCTCGACTTGCCTCGTGCGGGGTCTCAAAAAACTTCACCTAGTGTACTGTATTTGTCGCTTGTCGCGAGGCGCCAATTCTGGATAATGGCGGCACTACACTTGCGGAGGCGACATTGATAACATCCCCTTTGTCCCAGGACACCATCAGCCTCATCGGCATGCCGGGCGCAGGTAAGAGCACCATTGGCGTTCTGCTGGCCAAACTCACCGGCCTGCGATTCACCGATACGGATCTCGATATACAGGTCCAGGCGGGAGCCACTCTGCAACAAATCCTCGAACGCGAAGGTCATCTGCATTTACGCGAGATCGAAGAGCAGGTTCTACTGCAGATTCCCTTGCAACAATCGGTGATCTCAACCGGCGGCAGTGTTGTCTACAGTGCGCCAGCTATGGCCAGGCTTCAGAGTGCCGGTCCTATTGTCTATCTCGAAGCCGACCTGGAAACCCTGAAACGACGCATTGCAATCGCCCCCTCGCGGGGTATCGCATGCGGCGCAGGTGATAGTCTCGCCGATGTTTATCGAGAGCGCACACCGCTTTACCGGCAATACGCGGATATCACCGTAGACGCCACTGACGGTACCGCCGACCAGGTCGCTGCCAGCATCCTGGATCAATTAGCGGGGCAGGAGTAGCGAGCACCTGACCCTGCCTGTTCGCGTCCGGTCGCACCGGCGGACGCGTGCGGACACCCATCTACTAACCTATCTCGGGCAAAACCCCTCTCGACAGCTGCATAGAGCATGGCACGGGTGTTGCAATACAGTACAGAGCGGCCCGCCAATGCAAATGCCAACCAGGGATGGTTTCAGAACATGGACGTTGGAGAAAACTGCAGGGAATACCAGGGACGGTTGCGGGCCGCTCATCATTAGGAGGAAAGGAATTTTGAAAGGTCACGACAAATTATATTTGTCGTATCGAGAATAATATTTAGATTTACTAGCCAATACCTCTGAGAGATATTTGCCTCGAGGCGACTTGGTATAAATCATCAGGAGGTGATTTATGGGAGAGCGACATCAAGAACCCGTTTCAGTAGACCCCCTGGAGGATATCTTCGAACCCCTCCTCTCCGATTTAATCGACGAAGATTTCGAAGAGGCACTACCGTCCTCGTCAAACAGAAATCGCCTGGCGGAAATGCGCCGCCGCGCCGAACAACGTTTGGAGCAACAACGTTTGCGTGATGAATTGGGCGATTATGAACTGGAGTTGAATGATTTCTAGTTCTGTTCCCCGGGGCTAAGTTCGAGCCACCGGACATGACCACTGAGCTTGAGCTAGCAGTGGCAACTGCGTACCCCCTGCTATTTTTACACTCTCACCCTGGCAAAAGCCCGAATCACCCGCTCTGTCTGTTCATCCTGTCCACGTGATGAATGATAGGCAACATTCAATTGCTGTTTGAACTCCGGCGCCCCCCGCACCGGGGTCAGACCTATCTTCGCCAGACTCGCCTTGAAGCTGGCGGGCATAAAACAAGCGCCCCCATGATGGACGAGGTAGTCGCTAGCCATGCCATTCATGTTAGTCCGCAATGACGGTGCCGCCTGATCGCCAAATCGGAGCGCGTGGAATTGTGAAAAACCGCCTCCCCAATCCAGATAAATATAGTTGTCGGAAAGAGCCGCGGCGGGGGTGTCGCGCTTGCGGGTACTGTAAAGTTTCAAGCAGAGCTCGCCAATAGGTGCACAGTGTATTTCCGCCTGACTCAGTGGCTCGTACATAATAGCGACATCCACAGTTCGATTCTGCAGCATGCGGATAATATCTGTTGTCTGAAGGCTTTCCACTCGCAGTGCCATATCGGGCCGCTCCACCTGCAAGTCCAACAGTTTTTCAAATAAAACCAGGCCCCAGATACCATTGCTTACGCCCATATACAACTGATTACTACGCGCATCATCCAGTGAGAGATCCTGGCGTGCCCGCGCAAGGGTCATTAACATGGCTTGGGCGTGAGGAACCAGGCGCTCGCCCTCCGCGCTTAGCTGTATGTCGTTGCGATTGCGTATAAAAAGCGTTACTCCCAATAGCGCTTCCAATTGTTTAATTCGCGCGCTGGCAGCCGCCTGGGTGATATACAGGTTCTCAGCCGCTCGCCCAAAATGACGAGTGGTACGAATTTCCAAGAATGTTCTGAATAATTCGGTATCCACAATCTGGCGCGGTATTCTGTATAAAGTGTGTATTGAGCACTTTATACCGGACACTACACTTGCTCCACCACTATTTCAGCCAGATATTGACTACGCCCATCGATATGCGCGGTATTATTACTTGCCAGCAGAGACGACTGATGACGGCCGCTACGGTTGCAAACGCGGTACATTAGGATACATTGCATGTTTTGGCCTCTCGTACCCTTTAAAATATGAATCGTCCTGTCTGGATGTTGAGTATGGACTCGGAGCAGTTCAATTCTCCTCCCACCACTACCGCAGCCCTGACCTCCTACTTCAGGAGGTACGGCGGCACCTCTTCGGCGACAGATATCGACTTGATTCACTTCCAGCATGCCGCTGACATTGAACCCTGGCTGGGGAAATGGCAGCGGCAGGGCCTGGCGACTGCCCGGCTGGCATTGGAGGCCGGACTGGCCCCAGTGGTGGGCTTAAGCTTCTATACCTGGAACGCGGCTGAATTCCTGGATCTGGCTCGCAACCTGAAGACTCTCCTGCCCGACCTCCTGATTGTGGCTGGCGGCCCTCACGTGCAGCAGGCTGAGGATTACCTGGGTATAGACCCCATCGACCTTATTTTCCTGGGCGAAGCTGAGATTAGTTTTCAGCAGTTCCTGGACTGCGACAATCGCGGCGGCTGGGAGCAGATTGCCGGGCTGGCCTTTTTGTCGGAGAGCCGCATCGTCATCACTCCCGAGCGAGTTCGCTGTGCTGACCTCGAACAATTCCCTTCTCCCCTGGATGTCCTGCAATTAACGGACCGGTCCGGTGCGCCGCTCTACGATTCCATCTCCTATGAAACGAGTCGCGGTTGCCCCTTCAAGTGTGCTTTCTGCGAATGGGGTACGGGTGCCATCGGCGGGAAAATGCACCAGTGGTCGATGACGCGCATCCGCAGCGACTGGGAGAAAATTGTCGCGGCCGGTATCAAGGATATCTGGCTGGCCGACTCCAATTTTGGTGCTTTGAAGCAGGATATGGACAAAGCCAAACTGATTGTGGAACTAAAACAACGCGAGGGCCTACCCCTCTCCTTCGCTACATCATGGTCAAAAAAACACAATCAGCGAGTACAGGAAATCGCTCTACTGTTGCATCGCAATCAATTATTGCCTCACTATCAACTGGCCCTGCAAACTCTCACTCCTCAGGCCCTGCTCCTTAGCAACAGACAGAATATGGACTCCAACCAGTACCAGGAGGTTGCGATGCGCATGTCCGAGCTGGGCGTACCGATTGCAGCGGAGCTGATATGGGGCCTCCCTGGGGACAATCTGCCGGACTTCGAGCACAATCTCGACCGATTACTTGCGACATTCCCTAATATTAATATTTTCGGCTACACCTTACTGCCAGGCACCGAGTTCTATCGGCGCCGCCAGGAGTATCAGATTGAGGCCATTCCAGTGGCGGGTTACGGCAAGGCCAAGGGAGAGTATGTGGTTGGCTGCCATAGCTTCTCCCGGGATCAGGGAGAGGAGGGTTACTTTCTGATCACCGCACACATCCTACTGGTTCACGGCCATATCATTCCCCTTACAATTCGTCTGTTGGCCCTGCGTGCAGAGGTGTCAGTTTGCTCCTTACTGCGCGACATACTACGGGATTTGCTTGGCCAGCTGGAAAATCAACTGATTGACATAGACTCGACCGCCCGAATGTCAGTCTACGAGGGTCGCGATGGTATTTACCTGACCGCACTGGCCAATCGAGATTCCTTATACCAGTGCATTTCCCGCGTAGTTAAGCAACATCATATTTGCAAGGGACTCAACCCCGGGCCAGCCTTGCAGATATTGCAATTGGACCGGGCGCTGTGCCCCCGCTACGGCTCAGGGCAGGTTCTGGTACGGGAATTTGCGTTTGACGCATCAGCAGCCTTTGACGCGCTTGCGGCCATGCTGCTGCCACAACCCGATGTGCCCGACACCTACAATCAGGCACTGTCCATCAGGCATCCCGGCGGTGTCGGTGATATTCTGCTCGATGCCGACGGGGGCAGTTGGTTACGCGGTGTTATTGAACACCCCGTCGATCCACTCGACAATACTCCTCGAGTTCAGATTATTGCGCAAGCCTAGCCGCGTGTTGAAAAAG
>JABHWT010000025.1 GCA_018657645.1 Halieaceae bacterium | reverse complement strand
ATGTTTCTGCCTAGCTCATCTTTCATGTTCTTTTTTTCAAAAGACAGCAGGGCAAACGGTGCGGAGTAGGTGCGCTCAAAGCGATCACCCATCCCTTGGGTCAGCACATCAAAGAAGCTGGTCACCTTATTGTCGTAGAAAATTTCATCTGTCTGAATACCCTCTGGAGCATCCAGGGCGCGACGAAAGTGCAGGCTATCTAGCAGTGCTATACCCACGTATGTCAAAATGACAGTAAAGGCAACCATACCCAGGCGCGATGAAAATACCTGCGCCCAGCGCTCTCTGTTCAAGGGGTCTTCGCGCAGCTTATAGAAGAAAACAATGAGGGCAAGAACCAACATGAAGATCAAGGCATCGGACCAGAGTAAGACAGGTTTCATTTCAGCTGCCCTTAACTCAAGCGAACCCGGGGGTCAGCCCAGGTATACGAAATATCAGTGAGAATAAGGCCTGTGATGTACAAGATAGAGCCAATAAACACCATGCTCCTGACAATCGCAAAATCCTGAGAACGTATTGCGTCCAGCATGTAACTGCCCAGGCCGGGTATACCAAAGAAAGATTCGATAAGCAGGCTGCCCATAAATAAGGTGGGTATCAATACCACGACCCCCGTCAGAATCGGAATCAGTGCATTGGGTAGGATGTGCTTAAATAATACGCTCATTTCGCTACAACCCTTGGCCCTGGCAGTGCGAACATAATCCTGGTTTGCCTCCTCCAGAAACAGGGTGCGATACCAGCGCGCACCTGCCCCTATACCGGCAATGACACCTACCAGCACGGGTAGAATCAGGAACTTCCAAACTTGCCCCTGGGCATCAAATCCGGAAATGGGCACCAGGCGCCATGTCTTGGCCACCATATATTGCCCGCCTATTATGTAAAACAGGTAGGAGATGGACATCAGGCCGACAAACACAAATACGGTCCAGCGATCCAGTCGGGTGGCATGAAACATCACCACCATCAGGGCCACGCATATATTCACCCAGATACCTGTCGCAAATGTTGGCAGTGCAACAGCAAGGCTTGGCCACATCCTGATGGAAATATCGGATGTGATATCCCTGCCGCTTTCGGAGCGACCGAAGTCGAGGGCGAACAGTTTGATGGATTTGGTGAAAAATATGGTATCGGTGAATGTTGCTGCACCCTTGGCTCCGGCGTTGATGAACAGGGGTTTATCGTAACCATTTTTCTCTTTCCAGTTGTTTATAGCCTCTGGCGTGACGTACTTGGCCCCCAGCTGGGATACGGCCATATCATCGGGAGAGTTCACGACAAAAAACAATGTGAAAGTCAGTATATTAACACCGATAAGAATCGGGATCGCGTAGAGTAGACGTCTGACAATATAGGCGAACATAAGTATCCTTATTCGTAATTTCCCGGTGATGGATGTGACGGTGTACTGTTAACGAGCCGTGGCATTCTGGCGCCTTCTATAGGCGGTGATGCCTGGCAGAACCATGCTAATAATAAGAAATGTTCCAGCGTAAAGGGGCCAGGTTACCGGCTGGTTCCATTCGGCCTGTTTTTCGGCACGCAATGTTGTGTCGAGCCGAACGTATTTCAGTGTTCCCTTGTCAATACCATGACGCTTGGTATTGTGCACCCAGGCGTTATTCAAGTATATTTCCTTGGGCGTGAATGCGTATAGCCAAACCGCATCATCCTGATAGGGCTTCACCAGTTTTGCAATTTCCCTGTCTCTTTCCTCTCCGGGAGGCAGAACCCGCATAGCTTGAAAAGCCTCGTCATATTCCTCGCTTTCATAGTTTGCGTTATTGGCGCCATCGCATTTGCATATAAGGGGACTTTCGGGGCCGTATAGCAAAAACAGGAAGTTCTCAGGATCGGGATAATCCGCCAGCCAACCGTGGGAGAATATCTGGGTATTGCCCGTGAGGTATTTCTCCCGAGTACGGTTCCAATCTGCTGGTCTGTACTCTACCTGCACACCAATTCTGGCAAACATCCTGTCCATCCAGTTCATTGACGTATTGGAGATAGCCTGGGACTGTACATCGATATATATTTTTAACGGCTCACCGGTGCGAGCATCCCGGCCGTTCGGGTATCCCGCTTCTACCAATAGTTGCTTTGCATAATCAATGGACTTGCGCCTCATACCGCCGTCGACCCAATCATAAATCTGCGGGTTCATACCAGCTTTACCGGGTAGGTTACCGGGAATGCCCGGAGGAATAGGGCTTTGGGCTGCCACCCCGTTGCCTTTGTAGAAAATGTTGATGTATTCCTCGGTATCAAACGCAATTTGCAGGGCCTTACGCAACTTGCGTTTTTCCTCTGTGTAGCCACCAACCACCGGGTCGCGCATATTAAAACCATAGTAGTACAGTGAAGGCTTCACATCTTCGGTTACGGTAATGCCGTGATCCGCCAGTTCCGGTGCTGCCTCCAGGCCATTTGGGCCCACTACAAAGGCCTGGTCGAAAAAACCTTTGGTGTTGGCATGCACCTCGCCAGACCGGTCGTAATAGCCTTGCAAAAACTTGGTCCACAGGGGTAGTACTTCCTTTTCCAATCGATAAACTGCCCGGTCAATGAAGGGCAGGCGTTTTCCGGCGTCATCCAGTAACCCCAACTCGGCATCGCCCGGTGCGCCTTCGGTGGGATAATAGTCCTCCCGAAAATTTGGGTTGCGTTCCAGCACAATCTCAGTGTTCGGATCGTTCTTCACCATCATGAAGGGACCGCTGCCCACAGGCCACCAGTCCAGCGTCAGATTGCGTTGCGCAAACCCGGGGTTTTTGTAAAAGCGGTCTACTTCGGGTGCTATGGGAGCAAAAAAGTGCATGGCCAGCCAGTATCTGAACTGGGGGTAGCGCTCCTTGATCGTGATATTCAGGGTCTGGTCATCGACAACCTCCAACCCTGCCATTTCATACTTATCCAGGTTTAGCCAGCCGTTTCTTTCCACCTGCCCGAGTTGATCGGAAAGCTCTGGCATGCCGACAATATATTGCGCCATAAATCCTAGCATGGGCGAAAGATTCACCGGATCCGCCAGACGTTTGATCTGGTAGGCGTAATCATTTGCCCGAACTGGCCGTGCATCGGTGCGGGGAAAGTCAGGTATGGTCCGGTACTGCTCTCCCTCCTGCGCGTCATTGAATATATACAGCGGATCACCCTTGTCGTTTTTTGCAAAGGCCGGATGGGGCTGGAAATGTTCATCTTCGCGAATATGCAAGGTATAGCGAGTGAAAGCTATGTTACCCTCGTCCTCTTCTATCTCTCGACCCTCGGCGTCCAGAAATACAACGTCTGGAAGAGATTCCAGGGCCAGTGGTTGCAATTCATAGGGCCGTTTCAAAAAATGATAGCCAAGGGGGGGTTGATATATCTGCAGCAGGAACAGGCTTTCGTCGGTAGCGTAGGAAATAACAGGGTCAAGGTGCTTGGGCGGGGCCGGGGACATCACTGACTGGTAGGTCATCTTGCCCTCTGGCACGGCGGGATTAGGGTTATTCCAGGGGCCCTCCGTACATGCAGTCAATGCCAGCACACAAAGTGGAAGGGCGATAGCTTTACACGCCGCCCGCGTCTGCGATTTCATAAATTGTTCACCTTTGCATGTCTTGTTATCTTATTAAGACGTACAGCAACTATCAAGCCTCAATACAATAGGATCGGTTGAATCGGTGATTATCAACTTAGCTCAGTCCGGTATAATCGGGCGGCATGAGAACTTACAAAACCCCAGAGGGAGCGACTATGATTACCGGGTTGGTCCAGCAATTAATGGAGCTGAATGAGCAATAGCTGTTCACAGCCAATTGTTTATACTAAATTGGTCAGAGAAGTGGCATTAATCCAACTTATACTTATTTTTGAAGGTGTAGAGAATGACGGAACCGACCGTTCACGTGAAAGATAAGGTAGCACTGATTTCTGGAGCTGCAATGGGCATTGGTGCTGCTACCGCCGCTGTACTAGCCAAAAGTGGTGCGACCGTTATTATCGGCGATATATTAGAGCAGGAGGGCCAGGCTACAGCTAATGAAATTGTGGAAAATGGTGGCTTAGCCGAGTTTATGCCCCTGGATGTGACCCGTGAAGAACAGTGGCAGCAAGTGATAGCCACCATCGTAGAGCGTCATGGAGGCCTGGATGTATTGGTCAACAATACGGGCATAGTGGTGCATAACCGCCTACTGAATATCTCGTTAGAAGAGTGGAAGCATGTTAATGCCGTTAATATGGAAGGTACGTTCCTCGGTACCAAGTGCGCTGTTGAAGTAATGCGCCCAGAGGGTGTCAGCGGCAGAGGTGGTTCAATTATTAACCTGTCTTCAGTTGGCGGTGTTATCGGCGCACCTGATTTATCTTCTTATTGCGCATCCAAGGGAGCGGTTCGTACTTTTACCAAGGCTATCGCCGTTGAATGTGGGGCGTATGGTTACAATGTCAGGGTGAACTCTGTGCACCCAGGCAACACACTGACTCCGATGTTCAAGCAGGAGTTTGTCGAAATGGTTGAGAATGGGGAAGCTAGCAGCATTGAAGATGCTATGAAGTTTTATATGGACATGCAAGTGTTGCCTGAAATGGGGCAGCCCGAGGATGTTGGTGCAATGATCTTATTCCTGGCTTCTGATGCCGCTAGATTTATTACTGGCGCGGAGTTCGCAGTGGACGGTGGTTTACTGGCAAAATAATCTGGGTATGACTCGAGGGAGATTATTGGTTATTTGGAGAGGAGTTTTGTGGTGGAACGGCGGCCAACGGTTTTCTCATCTCGCAGTCAGATACCATTTTGATTAGCTCCAATAATCGGGCGGAAGTTGCTGTCTTAGGGGCGGGCATTATGGGATGTTGCCTGGCCTTGGAACTTGCGCAAAGAGGATACAGGGTTGACCTGGTCGACCTGGGTTCAGCGCCAATGACCGGTGCCAGCCTTCATAACGAGGGCAAGCTTCACTTGGGCTACGTCTACGCCAATGATCCGTTGAAAATAACGCATGGGCTTATGCTACGTGGCTCCCTGGCCTTTTCGCACATAATTGAGAAGTTAACGGGTTGCGCGGCTGAGGCATTATCGTCATCGCAGCCTTTCCAATACTACGTACCTATTGACAGCCAGCTCAGCATGACGGCTATCGGCGACCACTTTCACGAAGTTGAACAGGCTATTCATGAACAAATAAAAAACTTCGGTCACCTCTACTTTAATCGCAAATATGATCGATATTTCAAACAAAATCTTCCGGATGCTCACTGTAACAGCTTCTCACCTGAGTTGACCCTGGGCTCCTTCAAAACAGAGGAGCGCTCTGTTTGCACTGCGGATGTAGCCAATATCCTGTGTCGCGCGGTAGGCAAGGAACCTAATATTAACTGTATTCTTAAAACAAGGGTTATTGCGGCGGAAAGACTCTCAAGCGGCGAAGTTGAAATTGAATCCAATGGGGGCGGCAAAGTCTCGCGAGCCACATATTCGTGTGTTGCAAACTGCCTATGGGACGACAGGCTACGAATTGATGAAACCGCGGGCATTGCAAATGATGGTCCCTGGATCTCTCGCTACAAGGCAACGATCAGTATTTCGGCACCAACAGTAAGCTGCAATAGGATTCCATCTGCAACCGGTATTCTTGGACCATACGGTGACGTCGTAAATCACCGCGATGGATCTTACTACATCTCCTGGTATCCATGGATTGCTTGAAAAGGTGGCGTTAAGCCCTCTTATACTTCTCACAAAATTCAGTCTTATGTGAAGGGATAGCCGGGCATCTTGAGGTATCGAGTCGATCTTGATTTGATGGCCCGCGACATCCAGGAAAGCTATGAACAATCTGCTGAAAAAAGTACTTCTGGGCATGCGGAAGATTCCGCTATTAATAGAGTCGAGATTTGATAGAAACTTTCTTGCCTCTGACGTCCCGCGGACAAGTTCTGCGTGGTCGGTTCTGCCTTCGTCGACCAACACCACTGTTGCGCTCCGAACCATGAGTGCTATTCTCGTCCAGGGTAGTACCATTTCCCTATGAACTTACAGCGCGGGTCAGGTCACTTATGAGGCATCACATTTCCTCGGTATTTTCGAAATTCATCAGACTATTGCATCTGCAGCAGTGCCCGTTTGTCACCGGCGGCGTCATAAACAGAGCCGTGTGTATCGCCAGCCTTCTGTTTACGTGCCTGGGTCCAGTGCAGGTGCTGGCGGATGCAGTATCTGATGCTGCTTCTCGCAATCAAGAGGTCAGCGTACTATTCACGGCCGGGGATTTACGCGGCGCCGACGCTCTGGCCGAAACAATTTGGTGAATTACAGCGTTTGTTCCTATATCATGGCGCTTCAAAAAAACAACCGTAACAGGATCCCATCATGCCCCGCGTTTTTTCTCGTAGCCGATTGCTGCCACTGTTTGTGTTATTTGCATTCACCCTCTTTGGTTGTAGCGACTCTCACGACAGCCCTACGATAGAAGCACCCGTTGAGGCAACACCAACACCAGAGCCTGAACTGACTTACGATGCCGAAATTGTATGGACCCAATATGGTGTCCCGCATATTACTGCACAGGACTGGGGTAGCGCCGGTTACGGCACAGGCTATGCTTATGCGCAACAAAACTACTGTACCGTGATGCGCGAGTACGTTCGGGCCAGTGGTAATTCAGCCCGCTATTTTGGTGATGGCGGCGACATCAATGCCGACCTGGTCTATCAACTGTTAAACAGTGATCAGCACATACAACAGTTAATTGATGAGAGCATCCCTGACTATCTTGCCGCAGGTTTGGAGGGCTATGCAGCGGGTTTGAACCGCTATTTGGCCGACACCGGCGTGGATAACCTGGCGGAGGGCAGCGAGGGCTGCCGTGGTGCCGAGTGGGTACGTCCGATCACGCTGCGCGATACCGTTAAGCTGCTTCATAAACTTCTGTTGAAAGGCAGTAGTGCGAGGCTCACAGATTTCGCAGTGGCGCCAAGGGCGCCCGAGGGGCTTGCTACTCGGCTTAAATCCCCGAAGTTGGAGGAAATGCTGGCGCGCATTGATCAGACTGCATTT
>JABHWT010000217.1 GCA_018657645.1 Halieaceae bacterium | reverse complement strand
GAATGCCGAGCCGTTGCCGGTAACAATGATACAGCTCACCGAGCTGTCGGCCTCGGCCCGCTCCAGAGCAGCAACAATGTCCATGCAGTCCTCTGCGGTGGCGATGGCATTGCGCGATGCGGGGCGATTAAAGGTCAGGGTAACAACCGGCCCCTCTTGTTGGTACAGGACAAATCCGTTACTCATTGATGTCTCCAGTTTTAAAATGCATTATTTGAATTAATCGTAACAGTATGGGCTACATGTGCATTAAACTACAAGACTATGCCCACTTTCAGCTTTCAACCCGTGGATTTACCCCCGGGTATCCCCGCATTTCGCCAGCAGATTCGCCAGTTCTTACAGCGCGAGATGCCTGACACTTCCCCCGAAAACAAGTCCAACTGCTGGGGCGTAGCGGATCTCGCATTCTCTCGCAAACTGGGCCAGCAGGGTTACATCGGCATGACCTGGCCCAAGGCCTTTGGTGGTGGCGAGCGCTCGGCGATCGAACGCTATATATTGTTAGAGGAATTACTCGCAGCCGGCGCCCCGGTGGGTGCCCATTGGATTGCCGATCGCCAGTCGGGCCCGGCTATTCTTAAGTACGGTACCGCAGAGCAGCAGCAAAAATACCTGCCCGCTATCACCCGGGGTGAACTCTACTGCTGCATCGGCATGTCTGAACCCGGAGCCGGGTCGGACCTTGCCTCGGTGCGTACCCGCGGCGAGCAACTTGCCGATGGGCGCTGGAAACTCAACGGCCAGAAGCTATGGACCACATTCGCACAGCACTGTGACTTAATGATTGCCCTGGTGCGGACAACCCCGGTTGACGCGAACAATCGCCATGCGGGGCTGTCACAATTTCTGATTGACCTGAAACATACCCCCGGGATCACTATAAGGCCCATCGAAGACATGGTCGGTGGCAACCATTTTAACGAAGTGTTTTTTGACGACGCCATCGTCGAGCCGGATGCGCTGTTTGGCGTGGAGGGGGAAGGCTGGCAACAGTGCACCAGCGAGTTGTCACTGGAGCGCAGCGGGCCGGAGCGCTATCTGTCGAGCCTTGCTCTGTACCTGGAGTTACTGCGCGCCGCCGGTAGCGATGCCGAGTCGACGGTGGTCCAGGCCTTGGGAAGCATAGCCACACAGCTTTGGACACTACGCCAGATGTCACTGTCGGTGGCGGGGCAGTTGGTCGATGGCCAGGATCCGACGCTGGAAGCCGCCTGCGTAAAAGACCTGGGCAATGCCCTGGAGCAGGGTATCCCCCACCTGGTGCAGCGGATTGTAAGCAGCGAGTTATTTCTCGAGGATCAATCGGATCTTGCAAGAACCCTGGCCTTGCTGTTGCAGACCTCGCCTTCTTTTTCACTGCGCGGAGGAACTCGCGAAATACTGCGCGGGATAATCGCCCGCGGCCTGGGATTACGCTAATGCTGGCTGAAACGGTGAGCCGCCTTTTTGCCGAGGTCGAGAGCGACCAACTACAGCCAACTATTGATGAGATGGGTCTGGCGGGCCTGATGCTAAGCGAAGGCCAGGGAGGCGCCGGATGTGGTTGGGAGGAATTATTCGAGGTGCTGGAGCCGGCGGGGCAATACGCGGCCGCAGTGCCCCTGGGGGAAAATATCCTCGCCTCGCAACTGTTGGGCAAGGCGGGTAACTTCTCGTTATCACCCTATGTCGAGGGAAGCCTTCAGGAGGGGAAATTCAGCGGCGAAGTGCGCAATATACCCTGGGGGCGAGCGGTGGATACAGTCGTTGCCCAGGCGGCCACGGGTGATGTCTTTAGCCTGGACACCAGCGCGGCGCATTGCCGGGAAAATCACAACCTTGCCGACGAGCCTCGCGACACCCTGATATTTGATCGTCAGGCCATTGGGCCGCTTGAGAGCGCAGACCTACTACAGTACTGTGCACTAATGCGCAGCGTTCAAATGGCAGGGGCCCTGGAGGGTGCACTTCAGCTGACCGCTGCCTATACGCTGGAGCGCCATCAATTTGGTCGGGCCATCGGCAAGTTTCAGGCCGTGCAACAGCAGTTGGCAGTGTTCGCGGTGGAGGTGGCAGCCGTGTCCTGTGCTGTGCGTGCGGCATGCCGCGCCGCGACCCGCGGCGATGCGGCGTTCCAGATTGGCGCCGCCAAACTACGGGCCAATACCGCAGTAGAGATCGCCAGTCGCACCGCTCACCAGGTGCACGGCGCCATCGGCTTTACACGGGAACATCAGCTGCGCCAGTTTACCCAGCGGCTGTGGTCCTGGCGCACTGAATACGGCAACGATCGCTATTGGTCGGAGTTTCTCGGGAGGCGTGTTATCGAGCGGGGTGCCGAGCACTTCTGGTCGGACCTCACCGCACGGGACGATCGGGTAGCAGGTTAAGACAGACCAGGAATCAAACAATCATTGATTGACGCCACAACTCTGTTAAAGACTACAATGCAACGGTTTTATCGAGTTTTGATGGCGCTCCGATGGCGCTCCGATGTCGTGTTTGCCTCCTGGACACGCAGCAAGTACATCCATGTATGCTCGACTGCAGCGTCCATACCCGAAAAGAGGGGCAGGCTCTGCTGCAGACGGTCCTGGAGGCAAACACGACATCAGAGCTTCACTCGATTACCATTGCCACTCAATAAACACCTGTTTCTGGATGGACATTAACTGAAGAGGATTTCATGAGCGCTTTTCCCTATAGCAATACGGTCACCGTTCGATTTCGCGATACCGATGCCCAGGGTCACCTGTATTTTGCCAACTATCTGGTCTATGCCGACGAAATAGGCGGCCTGTATATGACGGAGCTGGGCTTTTCCATGCACCAGATCTCCGCTATCGAGTGCTATGTGTTTACCGTTAACCTGCAGTGCGACTACATAGGAGAATGTACGGCAAACGATGAGGTGCGGGTTTCGGTGGGGTATTTGCGGCTCGGAAACTCCAGTGCCGACATGGGCTTTGAGCTGTGCAATGACAACACCGGAGAGATTCTGGTCCGAGGCCAATTCACCCACGTATTCGCCGACAAATCCACACGCAAGTCCACACCGATACCCGCCGCTTTGCGAGCGGCGATTGTGGCGCGTCAACCGGAGTTGAATGCGGATACCTGACCCGGTAGCGCCAACCCAGGTGGCTCCGGTGTCGAGACAGCGGCTTGTCCGGGAGAATAAAAATGCTTGAAAAGTACCTGATGCTGTTTTTGTATTTTAGCGTGCTAATGCTGATTGGCTACGTCGCTGCCGGTCGTATTCACAGCATCAAGGACTATTTCGCCGGCGGTAAGACGCTGGGCTATTGGGCGGCGTCATTCTCAACTCAGGCCACAGGAGAGAGCGCCTGGCTATTACTGGGGCTCACCGGAATGGGTGCCATGGTGGGTGTGAGCGCCTATTGGGTGGTCGTGGGTGAAGTGTTTGGGGTTGGGATTGCCTGGTTTGTGATGGCCAACAGGTTCAAGGCCCTGACCGACCGATACGACAGTCTCACGGTGACCGATTTTCTGGTGAGCAGATTTCGCACCACCAGTCATTTGTTGCGCATTGTTGCGGCCCTGTCTTTGACGGTATTTGTGATGATTTACATCAGTGCCCAGATCGATGCCACCGGTTCCGCCTTTGAACGTTTCTTGGGCTGGAACTATCATGCCGGCGCCATTATCGGGTTTGTGATCGTGGTGGCCTACTGCACCGTCGGCGGATTTCTTGCAGTGGTATGGACCGACCTGTTCCAGGGGGTCGTGATGCTGGCAGCGCTGGTTTTTTTGCCACTGTTTGCCTGGCTGGTCATCGATACGCCCGTGGGCCTGCACGAGGGTTTGGCGGCTATAGACCCTGCGCTGGTGAGTATCTGGGGCGGCAACGGTTTTAGCCTGCTGAACCTGATGACCGTGCTGGGCATGTTGTTTATCGGTATTGGTTTCCTGGGGTCACCGCAGATTTTTGCACGTTTTATTGCAATTCGAGACAAGCGAGAGGTCGACAGGGGGAAATGGGTGGCGGTGGCGTTTACCCTGCTGGTCGACAGCTCGGCAGTTACCATTGGTCTGATTGGGCGCTACCTGTTCACCGACACCGGTGCCGACCCCGCCGCGGTGTTGGGCAACGGCGGACAAAATGTACTGCCCGACCTGGTTGAAACTGTGTTCCCCGCAATCATCGTCGGGCTGTATGTGGCAGCGGTGTTATCGGCCATTATGTCCACTGTATCCTCTTTGCTGATCATGGCAGCGGGTGCTGTCACCCACGACCTCTACCAGAAGATCTATCGGCCCGATCTAGCCGGGGCCAGCGCCAGGGCTATTTCCAGGTGGGTTACCCTGAGTCTGGCCTCAATCTCATTGCTCATCGCCATGGTGGTGTCTCTGGTCTCTCCGGATCGCACTATTTTCTGGTTTATTATCTTTGGCTGGTCGGGTATTGCTGCAACGTTCTGCCCGATGATCATTCTGTCGATGTTCTGGCGGGGCTATACTGCAAGGGGCGCTATTGCCTCTATGCTGGCCGGCTTTGGCGCTACCATGCTGTTTAAGTTTGTATTGCAAAATCTGGCGGGCATAGGGGCCTACTTAACGGCTGTGGAAACACTGCCGCCGGCGTTTTTGGTGTCGTTGATTGCCGGGATGCTGGTTAGCCTCTGGTGGCCCGATGCGGCGCTGGGTAAGGCATATGATGAAGACCTCGAGCAAATAGCGCAGTGAACAGTAGAGCGGGGTAACTCGGGTTATGAGGGCAGTAAATTGAACAGCGGGGCAGGGGCAAGAGCGGCATCAACTGCTCTGGCACTGGGGCTGCTATTGCTCCCATTGCCTGGTAGAGCGCATTTTCCGGCACTGTACGGAAAGGACTTTGTTATTGCCCAGCCGAGTTCGCCCGTTGTTGTGCCAATCGCGTCCCCCGCGCCGATGAATGACTCCGACGCCGATGCCTATCGGCAGCAGGTAGAGGGCCTGGAGCTCGAGGGTGGTCCCTATGCGCCCAACCTGGCTGAACCGCTGACCGACCTGGCAAGATACTATCGCGACCGCGAGGACTATCGCGAGGCCCTGGCTCTGTACGAGCGCGCCTTGCACCTGGTGAGAGTGAACGATGGTTTGTATAGTGAACGCCAGATTCCGCTGGTGCGCGACCTTCTGGACCTGTATCGGTCGGTGGGTGATCGCGAGGGGCTGGATGATCGCTACAACTACTTCTTCAGGCTCTATGGCAGCGGCCAGCCTCCCTTTACCGCGCTGCGCAGGAGAGCGAGCATGGAGTATATGCGGTGGCAGCGAGAGGCCCATATGTCGGATCCAACCGGTAGCTCGTATCGGCGGCTGGTAGATTTGTACCAGCTCAATAAGCGCATGCTGGAGTCTCTGGAGCAGTTGCCGGAGGTAGATCCGGTCTGGCGCCACCAACTGGTCATTAATCAAATACGTAACCTCTACCTGCTGCTGGGAATTGATGCGATTGCCGAGGATGGATTTGGGTCGGCACCCATGGCCTCCAGCGGTACGCCCGACGCTGTAAGCTATGTTCGCCAGCGGGTGGTGGCCATTCAGCGTACCGGTTATGCCGTGGGCCGAAATCTATTGCAGGACCTGATATCACAGTCAGGGCATCTCGGTCCGGTTGAACTGGCCGCGCTCCATCTTGAACTGGGCGACTGGCTTCAGTGGAATGAACTTCTGCCCCGTGCCGATAAGCAGTACGCGGAAGTCGAGAAAATCCTGCAACAGGCGGGAGAACTGGTCCTGTTGGAGCAGTGGCTGGGTGCACCGGTCGAGCTTCCGGCCAATAATGCATTCTGGTTGGCCGAGTGGTCGCCCGAGGGCACCTTGCCGGCGGTGGTTACCGTGCACTTCGATATTTCCGCCAAGGGCCGCCTGAGCAATATCGAAGCGGACCCATTGGCACCCGAAAATGTCCATGCCGGTAGACGCATAAAGCGTATGCTCAAAAATACCCACTTCAGGCCGCGCTTTGCACAAGGCCAGGCCCAGGCCGCAGAGGAGGTGACAAGACGCTATCGTCTAGTTGAATAGCCGGCATTGAGAAAAGCTTTTAAAACAATAAGATAGATGGTAGTCTTAGTTTGAACTCTAGAAAGGGGAAGGTTATGCGTACGCTGATGGCATTTGTAATTATGGGTTTTCTCGCGGGCTGTACCGGGGGAGACATCAAGAATTACTCGACCTACGACGTCGACCGAGACGGTGTAATGGACTTTATCTGTCCCGGAATGGAGTACGACCCCGAGGACTATCACCACTACGACTGGCGGCCCGAGGGTTCTGAGGAGTGCCGGGACGAAGCGGAGCACGGCTAGCGCGCCAACTAACTCTTAACGGGGCGATACCCACTAAATAGGGTAGCGCTCCAACAGAGGGCCCAGCGCCTTCTTGAGCGGGTTAAGGTGCGATTCATAATTGCGCCACTGCTCCAGCCCCTCGGTAAAAATGGGCTGGCGCACCTGTTCCGAGCTGGGGGTGCGAATGGCCCGGTCGGTTTCGTAAAAGCGCAGACACTGCTCTTCAAACGGCAATTCACAATACTCCAGTAGCCGCCGAATCTGATTGTCGGCGTCCGCCACCATCTCTTCATACTGCACCCGTAACACCCGCCCCGGCAACACCGCATCCCAGTGATCCATCACCCTGACATAGTTGCGGTAGTAATGACCGACATCGGCCAGGTCGTAGGTAAAGGTCTGGCCCTGAGCAAACAACTGTTTGAAACCGGCAAAGCAGCCCGCCATGGGGTGGCGCCGGGCATCGATGATTTTGGCATTGGGCAAAATCAGGTGAATCAGCCCGATGTGGAGAAAATTGTTGGGCATTTTGTCGATAAAAAAAGGCGTGTCGCTACGCTGAATGCGGGTTGAAGCCAGATAACCCTCGCCCAGTTCCCGCGCCTGATCCGCCGTCAGCTCGGTGAGTATTTCGGGGTAGCGACTGGCCGGGTTGTCGCGTTTCTTACCTCCAAGCCTGCGCGAGATCGCGATAATATCGGGCAATTCGGCGGTTCCCTCCACGGTGGAGTGGCTGGCCAGGATTTGCTCCAGCAGGGTTGACCCAGCGCGCGGCAGGCCCACGACGAAAATGGGGTCGGGGGCGGGGCAGCCAAACCCCTGCCGGTCCGCGAAAAACTCAGTGTCACAGGTGTTCACCTGGCGCGCCGCATTGTACATGTTCTGCTTGGCTTTAAAGGGGTGGTTAATCCGGCGAATGGCGTTGCCGCGCTTGTAGTACCTGAATGACTCCTCATAATCCTTGCGATCTTCCAACGCCTTGCCAAGCGCAAAGCCCAGGTGGCTCTGGTCATCGGCATCGC
Source organism: Halieaceae bacterium (assembly GCA_018657645.1). Taxonomy (GTDB): domain Bacteria; phylum Pseudomonadota; class Gammaproteobacteria; order Pseudomonadales; family Halieaceae; genus JBALVT01. Next base: position 9,424 of record JABHWT010000217.1, on the reverse strand, counting down.
CCCCTTCGGAGGTTACGGCCGTACGCATACCAGCAATGTCGTCGTCGCTGAACCTGAAGGTTTTCAGGTTGGCCAGGCTCCAATAGGCCTCGCCCATGGTGGGGCTCAGTTCAATCGCCGCGCGATAGGCCGCAATGGAATCCTCCAGTCGGCCTACGGTCTTGAGAGCATGGCCGTAGTTCATCTGTGCCCTGGCCTGGTGGGGATAGTCTTTCAATACCTTCTCATAAATGGTCAGGGCAGGGGGATGGTCCCCCATCCGCACCAGGATCGAGCCCTTGAGAATCAGGTGGTTGGGGTTATCCGGTTCGCGCTTCAGCAGGATATCCACCTGGGCCAGCGCCTCGCTGAGCTGTTGGCTTCTAAGCAGGGCTATGGCGTAGTTGTTGCGCGCCAGGTGGTAGTCCGGGGCCAGTTCCAGAGCCCGTTCCAGCAGGTGCCTGGCATCCTGATACTGTCCGACCTTGATCCCGATATCGGCTAGTAGCCGCATGGCAGAGACATCGGCTGGGTGTTGTTTCAGAACGCCGCGCACCAGTGGCTCGGCCTTAGCCAACTCCCCTTTTTGAACGTGGTCGGCGGCGGTAATCAGCTCCGGGTGGGGGGTGGAGGTGGCCAGGTGGCTTTGCAGCGCCTTAACGCTGGCGGCGTGGTTTCCCGCCAACTGCAACTGATTGCCCAGGGAGCACCAGGCCTCACTGTAGGCAGGGTCCAGAGACACCGCTTTCTGGAGGTGGCGCAAGGCATCGCCGCCCTGGCCCAGGGCGCTATAGCACAGACCAAGATGGTGCTGAAGCTGCGCACTGGCTGGCAACTGCTCGGCCAATGGCTTCAACGTGCTCAGCGCATCGTTTGATTGGCCCTGGCGGCGCAGGTCAGCGGCCTGGCGCAGGGTGGCATCCAGGTCGCCATGGGAGTGATCAGGTGCTGTGGTCATAGACAACCTTGTTAAGCCGGGGCTGAATGGGGGTCGTTCGGCTCTACTATCTCAGAAACCGCAGGCAGAAACAAAAATGCCGCGAAAGAGCGATGATGCTCTCTCGCGGCAAGCTATTTCCCCAAGCGGGTACGGGACCCGTTTTAGAACCGTTGACCAAATCGTATGCCGTAGGTTCGGGGACGATTTGTATTGATGGTAGTGTCAATATCGCTGGGGTAACCCGGGTCGTTTCTGGACAGTTCTGTCCGTTCATCGGTGGCATTATCCACAAACAGGTCCAGGGTCCAGTTATCCTTGCTGATGCCGAAGGCCAGGTTTACCAGATCGTAGGAGGACTGTCTGATTCGGTTGTCTATCCGCAGGTCGTTCCAGCTACTGCCGGTATAAGACCAGGCCGCCTGGGCATAGGCATTGTAACCGGCCAGTTCGGTATCGTAACGGCCGATAGCGGAAAACTGGGTCTCCGGTACAAAGGGTAGCGCACTGCCATCGGGCGCCTCGAGGTCAGTACCGTTAATGAGGTCCTCGTCCAACTCGGCATCATTCAGGGATACCGCCAGCGACAGGGTGAGTTCCTGGGTGGCGGCGAAGTCGAGGTCAAACTCGAGACCCTTGACCGTGGCCTGACCGGCATTGTTGATGATGGTCAGGTTGGACACGGCGAAGTCCAGTATGGAGTACTGGAAATCGTCCCATTCGACGTAGTAGGCAGCGCCGTTAAAGCGCAGGCGATCGTCCATCCAGGATGATTTCCAGCCAAATTCATAGTTGTTGGTAAAATCTTCCTCGTAGCCGGGAACACCGTCTACGCGGGCGCGGTTGACGCCACCGGGACGGTAACCCTCAGAGTAGGTAACGTACATCATGACGTCGTCATTCATCTCATAGGTCAGGTTAACCTTGTAGATGACATCTTCGTTTTTCTTGGTGTCGTCGAGGATCATGGTGTCGAAACAGGGGTACTGTGGAACACCGTTCGCTCGGTCTTCTACGAACTCGCCGCTAGCATCGTAGAAGCCGGTGCAGTGGCCGATAAAGCCGTTAAAGCCATACAGCTCGTTTTCATATTCGTAATAACGTGCGCCAACCAGTAGAGTGAATTGATCGTTAAAGTCGTAGCTGACCTCGCCAAAAATGGCTTTGTCGGAATCCTCGCGCACCTGCTTGGTCTGCCATACCGTGTGGCCACCGGGGATGATCGAACCGGCCGGGTCCATGTCCGGTGGAATCCACTGCAGGTCAAAATCGTGCTCCTGGTCCTGATAGAACAGGCCGACGATAAAGCGCAGGCGCTGGTCCTGGCTCGATTGCAGGCGTAGCTCGTGACTGGTTCTGTTCCAGTTTTCATCGCCGGTGACTAACTGACTGGGGTCGGCACAACTGCCGTCTGCGCTGTAGAGGTAGCAGGCATAACCGTAGTAAGCGTATAGGTCCTCAAGATACTCGGCATAACCGGTGTAGTCGTATTGGCTGGTTTTGTCGCGGTCGAGGTAGGCGCCGGCGTAGACCAGCTCGAAATCACCGATCTGGCCCCGCACCGTCAGTCCTGCCTGGTACCAATCCTCGTCGCTAAAGGAGTCGAAGAAGGCGCGACTCTCCAGGTCACCCAGATCATCTGGGTCGTGATCCCATACGCCCTCGGTCTCCCGCTCCTGGTAGGTGATGGCGGGGGTGACGGTCCAGTTGTCGTTCAACTCGATCTTCAATTGAGCGCGCAGACCGGAGGTTTCGACCTCGTTCCAGTCATCTTTTACCAGGCCCTCGTTTGTTTTAACGATGCCGCTGGCGGCGTAGTTGATACTGTCGAAGACGTTGTCGATATAGCCGCCCTGCTTGTCGTGCCAGCCCACCAGTCGGAGCGCGGTGTTATCGCCGATGGGGAGATTGATAAAACCCTCGCCGGTGTAGCCGTTGTCGCCACCGTCGATGGTATCGACTGCGACGTTGTAGCCCGCCTCAAATTCGCCGAGGTTTGGCTTGTTGGTAATGATGCGCAGGGTGCCCGACTGGCTGCTGGAGCCAAACAGGGTGCCCTGTGGCCCCGCCAGGGTTTCAATCCGGGCGATATCGTAGGCGTGGATGTCCAGTACTTCATTAATTGTGGTGATGGGCTGCTCGTCCAGATACACGCCGACACTGGGCATGGAAGCCGAGTGGTTGCCGTTGTTGCCACTGGTAATGCCGCGCATGAAGATCAGTGCCTGGCCCGGTTGGCCCGGGGAGTAGGAAACTGTGGGCAGGAACTTGATGTAGTCTTCAAAGTTCGAAATATTCAACTGGCTCATGCGCTCGTTGCCAAGCACCTGCACTGAAATCGGGGTGTCCTGCAGGTTCGAGGTGCGCTTTTGGGCGGTGACCACGACCTCTTCCAGCTGTGGGCCCTGTGCCATGGCCGCTACCGGCAGCATCAGTGCTGTGGCCAGCAAGCTCTTGCGGTGTTGCGAGACGGCATTGGCCAGCGGGGTTTTTGTCGGAGATATAGCCTCGTTAGTGGCAATACTTCTCTGCGCAATGGTATTTGACATAGTTAGAGCTTCCCATTTTTTTGTTTCTGGTTAACTAGTGCAGTTTTTTGATTTTGACTACAACATTTTGATTCGGTTAATGATATTAGGATAGAGCCAGTCTGAACAGGGCTAAAGGGTACAGAAACAGTGAACTATTCACGGAATCGGTGTTCCGGCAGACTGCTAACCAAACAGCCAGGGCTCCAGCTCGGCCCGGTTTTGAACCGTAATCTGCTGCGCCGTGGGCTCCATGGGGGCGAGCTGCAGGTCGATTTGTAGCAGTTTGAGGGCGTAGTGGACCAATTTGGCGCGAGTGGTTACCCGCAACACACCATCCTCCATACCGTAGTCGCGCTCGATAACGCGTTGCTGGTCTTTGGACAGCCTGGCATCGGGTACCAGGCATATGGTAACCCGCGTGTTCCATGCCGTGTCGCCTTCCACCGAGTGCTCCGACTCATCCATAATATCCGGAATATCGCGAAACCGGCTCAGTACAAAATCCCGGTATTCGAGATTTTTTTCACACCAGGCTCGAACATGCCAGCGCAAACCGGTGTGGACCAGGGTGTGGGGCACGATAATCCTGCCCTCGTAGTCCGGGTTGGCGACCGAAACATAATTAACGTCCAGCCGCCGGCGCTGGCGCGCCGCCTGCATAATCGGGCGCAATACCTCGGGCCTCACATCCCGAACAGGAATAGACAGTGACTCCACATTGGCCACATTCAATGACAGGGACTCAAACACATTGGACAACTCGTTATTGCGGGCCATCAGATTCAGGTATTCATCGGCCAGGCCCTGGGTCAGTTGGGGCACAAAATCTGTGGTGGGTTTGTAACCCTTAAGGTGCTTGTCGTATTCGAGGTTGTCCGGGCCAATCTCGCGGATATACTTGTTTATGTCCTTACTGGCCTGCTGGCGGCCGATTCCAAACGTATCGCATAAATGACGCGTGGTCAGTCGCCCCTCCCACAGCACGATGATTTCGATATAGCGGTAGCGAAGAAGCTGGTCCCAGCGGATGGGCCATTTGTTTTGGGTTGGCTGGGGCATGGCTGCAGGTCCTGCGTTTCGTGTAGATATTGTATACATATCGCCTTTGAGTCCCGTTGTCCAGTTCTGGAGTCAACCCACAATGCACTGTGGCGGCACAGCGGGTGTTATTATCAGCTACCGCAGCTCTGCGTTGTCTCCAGGGAGGATCATGCTCAGACGTATCATTACCGGCGTTGTACTTTTTATCCTCATTGGCATGGGGCTGTACCTGGTGCGTATCGAATTGCTTACCCTGGCTTTTAATGCAGCACTTGAGCCTGCGGATATGCGACTGCTACGAATTAAAGGGTTGCAGCTGAGTAGCGATGCGCTGGCTATCGATCAACTGGTACTGGGGCTGGGGCCCCAGGAGACGCCTCAGTCACTGCACCGGGTCCATTTGCAGTACAGCCTGACCGATTTTCAGCCCCAGCACCTGAATGTGGCTCGGGCGGTTTTACGGCTGCCCGAGGGCAGTGAAGTCGTTCGCGAGACGCGGGTAGAGGCCCGGCTGTTGCTGACTGAACTGGCCCAGCAGTTAATGGCGAGCCCCCTGGAATCCGTGGTTGTGGGCGATCTGCAGGTTGAGAACCTGTCAACTCCTGTGCTGGGTCAGCCGCTGAAACTGGAGGCCCATTGGCAGGCGCAGCAGTTTTCCCTGCGAGCTCTGGACCCGGACAGGCAGTTGTATCTTCAGCTTGAGCAGAAACCATCGGATCAATTGCTGCTGATTGCTCGACTGAGCGACGGCGATGAGGCGATAATCGAATTCAATGCCTCACTCTCCGGTCAGGGTGATAAACGGAAGTTGCAGGGCGCTGGGTTAGTGGATTCCGGTGAGCTACTGTCGGTCGTGGCTCCACTGATGGATCTGCCGGAAAATATCACCGCAGCTACCGGAAACCTGGTATTTGAGCTGTCGGGGACGCTGGACAACGACCTGTCGCTATTGGCGCAGCAGCACTGGACATTGCTGCTTATGCCGCAAACTGCGCTCAATTTGGAGCTGGTGGGCGCGCTGGATCAAGTGGCCCTTGAAGGCGTCCTGAGGCTGAGCTTCCCCCACCCCTTAGCGATTACCGCACGACCCCAGAAAGACGGGCAATTGCAGTTGGAAGTGCAGGGGGAGGGAATGGCTCTGTACTTAAACGAGTCTGGTTACGAACTGGACGCCCGGGGGGATTTGTCAGCTATTCAGTGTGAGTACGCGCAGCGCGTATTTTGTCAGGCCGATTTGGCGGTTGAGCTCAAGGCCCCCCTGATCCGCATTGAAGGGGTAGAACCCACTACCCTCACAGGCCTGGATCTGAGGCTGTCATCGCAACTGACTCTGAGTCAGAGCAACCTCAGCGCCACTCTGATCCCCGGCAAACTACTGGGCCTTGAATCCCTGGTGCAGGGGGGTATCGCGGTGAACCAGCCGGTATTTGGCCTCGATACCGCAGCCTCTTTCGAATACGCCCTCCAGAGCGGCCAGTGGAAGTTGCAGGGGGATCAAATGCAGTTGCTGCTGCCCCGAGTGGAAATGCCGGATTTGAACATGGCCACCCGGTTCACCCTGTCGAGTCTGGAGATTGGCCAGAATGTCGGGAAGCCGATGCGGGGTCAGGTTCACTTGCACACCGACGGCATTAACCTACAACAACCGGGGTCCTGGCTTCCCGTTCTGGCAGCGGACGCCGATATCACGTTGGCGCAACAGGCTCTGAACATCGAAGCGCTGGTGTTCAGCGATGAACAAAAGCGGCTTCTGTCGTTTTTCGGTACACACCAGCTGCACTCGGCAAGTGGTAGCGGCCAACTGCGGGCCGACCCGATTAACTTCGATCCCGATGCCAACCGCCTGTCCCGTTTTTTCAGTTACTGGCCCTTCGAGCTGGATATTTACCAGGGTAAGTTGATGTTGGCAGTGGATGCCCAGTGGCACCAGGGCGGGGGAGGTGTGGAGCTTAAAGGTAGAATGAGCCAGCAGTTCGAGGGGCTTGCCGGTGTTTATGAGGATGTGGGTTTTATTGGGCTGGATGCTCAGATAGAGGCAGAATTTTCATCCCCGGCTCATTTTCTCACTACCCAGACAGCGAGCCTGTCACTTGAGAGCCTGGACGTCGGGGTGCCGATCGAGTCCATTAACGCGCGTTTCAACCTGAATGTCGCCGATCAGCAGCTGAGCCTGGAAAAAGTAGAGGCCGCGCTATTTGGTGGTCGATTGTGGACCCAGAATGTCGTGTACAAGGCGGACAGAGAACACAACCGCATCGATGTTGGGGTTGACGGCATGCAACTGGAGGAACTGCTGCGCCTGGCCGGTTACGATGCGGTGGCCGGTAACGGTATCGTGAGCGGTTTGCTGCCGCTGGATATCAGTGCCACAGGGGTCGTAATGGAGCGAGGCATGTTGGCAGCCAAGGCACCTGGCGGTGTTTTTCGATACAGCGCGGCACTTGATGCTGGCACTAATCCAGCTATGGAGCAGGTGATCGATGCGCTCAGCAATTACCACTACAATATCTTTCAGGTCGAGGCGGATTATCGGGAAAACGGCGACCTCCTGCTCGAAATGCTGCTTCGAGGAAGCAATCCAGATTACGAGCAGGGGAGGTCGATCCACCTGAATCTCAATGTGACCGACAATATCCCCATGTTGTTAAAGAGCCTTCAATCAGGTCGGGTCATCGCCGACAGGATCGGCAAAAAGCTGGGGCAGTAGCGGGAACAGGTGGCTTTGTCGCTTGTCTCATAGTAGTGTTAGCTTGCTGTTGGCTTACTCCAATCCATCGACACAAATCGAGAATTGAGATGCTGAAAATCGGACTACAAACGCTTGCGATCATCGGAATGCTCAGTGCCTGCACGCCTACAGTACAAGTAGCAGCACCGGACAAACCGATCGAGATCAACTTGAACGTTAAAATCGAACATGAAATTCGAGTTAGGGTGGACAAGGATTTAGATAGCTTGTTCGACGAAGACAGTGAGCTATTTTAGGAGACTGACGATGAAACGGATACTGCTTGTACTGTGCTTGATACTGGTGGGCAGCAATAGCGCTTTCGCCATGTCCCTCAAGGACGCAAAGTCCGGGGGACTGATCGGAGAGCGCAATGACGGTTATGTGGGTTATGTTGTCACGCCGCCGAGCAGCGATGTAAAGGTGCTGGTGAAAGACGTCAACAACAAGCGCCGGGCCAGATTTGCCAGCAGCGCCAAGAAAAACAGTCTGCAAACCGATCAGGTAGGGCGGCTATTTTACGAGCGCGCCGTGAAAGCGACGGCGGCCGGCCACTATTATCAGGATACTCAGGGTAACTGGGTGAAGAAATAAAAAGGTCTAACGGGAGTTGTCAGTCATGGATGCAAGTCGCCACATAGAGAATCTTATTTACACCTATGCCGAGCGCATTGACGCGGGCAATCTGGCGGGGGTCGCCGAATTATTTCGCCAGGGCGAAATTCTGGCACCGGCCCATGGCAGCCACCTCCGGGGTTACGATGATATTCTGGCTTTATATCAGGGCGCCTGTCGTCTGTACGACGATACGGGTACGCCGAAAACCAAGCACCTTACAACCAATGTAATTATTGAGGTCGACGGCGAGCAGGCGGAGGCGAGGTCGTATTATACGGTGATTCAGGCCACCGATGAGTTGCCATTACAACCTATCATTTCGGGCCGCTACGAGGATTCGTTTGTGTGCAGGGACGGTAAGTGGTGCTTTGCCATACGCCAGATGTTTGTGGATCATATTGGAGATTGTTCAGCACACCTGTTAGATGGAACTGACAATCTGTAGAAAGAACCTGGCTCGCTTGAGGTGCCACGTGAAACATTGGTCTTGGGGTGCGGGTCCAGGTACTTAATGCCCGCCATTTGTCGAGTCTTAAAGAGAATCCATTGAGCTATTACGCACAGCGCCGGGGCAAGCTGCTGTTGGCCGTCGGGGCACTGATTGGTGCCGTGTTGGCCGCCAGTGGCATGCTGGAGTCGAGCCAGGAGTTCCTGCCAGAGGGTACTATTGCCCTTGTCGACGGCGCCGAAATATCCACCTCCGGCTACCTGTCACTGCTCGAGCAAATGTCCAAAGACAAGCGTAGTCCCCTGCAGTCGGCGGACCGACGTCAGGTGTTGAATCGGTTAATCGAGGAAAAACTGTTGATAGCGCGAGGGCTGGAATTGAACCTGGCCTACGGTGACCCCCGTGTGCGTAAAACCATCGTCAACGCGATGATTGAGACCGCGGTGAGCGAGGTAGCCAGTGCCAGGCCAGCTGATAGTGAACTGAAACGATTTTATGCCGACAATAGCAGCTACTTCACTCAACCCGTCCAGCTTCGTGTGCTGCGCATGGTGTTTCGCGGTGCAGACGGTGAGCTCCGGGCGCGCCGGGCGCATCTGGCGTTGGCCGACGAGCCCTGGCAGCAGGTGCAGCAACGCCTGGCGGACGAGGACATCCTCAGCCTGCCAACAAGCCTGCTGCCTATTAATAAAATGCGGGGCTATCTCGGGCCTACGCTGACGGACTTGGCCGCCAACCTGGCGAAGGGAAGCTACAGCGATGTGCAGGTCGATGGTTCTGGGTATTCAATCCTGTTGTTAGTTGACATGCAGCAAGGTAGTCCACCCAGGTTTGACTCTATTCGAGAGCAAGTGAATAGCGAATACCTGCGCCGTGCAGGAGACGATGCACTGCGTGACTATCTGGATCAATTGCGCGACGGTGCCGACGTCGTTATTGACCAGGACCTGCTGCACAAATTGGATGCGCTCGATGCCGATGGCAACCCGGGTTAGCCTTTTGCTGCTGGTATGGGTGCCGGCCCTGCTCGCCAGTTCAATGGCAACGGCGGATCCACAGAGTAAATCTTTCTCCAATTGGTCGCTTGTCGGGGGACAACCTCAGGCTGTATTCAGTATCGCGGCTCGCGAAATGACGCGGCT
>JABHWT010000174.1 GCA_018657645.1 Halieaceae bacterium | reverse complement strand
GTGTTTCTGGATGAAAAACACGCATTGCAGGTTGTGGCACCTGGCCGCTGGGGTGAACTACCCGCCGGGAAGTTTGAAAAGTACCGCGATGCCAGCACTATAAAAGGCGGCCATGATACCTACCGCATCCAATAACGCGGCAAATGGACAGAGTGCTTCTATAATGTAATGAGCGACTGTGATCTAAAGCCGACAGTTGATTTCCTGGGAGAGCATGAATGCTAGCGCAGATTATTAGTGAAGGAGGTGGGTGATATGGAGGGTGATGACCCCGTTGAAACCCGGGAGTGGCTCGACGCACTGGATGCGGTGATGAAATACGGCGGGCCCGAGCGAACCTCTCATTTGCTTATCGAGGTGGCCAAGCATGCTGCTGAAATAGGTGTGAAGCTTCCCACGGCTATTACAACACCTTTTCACAATACTATTACCCCCGCTGAAGAGAAAGTGATGCCGGGTGACCTGTTTATGGAGCGCCGCATTCGCGCCCTGGTGCGCTGGAATGCGCTAGCGATGGTGATGCGCGCCAATGACAATGACGAGGCGCTCGGCGGCCATATAGCCAGTTTCTCATCCAGCGCGATGCTCTATGACATCGGTTTTAATTATTTTTTCCGCGGCGCCGAGGAGCAACATCCGGGTGATCTGATCTTTTATCAGGGACATAGCGCTCCGGGAATGTACGCCCGCTCCTATCTGGAAGGGCGCTTTGATGAAGAGCAACTGGACAATTTTCGAAGAGAAGTGGATGGCGGGGGCCTGTCGTCCTATCCGCATCCCTGGTTAATGCCGGATTACTGGCAGTTTCCGACGGTTTCCATGGGTCTGGGCCCGATCCAGGCTATTTACCAGGCCAACATAATGAAGTACCAGCAGAATCGGGGGCTGGTCGACCACGGCGATCGCAATGTCTGGTGTTTTATGGGCGATGGTGAATGCGATGAGCCCGAATCTCTGGGAGCCATCGCGTTGGCCGGTCGCGAGAGGCTGGGCAACCTGACATTCGTGATCAACTGCAATTTGCAGCGACTGGATGGACCTGTTCGGGGTAACGGTAAGATTATCCAGGAACTGGAAGGCGTGTTCCGTGGCGCGGGCTGGGATGTAATCAAAGTTATTTGGGGGCGCAAGTGGGATCCCCTGCTGGAAAAAGATAAAACAGGGCTGTTGCAACAACGCATGGACGAGGTTTGCGATGGCGAATTGCAGAACTATAAGTACAACGGCGGCGCCTATACACGAGAGCATTTTTTTGGCAAATATCCGCAGTTGCTGGATCTGGTTTCACACTTGTCCGACCAGGACATCATGTATCTGAATCGGGGCGGTCACGACCCCTACAAAGTCTATGCAGCCTATGCCCGGGCCGTAGCGCAGCGCAAAAAACCCACCGTTATTCTCGCCATGACAGTTAAGGGATATGCCATGGGTGAGGCGGGCGAGGCCAACAACGAGGCTCACTCGCTTAAAAAACTGGATTTACCGAGCCTCAAGGCGTTTCGCGATCGTTTTGGTATTCCAATAGACGATACCGAGCTGAAAAAGGTGCCCTATTACCGGCCACAACCCGACAGCCCCGAAATACGCTATATGCACCAGCGACGGGAGGCTCTGGGGGGGCAGCTGCCGGCCAGGCTAGACCCGATGATCCCTCTGGCCACGCCTCCTCTGTCTGCGTTTGCCAATCAGCTCAAGAGCAGTGGAAAGCGCGAAATATCGACCACTATGGCCTTTGTCCGCATTCTCTCGACACTGGTACGGGATAAGAAGATCGGCGAGCGAGTGGTCCCCATCGTTCCCGATGAGGCCCGTACCTTCGGAATGGAGGGTATGTTTCGTCAGTTGGGTATTTACTCCTCTGCCGGTCAGCACTACACGCCCCACGATTCCGGCCAGATCATGTTTTACAAAGAGAGCAAAAATGGGCAGATTCTGGAGGAAGGCATTAACGAGGCCGGCGCATTTTCCGCCTGGTTGGCTGCAGCTACCTCCTACAGCACCAGTGCCTATACCATGGTGCCCTTTTACATCTTCTATTCGATGTTTGGATTCCAGCGTATTGGCGATCTGGCCTGGGCGGCCGGAGACAGTCAGGCTCGCGGTTTTCTCATCGGCGGCACGGCGGGGCGGACGACTCTGAATGGAGAGGGCCTGCAGCATCAGGATGGCCATAGCCACCTGCTTGCCAGTACCATCCCCAATTGTGTCAGCTATGATCCTGCCTATGCGTATGAGCTGGCGGTTATCATCCAGGATGGACTGCGACGCATGTATCAGGAGGGCGAGAAGTGCTTTTATTACATCACCACGATGAACGAGAACTATATCCAGCCCGACATGCCGGAGGGCACAGAAGAGGGCATTATAAAGGGTATGTACCGGCTAAAGCGCGCTGTTTCAGACCATAAACAACGTGTTCAACTGTTAGGTGCCGGCACTATTTTACGCGAGGTAGAAGCGGCTGCAGCGATACTTGAGGCGGACTATCAGGTGGCGGCTGATATCTGGAGTTTAACCAGTGTCAATCAACTACAGCGCGAGGGTAAGTCCACTCTGCGCTGGAACATGTTTCACCCCCAGGAGGCGCCCAGAGTGCCCTATGTCACACAAATGTTAGAGGACGAGACCGGGCCCTTCATAGTGGCGACAGATTATATGAAATCCCATGCCGATCAGTTGCGGGAATTTATTCCGGGGCGATACACCGTGTTGGGGACAGACGGTTATGGGCGCAGCGACACCCGGGAAAAACTGCGTAGTTTTTTTGAGGTGGGAAGGGCGTATATTGTTGTGGCGGTGCTTAAAGCGCTGGCCGATGAGGGCGTTATTGACAATGCGGTGGTCTCTGAAGCTCTGGACTCTTTTGGTATCCCGGCCGACAAGATCGATCCGATGACCATTTAGCAAAGGAACTGCGTCTTGGGTTAGGGCGCTGGGCAATAGAGGAAATGTAATGTGGTGAAGCAACAAGTAACGGTACCCGATATAGGGGGTGCGGAGGACGCAGAAGTCATTGAGTTGCTGGTGGCGGCCGGTGACCCGATTACGGTGGAACAAAGCCTGATCGTGCTGGAGTCCGACAAGGCTTCCATGGATATTCCCTCTACCCTGGCGGGCACAATTCTGGAGGTGCTGGTCAAAGAGGGTGACACGTTGGCCGAGGGTGCGCCGATAGTGGTGGTGGAGGTGGCGTCCGATGAATCTACACCGGCCGTTGAGACTAATGCTGCTGATCCGGAGCCGGTTGCCGAATCTCCGGCTGTTGTCGCCGAACCGGCTAAGCCCCCTGCTGCAGTGGCACCGGAAGAGCCTCAAATCCAGTCGACTCCGTCCGAGCGCGCCAGTGCCGCCGAGCCAGTGGCTGCCGGCGGTGACAGCGCCTCTGTTTATGCCGGCCCCTCTGTGCGCAAATTAGCACGGGAGTTTGGTATTGACCTGGGTTTTATAGAGGGATCGGGGCCTCGCGGTCGAGTACTTAAGGAAGACCTGCACCGATTTTCCGCGCAGCGTATGAGCCAGACCGCGGCGCCAGCAATTGCCGGTGCCGGCATTCCGTCTGTCCCAGAAGTGGATTTTGCGGCTTTTGGCGATGTGACGACAGAGCCGCTTACCAAACTGGGTAAGCTCATTGTCACCAACATGCAGCGCAGTTGGCTAAACGTTCCTCATGTCACTCAATTTGACGACGCAGATATTACCGACCTCGATGCCTTTAGAGCAGAGTTGAAAGCAGAGGCGGAGCAGCGAGGGACTCGAATGACGCCGATGCCGTTTATATTGAAGGCCTGCGCGATCGCACTGAGAGACAACCCGAAATTTCGTGCATCCTTGTCCGGCGATGGCAACAGCCTGATCTACAAGCAGTACATTCATATCGGTATGGCGGTGGATACGCCGGCTGGATTGGTGGTGCCCGTAGTTCGCGACGTCGACAAGAAAACCCTGTGGCAGTTGGCCAAGGAGATTATTGCCCTGGCTGGCAATGCCCGAGACCGCAAGTTGAAACCACAGGACATGCAGGGCGCCTGCTTTACTGTTTCCAGCCTTGGCAATATAGGTGGCACCGGTTTCACGCCCATCGTAAATACACCCGAGGTGGGTATTCTGGGGGTGTCCAAAGCCGCTGTGAAACCGGTGTGGGATGGCGCTGAATTTAAGCCACGCAAAATGTTACCGCTAGCCTTGTCATACGATCACCGGGTGATAAACGGCGGCGATGCAGGCCGGTTTATGAGCCAATTAGTGACTCAGTTAAGTGATATCCGACGGTTGATTCTATAGTTAGTGCCCTTCTGGGAACCGTGTATTTTTATAAATGACGAAGGTTATCGAGTTAAGCTCTGGTGTCGTGTTTGCCTCCAGGACCGTCTGCAGCATGGATGCTGCAGCCGAGCATACATGGATGTACTTGCTGCGTGTCCAGGAGGCAAACACGACATCGGAGCTCCACCAAGAGTCGATGAAACCCTTGTATTGTAGTTTTTAACCCATGTCGTGGCGTCAATCAATGATAATGCCCATCAGGACACGCCGTGAACCCATACCCGAAAAGAGGGGCAGGCTCTCC
>JABHWT010000026.1 GCA_018657645.1 Halieaceae bacterium | reverse complement strand
CGGCACATCCATGTGCCTCCAACCCCTGAAAACAGGCCTCCGATCGGCGAGCTCAAAGGTGTCCAAAACAGCTAACCTTCGCAGCCTGCGCATCGAGCATGGCAATTTCTGGATGGCCACTAGCTAGTGTAGCTCGGAAATTTACAATAAGAGTGTCGGGGCTTATTTAGCAGCAGGAGGACTCTGTAGTTATTTCAACTCTATTGTCACTAAAAGGTAGATTAGTGCCGCAGCCTTCAAAAATACCGTAGTGGGTGTCCCAATTACCGATGAAGTCAAAGTGCGGGCGAAAGCGGCTGCTGTGTAACATCAGCCAGGTATTGCCGCACACGGGGAATACCTTGCCAGCGACAATCTGGTGGTGGGCATCGAGTGGAAATACCTGCGGATGATGTTCCACCGTACCTCGATAAATTACCGCCTGCCCGTAGTCCTCACAGGCCGGCTCCAGCTCGGCTATTTTGAACAACCGATACGTCGCAGAGTAGAAGCCGATGTGGCCCACCAGCGCCTCGATTTCAGCGCTGTCAATACCCAGGGGTCGATCTTCAACCAGGCGGGGGTCCGCAAAACCCACTTTTTTAGCGAGGTTGAGGAAGTCGTTCCAGTACAGAGCGCCGGTCAGGCACTCGCCGTGTAACACCGGGTCATCGACCAGTACCTGGGGTACCCGGCGGTCGGCGTAGACATCGGAAAAATACAACTCTCCCCCGGGTTTCAATACCCGATAGGCCTCTCGCAGGACAGCCTCTTTGTCTGCGCACAGGTTAATTACACAGTTGGAGACAATAATATCGAAGCTGTTGTCGGCAAAGCCCAGGTCCCCCAGTTTTTCCAGGTAGCCCTTGTGAAATTCAACATTGGCTTGCTGGTAACCGAATGCCTCCCGGTGAAAATCAATATGCCGGTTGGCGACCGCCAGTTGCTCGTCGGTCATATCCACTCCCACAATCCGGCCCGACTCTCCCACCATGGCGGAAAGGGCATAGGCATCCCTGCCGGAGCCACTGCCCAGATCGAGGATGTGCATGCCTTCCAGAGTTTGGGGTGCCACCAGACCGCAGCCGAAGTAGCGCATGGATACCTCGTCGTGAATTTTTCCAAGAATGTCTTTGAGGTGAGTCGGAGGTGCATCCAGTGTGCAGCAGGCGTCGGTTTTGAGATCGTCTGAAGTCTGCAGGGTCTTGCCATAATAGTCTTTTACTGAATCTAGCATCTATGCGCTCGGTATCGTTTGCGGGGAGGGATATTCTGCACACTGCAGTGGGTTGGCACAAGCAGACTTTGGGCAATATCCTTGCTTCTATGGCGTTGTGGCGGCAATGACAGCGCCGAATGATGCTATAGTTGCTACCCCCATTAACACCGTCGTACTCCAGAATATGTTACCCACCGCAAAATCGCTGCCCGCATCGTTTAGAAAAGCACTGAAGGTCACACTGGCACTGGTGCTACTACTATTGATTGTTGGCTTTGTTCTGGTTCGTGTCAGCGGCCTGTGGGGTATCCTGTTCCCCAGCCATCAGCACGACACCGTGGCGCCAGTACTACCCGAGTTGCACGCACCCGCAATACTGGTGTTCAGCAAAACCAATTCCTTCCGCCACGTGGATGGCATAGAGGGCGGTGGTAGAGCTCTCAAAGCGATTGCCGGTGAGCGGGACTGGGATGTCTTCGCCACCGAAAATGGAGCGGTCTTTAACGATACGGACCTTGGTCTGTATCAGGCTGTTGTTTTCCTCAATGCCACCGGCGACATGCTCAGCGAGAGGCAGGAGCTGGCATTCCAGCGCTGGCTGGAGGCGGGGGGAGGTTGGCTGGGTATTCACGCGGCGGGCGACGGCTCTCACTCAGGTTGGCGGTGGTATCGGGATAACCTGATAGGTGCCGATTTTACGGCCCATATTCTGGGGCCGCAGTTTCAGGTTGCCTCTGTCATCATGGAGGCTCCGGACCATCCGCTGGCGCGACAAATACCAACAACCTGGGAGCACGAAGAGGAGTGGTACTCCTGGGCGGAGAGTCCTCGCACGGAGGGGTTTACGATTGTTGCCACTGTCGATGAAAGTTCCTACTCGCCCTATCAGAAAATTCTCGGTCGTGAGACCGACCTTCGTATGGGCGACCACCCGGTTGTCTGGAGTCGGTGTGTGGGTCGGGGTCGAGCTGCCTACGCGGCCATGGGGCACTCCGCCGAGACCTTTGATAATCCGGTGTTTCGCGACCTGCTGGGAAATGCTCTGAGCTGGGCAGTGGGGGAGGTCAGGGGTGAGTGTCAGGCCTCGAAAGGCGGGCGCTGACCTCCGCAGAGCACATCGGTGACCTGCTCAGTATCCATGTACTCTTTGAGCTTGATCAATTTGCCATCGCGAAACTCAAACAGGAAGTGGTATTCATTGCGATAGGTTTTTCCCGATATGTGTTCGCCCTCGCTATGGGCCTCTACCGCTACTCTTTCGCCCTCGGCAATCATGTCTTCTACAGTAAATTTCAGCCCGTTGGGAAATACTTCAAAAATGTCCCCCGTGACCGCCACGATCTGGTCTTTGGTGAAACGGCCGGAGATCAGGGTACTACCCATGGTTTCCACATAACCATCATCGGCGTAGGTATTGGCGATTGCATCGACATCACCGGCGTTAAGCGCGGTAAAAAACTGGCTAACAATGGCTTTATTTTTTTCGCTAGTACTCATAATGGCAGCCCATATAACCCGCTCGGAATAAGCAGTGATGTTGCTCTCATCATAGCTTTACCTAGCGGTGATGCCACTTTGTTGGTATAGAAATTCAAGCCATATGCCCTGTTGTAGGTAAATTCCACGGTGCGGTTTAACTATCTGCTAACAGGTGAGACTGGCCAGTGCCTAATAGCTGCTCTGTGGAAGCAAAATGCGGGGCAAAGCAGACTGATTCTCCGTATACTCTTAACCCAGATCGTCCAAGGTGCTGGGCTGGAGCTATAAGAATGATAAAAGTGGCTGTTGCATTTACCGAGTTTGCCAGACTCGGTGACCTTACGAGCCTTGAATACCTGCAGCAACAGGTTGCTTCCAACCTACCCCAGGGACAGGCATTCGAGCTTGAACAAATCAGGCTAGGTAACGAATTCTGTGAGCGGTTGATTCCCTCCGTGGGTCAAATTGGCAAAGCTATCGCGGTGGCCGACAAACTCCAATTGGGTTTCGCCCTGGTAATAAGTAACCTGACGGATCGAGGACTTGAGAAGATTGAGCGTATCCTGCCTCTATTACCCGACGACAGTGAGGTGGTTGTCAATGACTGGGGTACGGCCTCGTACATCAGCACCGCGTACCCTGCACTTAAACTGATTGCTGGCCGTCTGCTCTGTAAGCACTTGAAGGAGCCGCGTATCGCGACGCCGGAAGAGGATCCGGTGGTCAAATGGCCGGTCGAAAATGAGTACTTTCTGACAGTACTTGCAGATTTGAATATACAGTCAGCGGAGGTGGATTTGGCACCCCACACCCGGCCGCCAGACCACAAAATGGAGCACATTTCTATCGGCTTGCATCTGGGGCGCGGTTATAGTGCACGGAGCCAGGTGTGCACCATCGGTTCCCTGCATCAATTTGACGAGGACAAGTTTTCTCCGGGGCATCAATGCCTGCGAGAGTGTCTGGACTATATTGTTCGCGTGCCCCAGTTGATTTACCCTCAAACGGAGCAGCTTCAAATGTACCAGCGAGGGACGACCTGGTTTTACAATTACAGTGACAGAATGAAGCAGTCAATCGCAACAGTGATAGAGCGCCAGAGCATAGATCGGGTCATTGTCAGCCTGGATTGGGGAGACCACTAAACCGATGAAAATAGTAGCACCCATTAGTCGAGTCGAAGAGGCCGCCATTTTCGCGCGCCAGGGCGCGGATGAATTGTTTTTTGGGGTCATTCCCCAGGAGTGGACAAAGCGATTTGGTCGCTTTACCGCCAATCGACGCAGCGCCAACAATTTGGACAGCCTGGCGGATGTTGCCGAGGTCGTCGAGCAGGTACATAGCGTGGGTAAGCGAACATCCGTCGCGCTTAATGGAACCACGCACACGGCGGAGCAGGCAGCCTTTGTGGTCGAGCTTGCTACTGCGCTGGTAGAGAAGGGCGTCGATGCACTGATTATCGGTGATATACAGGTATTGGCTATTCTTCAGCCCCTGCAACTACCGGTGCGAATACATATCAGCTCAACCGCGTCCTGCCGCAATGTCCCCACCGCCAGGCTCATGCAGAAATGGGGCGCAGATCGCATTATTTTGCCCCGTCACACCTCACTGGAGGAAATTCGAGTTCTGGCCTCGGGTGTTCCCGACCTGGAGTTCGAGGCCTTTGTTCTCAACGATGGCTGCCCCTACGAGGAGGGCCTATGCCATAGCCTGCATCTGCCCACGGAACTGGGCGGGCCCCTTTGTTTCGAGTCATTTGACAGTTCAGTTGAGCGGTTGGATGGGCAGCCTGAGAGCGCCGATGAGCGGAAACTGATTAACCACAATGCCGCGCGCTATGGACAGTGGCGATGGTCGAAATTTTCCCGTGGCTTTACCACCACAGCCAGTGGTCAGCCCTATGGTCCCTGTGGCTTGTGCGCTATTCCATTGCTGAAGGAAATGGGCATTGAGCATATCAAGATTGCCGGACGCGATGGTAATCCAGAGCGTAAACAGCGAAGTCTGGAAATGGTTGGAGAGATTGCCGCCCAGACCGAGGACGCGGTGGACTGCAGGGATATTATGCATTTCGCCAGGCATATTCGCGGTGAGCCCGAGCTCTGTCAAAACAGCGATATGTGCTACTACCCGGAAGTTGTTACGAAATAACAGTGGGAACATATCCCGATGTCCTGCGGATTAAACAGGTGTTTTTATAGGAGGCGATGGTCGTGGAGTTAAGCTCTGGTGTCGTGTTTGCGTCCAGGACCGTCTGCTGCAGGAGAGCCTGCCCCTCTTTTCGGGTACGCAGCAGCCGAGCATAGAGCCTGCCCCATGAGCGAAGCGAGTGCTTCGCCTAAAAGCGCCTACTTTTGGTGGGTGCATGGATGTACTCGCTGCGTGTCCTGGACGCAAACATGGCATCAGAGTGCCACCCTATCGCGGTAAAGCCCTTATATTATTGGTCAAAACTAATTCCGTGGCATCAATCAATGATATTGCCCATCAAGACTCGCCGTAAACCCATCCATGGGGGCTCGTCTGCAGCATCCATGCTGCAGACGGTCTCGATGGGCAATACCATCGATCGACTTATACCAAATTCATTTGCACTGAAGCGTTTCTGGGGGCCGGCCATCCGGAAACCGCTAGGCTCAATGCATAGGCTGTAAAGGTTAGCTGTTTTGGACACCTTTGAGCTCGCCAAACGGAGGTCTGTTTTCAGGGGTCGGAGGCACATGGATGTGCCGGAGAGCCTTGTCGCGCAGGGACGCGCGTCAAGGCGGGCCCGTGAAAACTGGCTGTAGTGAGGGAAGCCGAAGGCCGAGCGATGGTGTCCATAACAGCTAACCTTTGCAGCCGTCTCCAATGTCTAGTGAAAAAGCAGCATTTCCGGGGGCTGGCCATCCGGATGAGCTCTAATACACCATAGTTAGACTTGAATCATTTCCTGGCTACAGAGCAAGCTCTTCGATCACCGTTTCCCGCATCTTGAATTTCTGGATCTTACCGGTAACCGTCATCGGGAAATCGTCGACAAAGCGAACAAGGCTGGGGATCTTGAAATAGGATATTTGCTCGCTGCAAAAATCTTTCACATCCTGCTCCGACAGTTCAACGCCGTCCTGGAGCTTTATCCAGGCGCAAACCTGTTCACCGTATTTTTCGTGAGGCACGCCAAACACCTGTACATCCGCAATGGCGGGGTGGGTAAAGAGAAACTCCTCGACCTCTCGAGGATAGACATTCTCGCCGCCCCGAATAATCATGTCCTTGATCCGACCCACCACCTGGACGAACCCCTCCTCGTCCATAATTCCAATATCACCGGAGTGTAACCAGCCCTCGTCGTCGATTGTTTCCTGAGTTCTGGCGGCATCGTCCCAGTAGCCTTTCATGACCGAGTAACCGCGCACACATATTTCGCCGGGTGCACCCACTGGCAAGGTGTTTTGTTCCTCATCGGTTATTTTAACTTCCAGATGGGGGCCTGTTCTGCCGACGGTGGCCACCCGTTTGTCGATGGGGTCATCGGGGGCGGTCATGTGATTCACCGGGCTGGTCTCGGTTTGACCGTAGGCGATCAACACATCTTCCATGTGCATGCGTTCGATGACCTGGTTCATGGTCTCTACTGGACAGCTGGAACCCGCCATAATCCCGGTGCGCAGGGACCCAAGTTCGTACTGGTCAAAGTCGGGGTAGTCCAGTTCCGCGATGAACATTGTCGGTACCCCGTGCAGCGCAGTACATCGCTCCGAAGCGACAGTCTCCAGGGTGGATTTTGGGTCGAAAGCATCGTCGGGAAATATGGCCGCGGAACCGTGGGTTATGCAGGCCAAATTACCCATGACCATACCAAAGCAGTGGTAAAGGGGTACCGGGATACACAGCCGGTCCGTGTCTGTGAGACGCATGCCGTCACCCACCAGTTTGCCATTGTTCAGTATATTGTAGTGGGTGAGAGTGGCGCCTTTGGGGTTCCCCGTGGTGCCGCTGGTGAACTGGATATTAATGGCATCATCGGGGGAAAGGGTGGCTGCCAATTCTTGCAGTTGCGTGTACTGGGCCTGTGTGCCGCGCTCCATAATGTCGGAGAAGTTGAACATGCCGGGGGTCTCGTCATCGCCCATTCGCACTACGCTTTCCAGGTGAGGTAATTTCTCCGAATTAAGCTGGCCCGGGCTGCAATGTGTAAGCTCAGGTGCCAGGTCCACTAGCATTTGAAGGTAATTGCTTGTTTTGAAACTCTCGGCGGTGATGATAGTCCTGCACTGCACTTTGTTCAGGGCATACTCCAACTCATAGTTACGATAGGCGGGGTTAATGCATACCATAATGGCGCCGATTTTGGCGGTGGCGAACTGGGTGACGCACCACTCATAGCAGTTAGGTGCCCATATACCGACCCGGTCTCCGGGTTGAATGCCCAGCGTCAGTAGTCCGGTGGCCAGCTTATCTATCTGTTTCCGGTACTGTGCGTAGGTCCAGCGAATGGCCTGATGTTTGACCACCAGGGCTTCCCGGTCGGGGTAGCGATCAGCCGTCTGATCGAAGCATTCACCGATGGTTTGTCGTAGCAGGGCCTGGTCGCCGGGCCCGTGGCTCAAACTGGAGGTTAGACCGGCCATAGCGCATCAATCCTGTGTATTGAAACCGAATGTTGTGAACCCACTACGACGCGTTTTGCCACTCACCATCGCGCAACTCAACGCGCCTGATTTTGCCACTGACCGTCTTGGGTAATTCGTCAATGAATTCTATTTTTCTGGGGTACTTGTAGGGCGCCGTCACGGCTTTGACATGTGCCTGCAGCGTTTTTATCAACTCGTCACCGGGCGTGTAGCCTGGGGCGAGCTTAACAAAGGCCTTGACCACCTCTCCCCGGTCCGGGTCGGGGCTGGATACCACAGCGGACTCGGCTACAGCCGCGTGCTCCAGCAGGGCGCTTTCTACTTCGAAGGGGCCAATGCGGTAGCCCGATGACAAAATGACGTCGTCCGAACGGCTGACGAACCAGAAGTATCCATCCTCGTCAACCGTCGCACGGTCACCGGTGATATACCAGTCTCCTTTGAAGCTGGCGGCGGTTTTATCCGGTTCGTTCTTGTACTCTTTAAATAAACCCACCGGTGCATCGGGTTTTATTCGCAGTGCAATATCGCCCTCGGTGTTGGCGGGGAGTTCCAATCCCTGATCGTCTATAACCGCAAGATCTATACCGGGCATGGGTTTGCCCATTGAGCCAAAGCGGGGTTCAAAGCCCAGCATATTTCCACACAGGATAACCGTCTCGGTCTGACCGTACCCGTCGCGTATGGTAAGCCCGGTGGCATCTTTCCATACATTGATGACTTGAGGGTTCAGCGGTTCACCGGCGGCCACACAATGGCGCAGGGTGGGGAATTCGTATTGTTGTAAATCCTGCTGCACGAACATGCGGTAAATAGTCGGTGCCCCGCAAAAGGTGGTAACGGGATAGCGGGACAACAATTCCAGACTTCTGGCGGGATCAAACCCCGGGCTGTAATGTACAAACAGTGCAGCGCCGCACAGCCAGGGACCAAAATAACTACTCCATGCTGCCTTGGCCCACCCTGTATCACTGAGATTCCAGTGCAGGTCGTCCTCTTTCAGGTCCAGCCAGAATCGCCCGGTGGTAGTGTGCCCCAACCCATAGAGGTTATTGTGAATGCACATCTTGGGAAACCCGGTAGTACCGGAGGTGAAGTAACACAGTGCGTTTTCGTCAGACAGGGTGTCTGCGGTTTCAAAGTCGGCCGAACTCGCCTCTAGCTCCGTGGCGTAATCCACCCAATCGGGTCGCTCGCCGGATACCAGTACCCTGGCCTTGAGGCTGGGGCATTGATCTAAAATGGCATCCACATTGTCGGCACAGGCGGGGTCGGTAACAACGCAGGTTGCCTCGGCCGCATTAATTCGGTAGGCCATATCCTTGGAAGACAATTGGGTGGTGCCGGGCGATACCACCGCGCCCATTCGCAAACAGGCGGTAAACACTTCCCACCAGGCTAACTGGCGCCCCAGGATCAAGACCACTGTGTCGCCGCGCTGTACGCCCGCTGCGCTAAGCAAATTGGCAACACGACACGAGGCCTCTGCAATCTGGGCGAAACTGCGAGTGAGTTCTGCACCGGCATCGTCCACCCAGTGGATAGCTAACTTGTCCTCGTCCTGCGCCGCCCAGCGGTCGATGACGTCCCGGGCAAAATTGAATCGCTCGGGACGCTCCCAGCGGAAGGATTCCCGCAGGGATTCGTAGCTCTGGGGCACCGCGTTACTCGCCCCAGCGATAGGCCAGTGATACGCCCCACCAGCGTGGGCGGCCGTAGTACTGCTCGGTCATGCCAAACACATCCATGCCGGACAGGTCAAAGGTCTGCACTTTGTATTCCTTGTCGGTCAGGTTGTGGACATAAGCGGACGCCTGCCACTTGCCGTCGTCGGTCGTATAGGTCACCGAGGCGTTGCTCACAGCATACCCATCCTGAGTGAGGGTCTCGGCGTCGATCAGGGCAAAGCGAACCTCGTCGCGATAAACAACATCGCCTTGAATCGCAATGCTACCACCGAAGGCGGGCCACTCGTAACGGATGAGCGCGTTCATGTTCAACTTGGGCGACTGAATCGAGGGTCCATCGCCACCTGGCAGGTCGACATCTACATCGTTGTAGGCAAAGCCCAGTAAAATATCCAGGCCCTCGGTCGGTGAGGCCTGTATTTCCAGTTCTCCACCTATACTGTCGGCGTCGGTGTTGAATGTGATGGTATCGATGCCGGTAATGTAGAAGGCCTGGTAATCGGCGTAATCATAGTAATAGACCGCGCCATTCATGCGCATTTTGCCATCGAGGTAGGAGCCCTTGAAGCCAAACTCGTAGGCGTCCAGCTGTTCCGGGTCGTAGGTCATGGTTGGGTCGTCGTAACCCAAAGGCGGACTCAGGGGGAAGATCGGCGCATTGTAGCCGCCCCCTCTTACGCCCCGGTTCCAGCTGGTGTAGAGCATGGTGTCCTCGGACATGGACCAGTCCAGTTGTGCGCGGGCGGACCACTCTTTGTCGCTCCGGTCACCTGCATAGGCGGCCAGCTCAATCATCTGGGCCAGATTGCCCGAGGCATCGAAGTCTTTTGCCTCGGGATCGACAAACTCTACTGCGTTGATGGAGTAGCTGAAGTCCTTTTCATCGTCGATGTATCGCCCGCCGACGATCAGGTTCACTGAATCGGAGAGCGCAAATTCCAATTGACCAAACACTGACATTGATTCCAGTTCCGAGCGATAGGGGTTGTTCAACCCCGCTTCGGAACCCGGGGTACGCGGTATACCTATCTCATCGTAGACCGGACCGATGAACGGATCGGTAATCGCGCCGTTGGAATCCTGTATGTCCAGGTCCATGTAATAGAAGCCAGCCACCCACTTAAAGCTATCAGTTTCGCCATCGAGACGAATTTCCTGGGAGAATTGCTCGGCATCGGTGTTCAGGAAAAAGTTAAATACCGGCGCAGGAGAAGCATCGGAATCTTCAATGTACTTCCGCTCCACAGTGGAGAAATCGGTGATCGAGGTCAGGGTGAAGTTGTCAAAGCTCCATTTCAGGGTGCCGGTATAGCCACGTGTCTCGAGGTCGTTGTAACCGGGGTCATCGTAGTCGCCGGCAAACACATCGCCGTCGTTGTCGATGTATCCAAGTACTGGGTTAAATTCGTTGGGTGTCAGTTCCCCCGCTCTTATCGAGGAGACATTTTCAAAAAAGCCGGTGTCGATGTCCTGGTCTGCACCTCGTGCATTGAACAGAAACTCGATGTCCTCGCTGGGAGTAAAAAGAACCTGGAGTCGGTAGGAGGTATCATCGGCATTGTTCAGGTCGGTGCCGGGATCCAGTCGGTTTGTAATGTAGCCATCGGCGCGATTGTAGGAACCGGATAATCTCACGGCTACCTTATCGGAGCCGCCGCCAACGGCACCTTCTACCTTGTATTGGTCGTAATCTCCAATGGTGCCCTTGACGTAGCCCTCCATTCCCTCGGTGGGCTTCTTGGTAATGTAATGGATCAAGCCGCCGGTCGCATTGCGACCAAACAGGGTACCCTGGGGGCCCCGCAGTATTTCCACGCGCTCCATGTCAAACAGGGCGAAGCCTGCGCCGGACATCTGGCTGATATACACCTCATCAATGTAAAGGGCCACCGGGCTCTCCACATTGGTAGTGAAGTCACTACTGGCAACACCGCGTATGCCGATGGCGTAGTTGGCCTCGCCGTTTGGTTGCACGGTATGGACGCCCGGTGCCATGGCGGTGACCTGCTGGGCGTTGGTAAATCCCAGTTGCTCCATCTGTTCGCCGGTGTAGGCGGTAATTGAAATACCCACATCCTGGGCGCTCTGCTCGCGCTTTTGCGCGGTGACCATCACCTCTTCGAGCACGGCGGCATGAATGCCGCTCGCGAGCAACGGCAGCTGTATTGCCAGGGCCATGGCCAGCTTGGTTTTAGTGGATATATTCATCGGCATCACACCCTTTATGGTTTGGATTAACGGGGTGATCGACTCTACTAGAGTTAAATTAATGGGTCAACTGTATGAAATTGGGTATAATACCAATGAGTGCACAGCGCCCGGGTTTATCCCCGTGGTATGGGAAGGGGAGACTCGCGGACGGTGAAGGTAAGAAAAAAAGGCTCCAAGCGCGGCAGTTATAAAAAGGGCGAGGACCGCAAAGACACTATTCTGGACGCCGCATACAACCTGCTGATCAACAGCGGCTACTACAATTTATCCCTGCGTAAAATCGCGGACTCCGCCGGTATCAGCATTGGCAATCTGCAGTATTACTTCCCCAGCAAGGACATGCTGGTGGAGGCGATGCTCGATAGGGTAATACAGGGGTACCTGGACAGCTTCATTGAAATTCGCCGACACGGCACGCCCCAGGAGCAGTTTCTGGCGATTATCGAGGAGGTCATTACTGACCTTGGCACCAAACACACCACGGTCTTTTTTCCCGAACTGTGGTCTTTGTCAAACCACCAGAAGGGGGTTACAAAGGCCATGGACGCTATGTATGACCGCTATCGTCAGGTATTGGTCGATATTATATGCGACATGAATCCTGCGCTTAGCGCCGATCAGGCGCGGCGTCTGGCGCTGTTTATCAGTTCATCCATAGAGGGGCATACGGTTTTTATCGGTTACCGCAAGCCCTGGAACAAGGAAACCGGGAACCTGGTAAAGATGGCCCAGCAGTCGTTTCTGTGGTTGGTAATGGAGGGTGAGATACCCGCCTGAGGTCAGTCGAACACAGTTTCGACCGTTTTTCCTTGACACCCCGAGGGATAAGGGTTTAGATTTGACTCGATAATTAGGTCTATCGTACTACTTTTGCGCGCCTGCCGATTGAAGGTGACTCGGCGGCGGCGTGCCGTTGGGGGAACTCATGATATTACGCTACGCACTTCACAGCATCCTGCTGCTATTTTCTCTCATGGTTGTGCAGCAAGCCCAGGCCGAGTCGTCGGGAGACAAATCCGAGGATATTGTCTTTGCCCAGTGTGCCGGGTGCCACATCCCCGGTGAGGATGGCAGCCTCAGCCGTATTAGCCAGCAGCGCAAATCCCCCGAAGGTTGGGAAATGAGCATTAACCGAATGCGACTAATGCACGGATTCAAATTGAGCGGCCTCGACATTCCCATTGCCCAGAGTGGCATCCACGAGTTGGTCAAGCAATTGGCTGATACCCAGGGATTGGCGCCGCAGGAGGCGGCTCCCTATCGCTACCTGATAGAGCAGGATTTGAATCGAGTGGAGGAGGGGTTTGATCCAGATCTGGTGGTTATGTGTGGTCGCTGCCACACCAGTGCGCGTTTTGCTCTTCAGCGTCGCAGCGAGATAGAGTGGGAGCGTCTGGTCCACTTTCATCTTGGCCAGTTCCCCTCTGTAGAGTATTCGCTGTTCGGTCGCGACCGGGAGTGGATGAACATAGCCTTAAACGAAACAGTGCCCGCATTGGCGAAGGAGTTTCCGCTGGAAAGCCAGTCCTGGTCTGAATGGCAGGCGG
>JABHWT010000027.1 GCA_018657645.1 Halieaceae bacterium | reverse complement strand
GTCGCTTTGACCGGTGGAGCTTGCCGTCGTGGTCACGGCCGATTAATTCTGCTTCGTTCATCGGTAAACTCCTAGGTGGCTGTCCGAGAATAGGGGCCGTAGCGAGGGAAAACCATTCTAAGTTCATTTTTTCGATCACTTTGCGCCAACAGCGGTTCCTATTTAAGCAAAATGAGCGGATAAATGGGCCAAAATGGATTTTCCGCAGTAGGCAGCCTCTTCTCGGACAGCTACCTAGGCCCTATTATTCCGCCAGCGTCACTTCCAGCCAGTTGGGAGAAAAGGATTTCAAGCCACCGCGCTCGGCGTTGCTGCCCTCCCATACTGCAAAGGCCAGATTGATCTTCTCACCCACCCTGAATTGCGCCTCCTGTTCATCGGCATTGGCTGTGACCAGAGTGCGGCGAAACACCAGGCGCCATCGACCATCACTATGCACTGCCCGGGTAGCAATCGCTCCCTCCTCCGTTACCCGGGAGGTGCCTATACCGGTCGCTACGTTATTGCGAGCGGCATCGGGGCGGTCGGCGCGCCAGAACCAGATATTGGTGGGGTCATTTTCTCCGCCCATAAAAACTGACGCGTTTTCAGTGAGCGGGAACAGCAGGGCTGCGGCATCGGGAAAATGGGTATTGTCCTTGCGCTCTTCATCCGGGTTTTCATCGTCCCACTCGAGGCGAAAGGCCAGCTCCCTACCATTGTGAATCGCCTGGATACCGAGGGCGCTGACTTTGCCGAAGTCGCCATCTTTCCACTTGCCAATGATATATTTGGACGGTTGCATGCCGACGGGGGCTGGGACCAACGCTATTTTCTGCTGCGTAATCTGCTTCCAAATCCCGGCATCGGGATTTTCGAGCGTCTGTGCTTCGACAGCAAAGCGTTCTGCGCGCATGTCGATTCCTCCTGGCTGAGCTTGGAGAGTGTTTGTGTCGCCTGCCGTGGGCCCGCATGGCCCCGCATCATCGTTTCTTGGCGTATCTGGCAACTTACATAACGAGCGTTCAATATATTATATACCTGACTTAGGCGCAAGCCCTTTGCAAGCCCGTTTACCATGATCAGACATCGCCATTGCAGAAGCTGGCAAAAAAGTTGAATTTTCCTGTCTAAAACCACCCAAGTCGGTGTTGGAAATCCCTCCAACAGAACTTTTTCCCTTGTGAAGCATCTAAAATCAGGTGTTTGACCCCAGCGATAACGGGGTTACACTTGAACCTTGACATTATGGAAAGTGAGTCACTCTTGAAACTACATCTCTGCTTCAGCGCGCTGCACAGCGTTCGGTTACCCCTGAAGGCTCTTTCGATGGGCCTGATTTTAGCTCTTGTGGCCTGCCAGAGTTGGGCCTACATCGAGTATTCCGACAGCCAACGCGAAACCATGATCGAAATGATCGAGCAGCTGGAGGGACGTCACTACGCCAAGCTTAAGTACGATAGAGATCTGGCTTCCCAGCACCTGGACAACTATATAGCTCGTATCGACAGCGGAAAGATGTTCCTTATTGCCAGCGATGTGGAGGAGTTTGAGCAATACCGGCGATCTCTTGAGGTGCAGCTACGCAAGGGTAAACTGGATGCCGGCTATAAAATCTTTGATCGCTATCAGCAACGCTTGCAGGACCGCCTGGAGAGCGTC
This sequence comes from Halieaceae bacterium, assembly GCA_018657645.1. Lineage (GTDB taxonomy): Bacteria > Pseudomonadota > Gammaproteobacteria > Pseudomonadales > Halieaceae > JBALVT01. The sequence goes on along the minus strand of JABHWT010000027.1, from coordinate 1,212 downwards.
ATTGCCTCACTGCCCGAAGCCTACGCCAAAATGGACTTCACCGTCGAGGAGAGCTATCCGCTGGATGTGGAAGGCAGATCCTGGGCAAACAGCACCGAAGAGTTGGACGAGGCCTGGCGCAAGCTGATCAAAAACCAGGTGCTGGGCCTGAAACTGGCCGAGAAAGAAGAGAAAGAAATTGTTCCGACTCTGCTCAAGCGCTACACCAATCAACTGAAGCGAGTCAGGCAATACAATAGCCAGGACGTGTTCCAAATCTATGCCAACTCGCTCACCGAGCTGTACGACCCGCACTCGAATTACCTGTCTCCACGTCGATCCGAGAACTTTAACATCAGCATGAGTCTTTCTCTGGAAGGTATTGGCGCTGTATTACAGCTGGAGGATGACTACACCAAGGTCGCTCGATTGGTCGCCAAAGGTCCCGCAGATAAGCAGGGCGAACTCAAGCCATCCGATAAAATCGTCGCCGTGGGTCAGGGTGAGTCCGGCGACATGGAGGATGTCATTGGCTGGCGTCTGGATGAGGTTGTACAGCTTATTCGCGGTCCCAAGGATTCAATCGTCAGACTCGAAATTATCCCGGCCAAAGGCGAGGCAGCCGACACTCGGAAAACCATTACTATCGTACGCAATAAGGTCAAACTCGAGGAGCAGTCCGCACAGAAGCACGTTCTTGATATTCCCAACGGCGACACGACGATGAAAGTTGGGGTGATTGATATTCCGGCATTTTATATCGATTTCGACGCCATGCGCCGAGGCGACAAGGATTATAAGAGTACTACGCGTGACGTGAAGAAGCTTCTGGACCAACTGGTGAAGGACGAGGTCGAGGGAATCGTTATCGACCTGCGGGCAAATGGCGGCGGTTCCTTACAGGAGGCCAACGACTTAACCGGCCTGTTTATCGAGTATGGGCCCACAGTGCAAATCCGCCACTCTTCCCGCCGTGTATGGCGCGATGGCAAACGCCTTCGCAGCGCATTTTACGAGGGCCCTTTGGTCGTTCTGGTGGACAGGCTTAGTGCATCTGCCTCAGAAATATTTGCCGGCGCAATACAGGATTACCAACGTGGCATCGTGGTGGGAGACCAATCATTTGGTAAGGGGACGGTACAAACTCTGGTTCCGCTGACAGAGGGACAACTGAAAATTACCGAATCCAAGTTTTACCGTATATCCGGCGAGAGTACCCAGCACCGCGGCGTG